>NZ_JBWKXT010000027.1:0-79320 GCF_059423245.1 Pseudomonas sp. GW460-LB5
CCGGCAACCTCTAGGGCCTCAACCTGACAGGCCGTACGCTTAACGTACGATTTTTTCCGTTTTCTCTATCGTCCCCTACATGGAGGTGATCTCCTGCTGGTCCTATGCCCTAACGCATATATACGTTAGGGCTTGTCCAGCATCAAGTCGCCTCGCCGGCAGCGGCCAAGCGGGGGCAACTGACGCCCTTTCGGTTCTCAGTCGTCCCCGCCTGGCTGGGCATCAGAGTCGGGCGGCACTTCCACCAGCTCGCCGGCCTCAAGGAAACGTACGTCGCAATCCACACAGAGCAACCGCCCGCTCAGGCCTGGCTTACCCCATACGTTCAACTTGCAGCTCGGGCAGGTGTACTTGCGCTTGTTCTTCGGATCCTCAGCCGGCGTGGCCGGCTGAATCAGACCCGCGACAGTCAGCGCCGGTATGTCGATGGTCGGATCTTCGGGCTGGGGTAAAGGCTCCCCACCTGGCCCGTACAACTGCGTTGCGGACATTGGCACCCGCTGGGTGACGATATCGATCCAGGAAATCATGGCGCCGGTTGCGAGCAATTCGTCGCATGCCACATCGAAGGGACCGCCCTCGATGATGTAGTGCGTCATCTGCTGCCCGCACCGACGCCCGCCAGGTTCGCCCGTGTGCGAAGGCATCAGCCCGATGGCCTCCATTTTGTCGGCCCACTCACGGTTGTGATAGCCGCCGCGAGACTTCTTCCCGTAGCGATCCTGCCACTGATGCGCCTGTTCATGTACCAGCGTGGACAGCGTTTGCTTGATGCTGCGATGCGCGAAGTAGGCGCAGTTCAGCGCGATTTCATCGCTCTTACCCGAGCCATTCCGGCGCAGGAAGCGCGATGGCGAGTAATAGCCGAAAGTGTTGGCCTTGCGCTGCAGGGTGAAGATGCAGCCAGGCAGCTGGCCACCGTACAACCGATCATTGAACCAATCGTACGCTCCTTCGATTTCGTCATAGAGCAGCTGGCTTGGGGTTGCGGACATGCGGCCTCCATTTCTCGCACGCGAGAATCCCCCATGCTGATCACTCGGCGTCAGGGGGGGGTGAACGTTACAGACATTGTAACCTGTATCGTACGATACAGGTTTCATATCAAAAAAAGGGGGCAAGCCCCCTCACCGTCCCACTAAGTAGGCGACGTACACGATGGCGGCGCCAAGCGCCGCACCAATCAGTAGCAGAGCTACCGAGTACCCAACCGCCCGGCGCTCAGCCTGTGCAGTCACCAGGTTGGCCGCACTGCGGTTGATCTCATTCCCAATCCGGGCCGCCGCTTCGCGTCCTGCCTGCACCAGTGCGTTGCGCTGTTCTTCCATCATCGACTCGAAGTTCAGCTGCGTCTGCAGTAGGACTTTGCCTGCTGCATCGCGTACGGCTTCGGAAGTCTTCGCCGCCAGGTCGGCGTCGACCTGTTCCAGGCGCCGCACGATGGCATCAAAGTCTTCCATCATTTGCGCGACCATCGCTTCGCGTGCCGTGGTCGGGTCCTTGGCCATCCTTCACTTCCCCTTGCCGAACAGCGTGGCGTACACCTGGTCAAGGTTGCGCGCAGCCGACTTGGCCAGCCGCTGCGCGGAGATCATGCGCAGGGCGTGATCCTTTTCGCTTTCGTCCTTGGCATCACGCAGCTGTGCCCGGTAGTCCGTGGTGTCTTCCAGTACCTGTGTCACGTTCATTTTCAACGGGCGCAGGCGCTCGAAAATTTCGTTCGCGTACACCACAGCATCGCGCTTGAGGGTGAATTTCTTCTCGACTTCGTGAAACCCGAACAGCGCCGCGAACGTCTGCGGGATATCGTCGGCGTCATCGATCTGGACCTTGTTGAAGACGACCAGGATCTTCTTGGCCGGCACGCCGAGCGCGGCCAGGGTCTTGATGGTGTTGATGGTATCGACCTGCTGCTTTTTCTCCGGTACTGCCGGCACCAGGAAGTAATCGATATCTTCGTGGGAGCCGTCGTACTGGCCCATGAACTTGAAGAAGTCTTCAACGTTGGATGCGCCAACGTCGACCACTACCTTGTCCTCGGTCAGCAGGACCTCGGACAGTTCGCCAAACTGTTTGCCCTTGAGGCGTTCAATTTCGGCGGCGGTGTCCGACGCGCCGGCGTTGATGGTTTCAATGGCAAACCGCAGGCCACCGATACGGGGCCAGAGCAGGTTATCGGAGAGTGTGGTTTTACCGGAGTTGCCGGTGAAATTCACAGTGACGGTTCTCATGTGCGTTTCCTTCTGCTGCGCGCTGCGCTTTCATATCGATCCAAGTCCGAGGCGTTTTGATCGTCCCCGGGATTCATGAGCCTGCTCAACTCAGCCGGCCCCACATGGGGCCGTTCGTCCGCGTCATGGCTCGGTTCTGTATCGTACGATACACCTCCTTCTATTTCCGGCTCGATCTGCCGCGCTGGTTCGTCAATGTGTTGCGGTACCGGTGCTGGGTTGGCTGTCGTAGCCTGCTTACCGCGTTGGGCCTTTCGGTATCGATACAGGTAGCTCTTGAGCGTATCCATGCTCACCTCGATGCCTTGCTCCTTGAGCACATCCAGAATCGCTTGGCGCCGTACACCTGCCCTCAGCTGCTTCTCGATCACTGGCATGACCTGGCGTATTTTCGCTGCCTTTGTCACTGGCTCAACCGCCATCAGTGCCTTCTCAATATCCTTGCCTGCCATTTTGCACCCTACCTGCACCTACATTGCATTTACCCTGCATCCTACTCACCCCCTACCTGTAGTCAAGCTAAACCCTTCCTGCACTCAATCTACAGCCATACAGCACCCTTTCTGCCTACCCTTGTCCTCCGCTCGCTACGGCCTTCGGCCTAGGCACTAAAAACGCCCTTAACAAGAGCATCAATTTCGACCCTTAACAGGGTCAAAATCTCAATACACAACACGCACCTCCCTGGCGGGAGGTGGAAGCCGCGCTGCGCCTGAGCTTGCGGGGTATTGCGTTCATTTATGATGTGATACGCTTGTATTACAAAGTAGCTGTATAGACCTTTGAAATCAAGCATTACGTGTAATACATTTGCATTACAAGGAATCTGCGTTACCTTGGGTCATGTGAGACACCATTTTTCCAGGGGAATTTGAGGGAACAACGTGGGCAAAACAGTACCCATCCGCTTCAACACGGAGCAGCTGGCCAGGGTCGAAGAAGCCGCCGCGCTGGCAGGCTACAAGCACCTGTCGAGCTATATCCGCGACCGGGTTTTAACCCCGGACAAAGGGGGTAGGCAGGTAGATATGGACAGTTGGGCCGAGCAGCAGCGCTTGCTTGGCTTGCTGGAAAACATCACCCAGGAACAAGCCAGGAGCAGAACCATTCAGGCCATCACGGTCTATCTGCTGCAGCAAGGGACGACGAAGGGGACGATCAACAAGCTGCGTGCAGACCTGCAGCAGTTGATCAGCAACGAGGATGCGCTTGCGACCCTGTTACCCGACCTGGCCGAGGACATTGAGCGTCTATCAGGAGAGGACTGATGCACAAACAAGAGGTTGATTCAGCCGCCATGACGGCGGGCTTTGGTTTACCGATCGCTGGCTGGTTGGCCGGCACACAATTGGCCCAGCTGCCGCTGGCTCCTTTCCCGGCAGCATTCAAAGAGACTCTGCACAACGGTTGGCAGGAACCGATGGTGCTGGGCATGACCATCGCTGCGTCCGTCGCGGCTGCAGGGCTCTGCTACTACCTGTACGAGTATTGCGACGACGGGTTCCGAGGTGAACGTTTCCAGCAATGGCTGCGTGGCTCGCGGATCCGTAATTGGCATTTCGTGGAACGGAAAGTAAGTGCCCGCAATGCCAAGACCAACCGTGAACGCCGCAAAAAAGGGCAGGAAAAGGCCGAGCCAATCATGATCGGCAAGCTGCCCATGCCACTGCATCTGGAAGACCGCAACACCATGATCTGTGCATCCATCGGCGCCGGTAAGTCCGTGACGATGGAAGGCATGATCGCCTCGGCACTCCGGCGTAACGACCGCATGGCGGTGGTCGACCCGAACGGTACGTTTTACTCGAAATTCAGTTTCAAAGGCGATTACATCCTCAATCCCTTTGACGCTCGATCCGCAGGCTGGACGATCTTCAACGAGATCCGTGGCGTCCACGATTTCAACCGGATGGCCAAGTCGATTATTCCGCCACAGGTGGACCCCAGCGATGAGCAGTGGTGCGCGTACGCAAGGGACGTGCTGTCCGACACCATGCGCAAGCTGATGGAAACAGGCAACGCCAACCAGGACACGCTGGTGAACCTGCTGGTTCGTGAAGACGGCGACACCATCCGCGCATTCCTGGCCAACACCGACTCCGAAGGCTACTTCCGCGATAACGCGGAAAAGGCCATCGCCAGCATCCAGTTCATGATGAACAAGTACATCCGGCCCCTTCGCTACATGGGCAAAGGCGACTTTTCCATCTATCGCTGGGTAAATGATCCCGATGCCGGCAACCTGTTTATCACTTGGCGGGAAGACATGCGCGACACCATGCGCCCGCTGGTGGCCACCTGGATCGATACCATCTGCGCAACCATCCTCAGCTCCGAACCGATGACAGGTAAGCGCCTCTGGCTGTTCCTCGATGAACTGCAGTCGCTGGGCAAGCTGGAAAGCTTTGTTCCTGCAGCGACCAAGGGGCGGAAACACGGCCTGCGCATGGTCGGCAGCCTGCAGGACTGGTCCCAGCTCAACGCCAGCTATGGCCGCGACGATGCCGAAACCCTGCTTTCGTGCTTCCGTAACTACGTCATCCTGGCAGCGGCAAACGCCAAGAACGCCGATATGGCCAAGGAGATCTTGGGCAACCAAGAGGTCAAGCGCTTCCGTAAGTCGTGGACCGCAGGGCGCATGACGCGGGCCGAGGAAATCAAGCTTGAACCGGTCGTGATGGATTCGGAGATCTCGAACCTCAATGACCTTGAAGCCTACGTCAAGTTTGCCGAGGACTTCCCCATCACCAAGATCAAAACGCCTTACGTCGATTACAAGGAACGGGCGCCGGCAATCGTCATTGGCCAAGCTGCTTGACGGGGTAAACGATGTTCAACGTGACGCTCATCAAGGGTGACAACCAGTACGCGGCGGCGGGGTACTTCTCCAATGCCGATGACTACTACGCCAAGGAGGCCCCAGGCGAGTGGCAAGGTATCGGTGCCGAGCTGCTAGGCCTGGAAGGTGCCATCGACCAGAAGGAGCTGGCCCGCCTTTTCGACGGCAAGCTGCCCAACGGCGAACGGATGGCCAAGACCTTTGACAAGGAAACAGGCACACGGCGTATGGGCCTGGACCTCACGTTCTCCGCGCCGAAGTCTGTTTCCATGCAGGCGCTGATCGCCGGCGACAAGGATGTGATGGCCGCGCATGACCGCGCCGTTACCAAGAGCATGGAGGAAGTCGAGCGCCTGGCTCAAACCCGCTTGAAGGTGAACGGGAAAACCATGCTTGAGCGCTCCGGCAATCTGGTCATCGGGAAGTTTCGTCATGAAATGAGCCGGGCCAAGGATCCGCAGATGCACACGCATGCCGTGGTCATGAACATGACCAGGCGCTCCGATGGCAAATGGCGAGCCTTGCGCAACGACGATATCTACAAGATCCAGCCGCAGGTCGATGCCATGTATAAGGGCATCTTGGCCCAGGAGCTGCGTGCGCTGGGGTATGAGATCCGCGTCTTGGACAACCAGGGCAACTTCGAACTGGCTCACATATCGCGAGATCAGATTGAGGCCTTTTCCAGCCGGTCAAAGGTCATCGAGGACGCGCTGGCCAAGGACGGAAAAACCCGTGCCGACGCCACGCCGCTCGAAAAGCAGATCATTGCGATGGCCACCCGGCCCCGCAAGGACGAACGCGACCGACACCTGGTCAAAGAATACTGGGTCACCAAAGCCCGCGAATTGGGCATTGATTTTGGCGCTCGCAGCCATCTGGATAACCGCGAATATGCGCCGCGAAATGGTGGCCCAGCTGAATACAGCCTGCCGGAAGGCATTACACCTGGCCAGGCCGTCGTTCAGTACGCCATCAACCATTTGACCGAACGTGAGCAGGTCGTGGGAGAAAACGACCTTCGCACCGTCGCCTTGCGCCGTGCTGTCGGCCTCGCGACACCGGATCAGGTCAACGACGAAATCAGGCGCCTGGTCAAACAGGGAACGCTGATCGAGTCACCGCCAACCTATCGCATGCCCAACGGTGATCTCGACTCGCCGGTACTATCGCCTGCAGGGTGGCGTGCGCACCTGCAGGAACTGAAAGGCTGGAGCGAGAAAGAAGCGCGCCAGTATGTCGACAAGGCAATCAAGCGCGGCTCTTTGGAACCCGCTGAAAAGCGCTATACCACCCAAAAGGCGTTGAAGCGCGAGAAAGCCATCCTGGCAATCGAGAGGACGGGGCGTGGCCAGGTCACACCGCTGATGACCAAAGAGCAGGTGGCCAAGGCGCTGGAAGGCTCCACGCTGTCCCCTGGCCAATTCCAGGCCGTTGAAGTGATCGTCAGCACCAACAACCGGTTTGTAGGTATCCAAGGTGATGCCGGTACCGGGAAAACCTATTCCGTGGACCGCGCCGTCAAACTGATCGATTCGGTAAACGCCGCGATGGCCACCAACCATCCCCAGGACATTACTGGCTATCGCGTGGTAGCACTGGCCCCCTACGGTAACCAGGTGACAGCGCTGAAAAATGAGGGCTTGGATGCGCATACGCTGGCCAGCTTCTTCCACACCAAAAACAAGGGCCTGGATGCCAAGACTATCGTCATTCTCGATGAGGCCGGCGTGGTCGGCGCACGGCAGATGGAACGGCTCATGCGCGAGATCGAGCAATCTGGTGCCCGCCTGATCCAGCTGGGCGACACCAAGCAAACCGAGGCTATCGAAGCGGGCAAGCCGTTTGCGCAATTGCAGCAAAGCGGCATGCAGACGGCGCGCATCAAAGAGATCCAGCGGCAGAAGGATCCCGAACTGAAACGGGCTGTGCAGCACGCGGCCGAGGGCCAGCCCACCAAGTCGCTCGACCACCTGAAACACGTTGAGGAATTGCGCACGGCCAGCGACCGCCATCAAGCCATTGTGCGTGACTACATGGCGCTCACTCCCGACCAGCGCAAGGAAGTGCTGATCGTTGCCGGCACCAACAAGGACCGGAAGGAGATCAACACGATGGCCCGCCAGGCCCTCGGGCTGTTCGGGAAGGGCAAGGAATTTGAGACGCTGAACCGGGTGGACTCGACCGATGCGGAGCGTCGGTACGCGCCCAGCTACAAGCAAGGCATGATCATTCAGCCCGAGAAAGACTATAAGCGCGCCGGGCTGGTCAGGGGCGAATTGTACGTGGTCGACCAGGCGCTGCCTGGCAACGTGCTGGTGGTCAAGGACCGCAGCGGTAACCGCTTTGAGTTCAACCCGCGACAGGCCACCAAGCTCAGCGTGTACAAGCTGGAAAAGCCGGAGCTCGCCGTCGGCGATCTCATCCGAATCAACCGGCAAGACCCCAAGCTTGATCTCACCAACGGCGACCGCATGCGCGTTGTCAGCATTGAGGGTGGGGTGGTGCAGTTGGCATCACTCAAGGAGGTCAATGGTCAGCCGGAGCGGACTGTCAGCCTGCCGACCAACAAGCCGCTGCACCTGGAGCACGCCTATTCGGCAACGGTCCACAGCGCTCAGGGCTTGACCAATGATCGAGTCATGATCTCGCTGAACACCAAAAGCCGCACGACTTCGCAGAACCTTTGGTACGTGGCGATCAGTCGTGCAAGGCATGAGGCCAGGGTCTACGCAGACTCCATCAAAGGCTTGCCTGCAGCCATCGCCAAGCGCTACGACAAGACAACGGCGTTGTCACTGCAGCAGGAACGCGAGCGGCAACGGCGCGATTCGATCCAGCCGCGGACTGTTGCGGACGGGCGCGCTCTGGAGCGCAAGCAGCGCACCGGACTGGATGGCCCCAGCAGCGGCAACGCCAGGATCTGATCATTCAACCCCGCGCTCAGCGGGGTTTTTCTGAGGCGTATCTGAGCGTGGTCGGTAGGTCATGATTCCCAGCTTACGCCGCCGCTTGAGTACCGCATTCGGACTTCTGCCGGCGAGCTGGCCAATGGCAACATCGCTCAGCACGCCGAGAAGCGGGTCGAATGCTTCAAGCGGCCTGCCCTGTTGCTCTCGGTGCGAGGGTATTCCGAGTGCCGACCGCCTGGACGTAATGGTCTGCTTCGCAACGCCGGCAAGCTGGGCCACATGCTCATCAGTGAACATCCCCAGTATCGAGTCGAAGGCCTGCAGGTGGCTTTCGATGCCAAGACGACGGCGCCGGCCCGCCACCTGCACATGGCTTACACCAGCAGCTGCCGCGATCCGCGAATCTGACCAATGTCCTAGCAGCGGCTCGAACGGTCGAAGAAGGTCATCGACCTGGTGCTGCGTCATGGCTGAACCTCGGGCAAAAAAAAGGAGCCTACTGGCTCCTTTGATTTTTTTCACTATCACGGCTCTGGCCCAAACATTCCGCCCAATGCGACCCTCGATAAAAAGCTGCGCGCCATCACCTCTGTTGGCCGCTGCCCTAAAGCACCCGGCACACCGTACGGATTGTCCATCCAGGTAACGTTATCCGCAGCGTCGTAGTGCAGATAGTGGTTTTCAACATCAACCGATTCGCCACGCAAAAGCGCTTCGACCATTTCACGGGGGCTTGGCATATCCAGCTCATGCCAAGCTTCGCGGGCGATGCACTCCCTTGCATGGGCTTGGCGCTCGATCTGCCGATTTCTCCGGGCGCTCTCCGCTTCTTCGGCCTCCCAGTTCGCCAATTCGACCGCGTACTCTTTCAGGTACTGCTCTGAGAGTTCAGGCGCATCAGCGAACAACAGGGGGGGCTGCTCGCCATAGCGGCGAGGTAGGCAGGCCTGATAGACCTCAGCATCCGCGAGGACCATGGCCATCAGCAGTGCCTGTTGCCGATGTTCCTCAGCCTCGGTTTCAAAGCCACCGATAGCTTGCAAGCAGCGCATTTGCATCCAGTGGAACCGGGCTTCCAAGGCGTATTGGAAACTGTAATTCATACTGCCTCCTGCGAAAGAAACTGCCCCTCAGATGAGGGGCAGCGGTTTGTCACGGTTCAGCGTTAGAAACCCTTGCCCCCGAACCCTTTGGGTTGATGCGACGGCGTCTTGCGTTCGTGCTGCAGCTGGCGTTCCTGCACGATGCCAACCCCCGAGAACGGGTAGCGAATCGACAGATCCTTGCCCTGGTGCAATAGGCCAGCCTTGGCGCTGCTCAAGGCGGCTCGCTCATGGGCAATATGGATGGTTTTCTGGCCATCACTCACGGCCTGGATCACCTGGTTGTGGTGGAATGCGACGATCTTGCCGTCATAGGTCTTGCCCTGCTCAGCGGCCTTGATAGCCGGCATATCCATCGGCTTGGCCATCGCCATCGCTTCACCGGGTTTACCCGAGGCTGCGCCGGATTGTTCAGCCTTGCGCAGCTCCAGGGCGTCCTTGAACGCGCCTTTGAAGTCAGCGGCGCCTGGCATGTTGTCGAACGGCAGATCCTTGTAATACTGCGTGCCCTCCTTGCCCACCTGCGCGAACACACGGGCGGCTTGCCCGCCCTGCTGCACGGTCATCACCGATTTATCGGACAGCTCCGCCTTGAACCAGGCTGCGCCCGCCTGCTTTGCGTCGGTGAACGTCTCCGGTTCCCTGCCCTTTTGGAACAGCTGGTAAGTGGTGGTCTGATCAGTTTGCTTGTCCATGTGCGTGTCCCTCTCAGTAGCTTGGTTTGAATGCTTGGCCCTTCTCCCACCGGCTCTGCCAGTGGGCTAGGTACTGTTCAGCGAGTTCGGCGTCATTCCAGACAACCAGAGCGTTCTCACTGTTGTTCCTGGCAGCTGCAGCGGTGTAGTTGTAGCTGCCGGTTTCGACGGCCTTGCCATCGATCACCATGAACTTGTCATGGTGGATGGCGTAAGCCTTGACGGTACGGGTTGGGATGGCTGCGCGGGCCAGTAGGGTCAGCGCGTGATTGCCCGCACGGGCTGCGCCACCTTGCAGGTTGCCTTGGTGATCGGCCACCACCGCTACATCGACGCCGCGTTGTTTGGCGGCGATCAGCGCTTTTGTCACTTCGGGGCTGGTCAGCATGTAAGCGGACAGACGGATCGAGCTTTTGGCCGCGCCAATGGTGCGCAGCACCAGGTCTTGCGCTGACCCCTCCGGGGAAAAGCCGACTTCGATACGGCGCGCGCCCTCGATTTCGACAGGAGCGGCAGAAGTCTCCGGCTGTTGAGCCGGAGCCTGATTCGCCATCGACAGAGGGGAAGCCATGGCAATTGCCATGGCCAATGCTACGGCTGAGAACTTAGAAGCCACGTTGCACGCTCCCCCACTTGTCATTGGCCGACTTGGCGCTGCTCTGGTCTTCAACGCACTGCGCCACAAAGTCGCCACGGGCCTCGGCAGTCCGCGACGGGCTGAACTTGCCGTGCTTGGTACGGATGATGCTGAAATACTTGGTGACGTACTTGTTGCAGTCTCCATCACGGGTCATACCAAGGAGGCACAGGGTGGCACCACAGGCATCGGAATCGCTTTTCGAGCCGTAGCTGTAGTCAGTCGGCGGCTGCGGCAGGTCAGACGCATGTGCCACGCCGGCGAAGGCTAGTGCGGCGAAGACAGTCAAGAAGGCTTTGCGCATAAGAACTCCTTTTCTCGCGTGCGAGAAATCAGTTGATGATCTGGACAAATGACGGGGTGGCCTGCTGCTGTTCCGCAACAGGCTGCGCCTCGGCTTGTTCAAAGTGTTGCGGCGCTGGCTGATCGAAACGCTTGAATTCCCGCTTCGGAACATCGGCCTCGGCATCGGTATTGAGGTGGACCTGGATCTGCGGCTTGCTGGCCGTCTCAGTCTTCGCGGTAGCGACAGCCTGGCCATTGTCGTCAGTGAAGGTCAGCCATGGGCCTTCCTGCTGCTCAGAGGCCCTGCGAGCGCGCTGAGGCGCTTTTCGGGCGGGAGCGCTAGCCGCCACCACCGCAATCGGCTCAGCGCCTTCCGCACCCTCTACAGCCGGCACAATGGGATCCTCGGCAGTGGGGTTCAGGGCCCGGTGGACCACTTTCTCGACGTACGACATTTCACCCGGCCGATCTGGGCGGAATCCGCGCAGCTCGTTGCCGCTGTAGTACATGGAAAACGCCTTCAACAATGCCTCTTGCTTGTCGCTGCTGGTGGTAAGCGCCTGCTTGTAATACTCGACCAGCAGATTGCTGATGGCCTGGAGGTTGCGGCATGGCTCGAATACGTCCTCATAGCTCAGGCCACGGGCTCGCATGTTGGTGACCAACAGCTGGCCAAGGCCCATTGCGTAGCGCTTGCCGTCGCGCTCCAACTGCTCGGCAGTGGCGATGGCTTCGCTCAAGGACTGCGGTTGCCGCTGCAGGTGGGTGCCAACCACGCCGATTGCGTAAGGGTTGAAGGTCGACTCGTTGCCGATCAACGCCTTGAGCGTGGACGGGTGAACGGTCGGCGCGCACTTGGCGGCGAGTTCGGAAAACCGGGCCGGCTGCGCATCCTCGGCATGGACCATGGCAGACGCGCAGACACTGGCCAGCAGCGCCAGGGTGAACTTAGGCAGCTTTCGCATATTGAACCTCCGTGATGATGCGTCGGCCATCGAAGCCGTATTCCCACTGGATAACGACATCGATCAGATGCCGGGAGAACTCGATCAGCTGGTTTTTGCTCATATCGGCACCGCCACGCGATGCCATGGATGCCAGCCGGTCGAACATGAGATCCGGCGAGTCGGCGTGGATGGAACTCATCGTGCCGCTGTGGCCGGTGTTCATCAGTTCGAGGAAGGGGAACGCCTCGCCGCCACGCAGCTCGCCCATGATTGCCCGATCAGGGGTCAGGCGAAGAATCGATTCCAGGTGATCAAATGGCGTGACACGGGCCTTGCCCTGACTACCTCGCGAATAGAGCAGGTGCACCACATTTTTGCCGGCTGGGCGCAGTTCGCGGGTATCTTCGATGGTGATGATCCGCTCGTTGCTTTCCACGTGCTGCAACAGCTCGTTGAGGAATGTTGTCTTGCCGGCGTTCGTACCGGCACAAACCATGATGTTCTTGCGCGCTTTGACGATGCCCTTGAAGAACTCTTTCCAACGCTTGGCCCGAAACAGCTCAACCAGGTGATCATCGCTGTACTGGCCATGGTCACGCGGCTGGTTGATGAAGTCGAAGGCACCGGAAGCTTCGTATTGATCGAGGGTGATTTGCTTCCGGCCTGGCTTACGGACAACCACGATACCGCCGATTTCCTGCTCAACAGCCGGGGCCAGGACGATCTGGACGCGGTAGTCACCGCGCTGGTTGTCCGGCACGTTGTCGTCCAGATTGATTGGGATACGCCCCGACAGGAGTGGCGTATAGGCGCTTACTTCCTGGCTGGTGTGGGCAGCAATCAGGCTGGCCAGCGACTTGATCAGGGGGAGCGTTACACCTTGAACCGCAACCGGGCGCATGAACCGGCTACTGCGGTAGCCGGCAAATACGTTGTCTGGTCCATTGATAGCGATCTCCGTCACTTCCGGGTCATCCAGCAGGCCAACCAGCGGACCCAGCTTTTGGCGAAAGGATGCAATCTCAGACATAGCCCGTCCTCAGTTGATGAAGGTGACGCCGCCGCTTTCGGCGCGCTCGGCCTGCTTGGTGAAGACCTTGGAGAAGTCCAGGTCGCGCTGCAGGTAGATCACGACACGCGAGCCGTGCGGCACGGTCACGGTCGGTTGGATATTGGCGTAGCGGCCCAGGATGTTTTGGGCGGAATCGGCAGCAGCCTCCTGCACTTCGCTGCGGTAGCGCGACGATGAATTTTCCTGATCGCCCGAGGAAACGCCGGAGTTGGAAGCACCGGCACCGATGATCGATACCGCCGCCGCGACACCGAAAATCTGAGCCCAGTGATTGTCGACCACACCACCCTGGCCAGCGGTCCCCAGCTGGTCGGTGCCTGCGCTGTTGAGGGGAATTTCCATGGGTGGCAGTCCATCCCTGCGAGGGATGCGCACGAAGTTCCAGATGGTGAACAGACGCTCTTGGCCAGGCATCAAGCTGGCGTTATAGCTACCACACACCGAGGATCCCCACGGGATCATCACGCGCCGGCCTTCGGCGGCATACACGTCCTGCGCAATCGACGCGCAGATCTGGCCGGGCAGCTGGCTTTGTGCGCGTGGCTGCAACGTCGCTTCGATGACCGCACCCTGCAACACCTTGTACTGCAGGTTCTTCATCACGCGGGCCTCGGTGAACGGTACGCTGTCGCTGTAGGTCGAGGCGGCGAACGCATCGTTGGCGTTCATGTGGCCTTGCGAAGCACGACCACCGCCCAGCAGAGAATCGCTGCCGGCCTGCTGGCCGTCGTCGCCCTGCCCTGCACCTTGCTCAAACCCTTCATCCTTGGCGGTGGCGAAAATGGCCGACCGTTGCCGCGCAGCCAGCATTTTCTGGCGCTCCAGTTCGGCTTGCATTTCCAGCTGCTGGCGGCGGCGTTCTTCATCGCTCATGCCGGCATCTTGTTGCTGCTGACGGTCTACGACCGAACGCGGCGTGTCAGCCGGCGCGCCTGGCTCGTTGCTCACAGGTGCCACTTTTGCCGCCTCGCGCCGTGGGGGCGGATCCATCACCTTGCGCGGACTGGCCGCGACCAGTTCTTCCTTCTTCAAGGTGTCCTGGCTTTCTGCTTCGTCATCGCCGTGGGTGACCATGTAGGCGAAGCCGCACGCAACCACAGCGGCAATGGCAATCGCGATACCGCTGCGCTTGTTGTTGCCCGCCTTGCCCTTGAGCATGGAGTTGGATTCGTTCCACTCGCGCAGTTCTTCGTCGCGGGTTTTTTCTTGAGGTTGGGTCGGTTCAGTGGCCATGCTTATGCCCCCCCGCCGTCACGGGCACCACGGGTAACGGTGCGCTTGTAGGGATTGGCCAGGTTCTCGACGCAGATATGAGCGTTGCCGCTGCGCACGACGAACATGCTGGCCAGGCGCTTGACGACCCAATACTCACCTTCCCGGTGAGCATCGACCATGGCCTCGGTGCCATCGGGCAGCACGCGGTAGAACTGCGGCAGATCCGTGCCTTTCTTCATCAGGAACTTGGTGAACTGGCCGTCATCCATTACCGCCTGCAGGCCGATGGCTTCCTTGTCACCCGCATAGCCGTAGTTGATGTTTGGCGATGCCGGCGTGCCCGAGCTGGTGACCGGGGCACTGCCGGCAGGCGTTTCACCTTCGGGGTTATACGAGGTGATGCGTGCGTTCGGGTAGACGAACCGGACCAGGTACGACTGACCCGACTTGGCTTTGGTGCTGTTCAGCTGGAAGTAGTAGGTACGCTTGGAGGTGATCACCGTCATGTTGGTGTCGGCGTTGTCTTCAACCGGTTTGAGGAAAACGCGGTTGCGGAAGGGCATGCTCTGCCAGGCGATGGTGTCGCCCAGGGCCACGACCTTGACCATTTCATCGGCTTCGAATTCGATGGAGGTCTGATAGCCGTAAGTGCCAACCAACTCATAGACTTGGTTCGGATCATAGGGCACTTGCTTGACCCGATTATCACTGGAAAGAGCCTTCGGCAACTTTGCCGCATGCGTGCTGAATGCACAGAGCGACAAACTCAAGGCAATAGCGGTCGGCAAAACAAACTGTTTTTTCATGTTAGTTTCCTTGTCTGTTCAGCGAGTTACTGGCGGCTCAGTTCTTCGCTTTTGCGATATACAGTCGACAGAGTACCGAAGGGGTTTTCCCATCGTTCCCCGAGAGCGCGGGGCACCAAGGTATGGGCTACCTTGACCGTCGAGAGATAACGGCGCTCGGTAGGTTCCTTGTCACCCCACTTGTGCGTAATCGCTTTGAACGCGACTTGATATTCATCGCCAACTTTGTTCATCCGGTATGGCTGGGCTTCAATCCAGTCATTTTCGCCAAGCGTTACATAGGGGTTCTGCAAGTTTTCCGGGCTGATAAGTTCTTCATACTCCCGTGCAACTTGTTGGGTCTGATAGGTGTGGCAAGTATCAGACAGCTGCTGTTTACGCTTGGGGTCAAACGTCTCGCAGGCGCGGATCATGTCGAACATGACGTTTTCGATGATCGCCTGCTCCTGGTCGACGTTATCGTTGGTGATGACTCGCTGTTTCAGCACCTCCCCGTCTACCCCCAGCACCGTCACGACCGGGATGTAGGTCTTCGAGTTGGCCAGGCTGGCCACTGCGAAGCCAAGACCGAGGATTACAGCAGCCTGAACCCCCTGGAAGAACAGCGAGCGGTTGCGCTCCTGGCGAGTTTTGTTGCCTTCGACTTCACGCTTGCGGCGTGCTTTCTCAGTCTTGTTGAAATCTTTGTCCATTATCGACGTACTCCAATCGAACGCAGCGCCATCAGTACCAGCGAGGATCCGCCTACAGTCGCACCGGATGACAAGGCCGCAGCCCAACCGCGCACCTGCAGCATGCAGATGATCATTACACCCTCGACAATCACCAGCTGGCCCCACTGCTGGGCAGTAATAAGGGCCGCATCGGTAATTGTCGCCGTTGCGGCAACTTCCTTGATTGCGTCACCGAATACGGAATAGCCGAACCGAACGACCGCAATTGAAAGGATGTAGATCAATGAGAAGTTGAGCATCTTGCTAAACCAGTTCATTGCCCACTGTCGTACCGCGTCAAAGAATATGAAGCCAACCAGCACCGGCATGATCGACATGATGATCGCGGCGCCAAACTTGGCGATCAGCATGTTGAGGACTGCTGCGATGAACAGGATGCAGTTCAGTACAAACAAACCGGTTCCCATCAGGATCATCGCCGCTTGCCGCCAGCTCACATTCATCAGCGTGCTGGCAACTTTACCGATATCGACATACAGCGCATCGAGCATGGAGTTGGTACTTACGCCACCACTCATGATCTTTGCCGCGATACCCTCGGTCCAACCACCCCAGGCTTGGTACAGGATCGTCCCGCCTTTCGACCAGTTCAGACAGGTGAACACCAAAGCGGTCAACATGGCCCGCTTGACGATATCCCAAGTCTTCACCGCCACATGGCCGTTGTACATCTGCAGGCCCAAGGCGACCCAGTAGCCAACCGCCAGAGTCCAAACCAGCGGTTCGACCATGCTGGCCAGGTTGGGGAAAACTTGACTCACGAACGAAGTGGTAACTTCGTCAGTCGCCCCAACCAGGCCCTGTAACGTCAGCTGCGCCATGGATTCCCGGCCCCGTATACGGTCTTGAAGTGGGAGATCACTTCGGGCGACCGGAAGTCCTCAGCGCTCAAGGCAGCTCCGGTTTGGGCCTTGATCTCCTGCGCGGTTTTGTCGATGCAGCCCTGGACCAGACCGCCGTTGTACGACGGGTTTTGCATGTAGATCTCGGCAAAGCAGGTGCCAGGGAACCAGCCGGCTACATCGTCCTTGGTTGCTTTCAGCAAAGGGTTGCCGGTTTGCACCTCGACTACCGGCGCCGCTTCGTCATCCGGCGCGGAGCTGAAATTGATGTTGGTGACGTTGACATAGATGATCGACGCCACCGCGAAGCCGGCCACGCCCACGCAGATGATGTTGGTCAGGGTGAAGAACTTACGCATTGCGGGACTCCTTGTGCTGGATGACGAATGGGGTGAATTCACAGGCGCACGGCGACTTGTCGATGGCGCCGCTGTTGGTCACGCAGCCCGAGGCGGCGGACACCAGCACCAAGACCAGCAGGAACTTGCCGAGCTTGTAGGTCAGCCAGAGCGGCCCCCATGCTGGGAAGGTGATCACCTTGAGGATCAGCCAGAGCGCTTTCATAGGGTTTCTCCTTTCTCGCACGCGAGAATCAGTTTTCGTCTTTCCAGCGGAAGAATTGTTCGTTCTGTGCCGTCGCTTGGTTTTCCTGGTTGGCCAGGTTCGCCTGCAGGTTCATGTTCAGGGCCTGCAGCTTCGACTGGGCCGAGGTCAACATGCCGTTTTCGGTGGCGATGCGGTTTTGCAGGTCAGCTGCATCCTTGGCGTTGGAAGTCAGATCAACTTGCTGGGACAGCGTGGCCAGGTTGTTCAGGTGGACCTGTACTTCGCTGTACAGCGCATCACCTGCGGACAGCGCAGCTACAACCGAGTTGGAACTGAGCTGGTAGTCCTTGGCACGGTTACTGTCAGGCGCGGTAAACAGCTCCTGCGGCAAGGTGTTGATCAACTGCTCGTAGTAGCTCTGCTTGCTGCCGTAGGCGCCCGAGTTCTGGCGGGACACCACTTCTTGCCAAGATCCTGGAACGATCGATGCCGAGTTGATGGATTCATTCAAGCCAATGGCGCCACGGCCATAGCTACCCTGCAGGTTGTTCAGAATGTTGGTCTGCGCCTCATACTGGTCTTTCAGCGTTTTGTACTGCTCTTGGAGCTGTCGAAGGTTCTGGGCAAGGGCCGCCCAAGTCCCCGCGTCACCAGTGGGTACACCAGTGAATGCGTGGGTTTGACCTGCGATAGCCATCGATACAGCGACCGCCAAACCGAGTTTCTTGATAGTTGTCATCATCGAACCGCCTTCAAGTTGTGGGTGTTTTTGGCCTTGGCTTCCTGCATGAACACAGGCACCCAGACCGCTGGATCGTCAGTGCCAAGGCGCTCGATGATCTGATCCATCAGGGCGACACCAACGTCATTCGAGGACAGGACCGGGATAAAGTCGGACAGGTCCTCATCAGGGTTATCCGACGAGAGATCAAAGCAGGCCCGCACCGATTCCCGGCCACGACGGATCAGGAACTTGTGTTCTTTCGGGTTGAGCTTGCGCAGCCATTCCCGCTCGGCCACCGTCAGGTTTTCATGGTCTTCATCTTTCACCTGGTCGCTGGCCAGGTAGATCTTGGTGACGGTCTGCTTATCGATGGAGTCCGTTTCGCTGCGGAAATACTTGGCATCGGGCGTCACGAAGATAATCAGGCCGTTCTTACGGCGGATCTGCATGATGAAGTTGTCGATCTTCTTGCGCCAAAACTCGTTCTTGACCAGGTTCTGGCCTTCTTCCAGCACCAAAATGAAGGGGCGACCATTCATAGCCTGCTCGATCCGATGCAGCGGGTAGCTCATCACGACGGGCAGCTCAGGACGGGCTTCGCCACCCTTGAGCAGTTCCATCATTTCAAAGCAGTAGTGCCGCGCCTGGCTAAAGTCGATGGAATCCTCGGCATTGTCGAACACACCGGCATTCGCGCCGATAACGCCTTTGGCGCCATGCCAGATGGCCATAACGTCGGCCAGATCCCCCTGGCCGTAGGTCCAGACCACATTGCGCAGACGGCGATCAGCGAACGGCAGACCGTAGTTCTCCTCCACTGCTGCCTTGAAGCGGGTAATGTCTTCGGCACTGGTCGGCGTCGAGGCGTAGCACTCGCGCATCTGCACTTGCCAGTCCACCAGGTACGCACGGTTTTCCGGCGTATCGGGCAGCTTGAGCGGGTTCCAGCGCATGTTGCTGTGCGGGGAGAGCGTGGTGTGGACGCCGCCCATAGCCTTCATGAACACCTTGGCCCCAAAGCGGTTATCGAACCAGAACACCAGCGGCAGAGCCTTGTCTGCCTCGGAAACCAGCAGCGTCAAGAGCGTGGTTTTACCCATGCCGGTATCAGCCGCCATGCCCAAGTGGCCCGCTACCATGCCTTCCATTTCACGGTGGAAATTGAAGTTGTATTGCGTGAAGCTCTCCGTCTCAAAGGCGGTGATCGCAGGCCCCCACAGGTTGCCGTCACGACGGCCCCGGGCGTAGTTGTGCAAGGACGCAAAGCCGGCGAAGTTGCTGGACTTGATCTTGCCGCGTCGACCGATCAGCGCTTCTTTCTGGCCCGGCAGTTGCGACCAGAAGAAGGTTTCCAGGGCGAACCATTCACGTACTGGTTTGACCAGCATTTCAACGAAGCAACCTTCCACCAGACCAACCGCATGATCCAGGCGCTTGCGGTTGATCTCCCGGTTTGCCTCGGTAGTCATCGGCAGCGATGGCACATGCACGAAAATGGTCAGGTGATGCGCGCCATTGACCGCATTGCCGCGGCGCAAGTCGCTGATCCCTTGTTTCAGTTCCTTCTGGTCGTCCTCGGAAATGTTGTGCTTGTCGTCGACGGTCATGCGGCGGGTTTCATCCAGCATCCCCTGCTCGGCCTCGATCCGGTTCTGGAACGTGAACGACTGGGTGATGATGAACTCAACCGGCTGCTGCAGGAACTTGTCGAGCATCCGCGACGGCGTACGGCGAGGCCACTCCCCCATGCTCAGCATCGCGCCGATTTTCGACTCGGTGCTGCCACGGATCTCGCACATATTGGCCAGTACACGGAAATTCAGCCGTGCGTATGGCAGCGATTCGCGGATCAGCAGGTCCGACACCGGCACCTTTCGATCCTCAAGGTTGATCAGGTAGTTGAAGAAGCTGCTCAGTTCGCAGAATTCCTCACCCAGGAAGTCATGTACCAGGTCGGCTGGATAGATCTCATGGTCACCCACGTTCGCCTTGAAATCGTGCCATTGGAGCTGGAAGCGTTTCACCGCGTCGAACGCCGTTTCACGGTCAATCCTGCCCATGCGCGGCTCAGGCAGACGTTGAACACGCAGACGGCGCGTGCCGTAGTCAGCCAGGCTACGCAGCACCAGGTTGGATGCCTTGTAAAGCGAATCAGCCATTGCATCGAGCGATTCGGCTTCGTTCTTGGTCGCCTCGGTTCCGGTCATCATCGCGATGGCGCGGTCCATCAAGCCCGGCATGCCAGCGCGAAAACGCCTTCTCACCAGCGAAATGTAGATATCGTTGATGTAGAACCCACGGCTTTCGTAGCGGGCGCGCAGCCGCTTGTTGAACTGCTGGGAGAACCAGGTTCCACCCATGCCGTCTGGAAAGTCGGTCACCTTGCGGCGTACGAACGTGACGTAAACGGTCAGGTCACTGCTTGCGATGGTGCGGAACACGGTGTTGCGCTGCTGCTCGAAGCGCTTGATCTGCTCGGCTGAAAGCGAGTCGAACAAGAGGCCGTCCACCTTGATGACCTGCACCAGCGCTTCCTCGCTGGTAACAACGGTTTCGTCATCGTAATGAACGTCGTAAGGCACCATGGCGCTCACCAGCATTTCATCATCATCCAAGGCCGCAGCCTCGGGATGCTGAACACCGAGCGAAAGATCCATGTTTCGCGTCAGTTTCTTGAATGCTTTATCAACGAGGCGCATAACTGCGATACCCCCAAAGTTTGCGTAACCGTGATGCTTTCAGATTACTTGCTGCCTGTAGCACGCCGAACAGATATACGTCTTTACTGCATATCCAATACGAAATGACAAACAACACTGGGATAAGCCCCAACGGGTACAGTGATCGAATCAACAGTGCTAACAGCACAGGTGCTATCAGACTTATAAGAATGCTCGACAGTGTGAATGGTCCGACCATTGAAGGTCGGGCCATTGCCAATACGAGCACTTCACCTTCTTCAAGGTCGTCGTACTCGGCCATCGCTTACCTCACTTCAGTGCGGTTTGCGCACCGGTTTTGATGGTATCGACCAGGTTGGGCGAGAAGAACACCAGGAACACACCAGCGACGGCCCAGCCGAATTGCCCCCACGACATACGGCCCGACTTGGCCTGGAAGCCGCAGAATGCGATGGCTGCGATGCCCAGGTAGTAGCCGATATCGAAGATGAGGAAGGACACGACGTCCTTGGCCAGGTTTTTCAGGCCGCTGAAATCCATTGCCGCGTTGGCGATTTCAGGGAGAATTGCGAAGGAAATGAACGACCCCAACACTGCGAATTTGGTGGCCTTGGCCATCCAGTCATCGCGCATCATTGCTTTGTGCGATGGAGTCTTTTGCGAGAGAACTTGTTTCAGAGTTGCGTTGGCTTTGTCCTTGAGCCAAGTGCGCCAGGTTTGTTTGTCGTTAGTACCTACGTTTTGTCCAGAGTTGCGAGCAGAGAGTTGCATACCATTGCCTCTTTGATCATGACGGGGGACCCCCGTACGTTACGGTTATTGCCTTATTAGGATTGTTAGGGCAGGTATCCTTTATGAAGTCGATAGCAGTATCGGCATTCTTGAATAATCTGGTTTTCCCTAACGAGGTTACTACGGTGAAGCGTTGTCCAGTCGATGGACTCTCAATGATTAATTCCCATCTTCGACCGTCGCTTTCCTGGCGTTCATTTAGAAACACCCGGTAATCCGGCTGGGCGACGGCGAAGACCGCCAGATCTTTCTTTTCTAGGCTCTGCATCTCTTCCCCTGGGCAGCTCTTGGCTAAATACAGGGGCGATACTGGAGTCCTACTCGATTTTGTTCTAGATCCCACCTCGCATTTCTTCCCTCTTTCGAGTTTTGATCCATGAAATCCGTGTTTCGTGATTTAAGATAGGCTTTTCATTTCACGAAATCAAGGTTTCATTTCCAGAAATATCGGATCCATCACATTCGGCGACGAACGGCCAAGCCCCTGGCTGATGCCTGGTAAGGGTGTGATTTGATTAACACTTTGATTTGAAAGGGAAATATCCATATTTCTGCATCTGCAATGCTTAGGTCGCCGGCTCCGTGCCGGGTAACAAGGTGTGTCAGTGGCGATACACCACGCGCAGAAGACAGCAGAAAAGGACGTTTGCTCAAATTGCCCGACAAGCGGTCGGAGCCCGCGATTTAGAAGGGATGCGGGCGAGCAGCCGGGAGCCGCCCCTGCTGCCCGCCCTGGCCAACAGGGACGATGCGCAAGGAAACCAGCCCGCACGACACATGATGACGTGGTGCGCAGTGTAGCAAGCCAAGGACAGGGATTCTCGCGTGCGAGAAATTTCCAAGCGGATCCTGTGAGCCAAATCAATTCCCGCATGCGAGAATTTCTAGTAAACCCTTTTTAGGGGTTGACTGTGGGGTTTACTGATGTAAGCATGATTCCACATTCAACCAACCGCTCCATTGGAGACAACAGGAAGGTCACCATGAAACGCACAGCCGTTGCGAACCAAAAGGGTGGCGTGGGCAAAACCACCTTGGAAGCCCACCTGGCCTGCTATGCAGCCGAGCAAGGTAAACGGGTGCTAGTCCTTGACCTGGACGAAAGCGACCTGTCGCAATTCTTCCCCCCCATCGAGGATGGCGACGATACGCCCTACCTCATGGCCAGTCAGCTGTTCACTGATGAACACGCCGGCTTCGTGCCGCGCCAGGTAGCGCCCAACATCTGGCTGATCGAGGCCGACGTAGCGCTGCTGGATGTGGACGATATGGAACTGGACGTTGTGACCAACCTTGCAAAGGCTCTGGACCGCTTCAATGACGAGTTCGACCTTTGCTTGATCGATACGCCGCCCAACCTGCAGCGCCGCATGATCGCCGCCCTGGCTGCATCAGATTCGGTTGTAACGCCCTTCAACATCAGTGCCTTCACCCTCGCGCGCATGCCTAAGCTGATGGCCACCATCGAAACCGTGCAGGATCAATACAACCCTGATCTGCGGTTTCTCGGTTTCCTGCCAAACCTGATCAATAGCCGCTCAACCGAAGAACTGGAAATCCTGCCGAGCCTTCGCGAGGAACACGGCGACGCCATGTTCAACGAACAAATCACCCACCGCCCCTGCATCAACAAATCTCTGGCAGCAGGCAATCCTGTGTGGCGTAAAGCTCGCAGCGGGAGTCAGCGGGATGCGGGTAAGGAAATGAAACGGGCCTGCGCGGCTGTACTCAGCAAGGTCTTTTCGGATGAGGATTAAGCCATGACGGAGAAGAAAAACTCATTTGGGCGGGCACTCGCCACCACCGCCAAGAAACTGTCCGATTTTCAGAAGCGCCCTGCCAATGAGGGCGGGCTCATTGAAAAGATCAGCCCTGGTGAAATCCAGTGCGTGAAGCAGATTCGGAGCCAAGATAACCCTGGTTTTTCTGAGGAATCGCTTCGGGAGCTGGCCGATGACATTCTGGCAAACGGCCAGATCGAACCCTGCGTATTGCGACCACACCCTAACCCTGAGTCTGGTTTCAAATACCTGATGGTTGCCGGCGAACGTCGCTACCGAGCTTGCATCATCGCCGGTGTTTTGGTCGAGGCAACCGTTAAAGATCTAACAGATGCACAGGCCAAGCGCATTCAGCGTTCTGAGAACGTTCATAGCGAAAACCTGACCCAGCTGGAGCTTGCCCTGGCCTTGCAGGAAGACAAGGAGCGGTTGGGCACGTTGGAGAAGGTTGCAGAGGAATGGTCGAAAGGCCTCAACTGGGTAGCTGAACGACTCGCCTACCTGGTCAACGTCACCAAAGATGGCGCAGGCCGTGAAGCAGTCGCCCGTGGCATCACTGCGGATATCTCGACGGTCAACGATATCAGCCGCCTCGACAAACTGGATCCGCAAGCCGCTGCAGATCTACTGGAGCGCGCTGAGGGCAATGAAGATCTGAACCTCCGCCAGGAGGTCCGCACCACATTGCGCAACACCAAAGCCCTCCGCGTTCATAACGGTGGATCCAAGAAAGGATCGGACAAAGGCGCTCCGACGAACTCGACCCAGCAAACCCTGCTCGATGATCAGTTGGGAAAACTGCGCGAGGCCAACACTGTGCTGTCGGCACAGGTTGAAACGCTCACCTCGGAAAACACCTACCTCAAAGCCGAGTTGGAGAAAGCCCGTGCGCAGCTGGCCGAGCACTGGAAAAGCCCTGAATGACCGCCCGGCATCCTGACCAGGACCTGCGGATACCGCGAGAGGAATTCGAGCGGATCCGCACCAAGTCGAAAATGCACTCACGCAGCCTCGACGTAGCCTTCGAGATCCTGGTCGAAGGCAAGGGCCTTGTCGCGGTCGCCAATGCGCACGGTCTTACCAAGCAGCGCGCCTTGGCTATACGCGACAAGATCTATTCCAGCTACCTGACACAGACCCCGGAGGGCTGGCGGTGCGCGCAGATCTGCGCACCAGCCGAAATGATCGATCGCTTCGTGCTGGAGGCCGACGCCGAGCGGCTGCGGTACTGGCAGACCCATTCCATGACCACCAAGGACGTTGACCCATGACAACCTCAACCGACAAAGACCTCGCCCAGCTTCTGCAGCCACTGCAGGAAAGCTTGGCGGGGATCAACCGTTCGCTACGGACGCTTGCCGATATCAGGCTGCTGGAAACCTTTGGCCCTGAGCCACACGACCGGAAGCACTGGACGGCGAAGTTGAAGCAAGCCCATCAAGAGGATGACCAGGCCCTGTTTGACCTTCATCAGGCTGGCGATATGGGCCGCTACCCAGGCGGCTATGACCAGCTGGTGAAGGATCACGGCGAGGACGAAGCCAAGAAGCTGTCCGAACCTGTTATCCGTGCGCTTGAACACCGCAAAGTCACCTCGGCGGAGCTGGATGAACTGGAAGCCGCCCAACCTGTACTGGCGCGGTTGTACCGGGAATTTTCCAAGCTGCAGGGCTGATCAGTCGCACCGGTCCCTGGAGTGACGAATTTGTTCCGCGCCGGTCCCTGGAGTGACGAATTGAAACCCCAACTACAGCGGTAATGGGGAACCTGCACTAATGCGTTGATTTGAATTCGTCACTTCGGGGACCGGGCAGGCGTCTGTCACAAATGGGTATACCTGAAATGTTACGTGTGCGCATTGGGCGGGATACTCAGCCACCTGATATAAAAAACGCCCATACTGATACAGTTAGTTGAATACACCCAAACTGATACGGTGGGTCATCAGGTGGTCCCACCATTCAGATCAGGAGCAACCTATGGTCGAGTTACAAACCTCCACCCTCAAAATTCTCAACCGTCTGTTCTCGATGCTGGTTGTTTACCCAGCGGTTGGGATTTTCCTACTTCTAGCGTTGGGATCAGGTTTCTCATTCACAGGTGCGGCCCGGTGGATCACCGATATGCAATACGAGGCGCAGCAGCTCGGGCAGGCCAGCCAAGAAGGGCACTTGCTCACAAAGCGTTGTTACGAGAGCAAACCAGCCACTGGGGAAATTCCTCAGCTTTCCGCCTGCGCTACCTGGAAAGTTGAAGAGGTAGCTGTCGACGCTGCAGCACAGGAAGCTGGCCAGTCGCTACGGAATCAGTATGTGATGTTCATGATCATTGGCTTCTGCTACTTGCTGGCACGCGACTTCCTACCGCCTGTATTGCGTCGGTTGAAGTGGTTCAACAACCAGATGGAATCGTAATGTTCATCCGGGCTTACCTGCGGGCTTCAACTGACGATCAAGATGCCAGCCGCGCCCGCGACCAACTGGAAACCTTCGTTACGAGCTTCGGCCTGGCCATCGCCGCCAGCTACATGGAGAACGCCAGCGGTTCGCACGCCAACCGGCCCGAACTCATCCGCTTGCTGAATGACGCCAAGCGAGGCGATGTGTTGCTGGTGGAGAGTATTGATCGACTATCGCGCATGGGTGATCAGGATTGGCGGGAACTCAAGGGCGCGATTGATCAGCGAGGCCTGCGTATCGTCGCTATCGATCTGCCTACCAGTCATCAGGGCATGACCTTGCCCACCAACGATGAATTCACCGACCGGATGCTGTCGGCCATCAACTACATGATGATCGATATGATGGCGGCAATTGCCCGCAAGGATTATCAGCAGCGTCGGGAGCGGCAGAGCCAGGGCATCGTCAAAGCGAAAGCAGCTGGTGTGTACAAGGGCAGGCCAGTGGACGAGGAACTGCGAAAGCGGGTGCGTGAGCTACTGGGGGCGAACCTTGGGATCCGCGCCACTGCCAGGCATGCGAACTGTTCAACCACAACCGTGATGCGTATTCGCGATGAGCTATCTGTCGAGCCGGGCGGGAATGGGTGACTAGCGCAGGCGCAGCCGGAGTCTGTCACCCATTCACGGCTGGCCGCCGCCGGCAGGCGACTTTGAGGGCCTAACAGCCAACGCAAATGTAGCGGGGAATTAGAGATCATAAGAACCAGGACTTGCCGACCCTTGTATTTCGCGGCCTCCAGGCCACTACCCCGCTCACATTGTGCACCAACCTCAGATCATGATCCGTGAGCGACCATCGCTCACTATCTATGACCTACCCCTAGCTCATCATCCGTGAGCTAGGTTAGCTCACCCTATGAGCTACCCCCCTCCATGAGCTAACCCTAGCTCATGCGTGAGAGTTATCGCACAAAACTTGAGAGATAACGTGCAAGGATGCACTACCCATAGCTCACCAAATGAGCTAGGGTATGTGTCACCTTGAACGATATCTAACAAATCTGCACGATATCGATCACGCAATGACACCGAAGGAGGCTCAATGGCCAGTGACAATAACGAGATCCGCGCTTATGCGCAGCCGGCTCAGCGCGGAACGTGGGTTCAGACTGAACGGGCCGGGCATGAGCAATGGGCCGCGCTCACCGCACAGGCTCCGCGAGCTGCCCAATTGATGCACATCCTAGTGCAACACATGGACAAGCAAGGTGCGCTGATTATCAGCCAAGCCACGCTGGCCAAGTTGATGAAGACTTCCGTTGCAACCACAAAACGCGCTATCGCCATTCTGACGCAACACAACTGGATCCAGACCATCAGTGTCGGTGGGCAGCGTGGCGGGACCCTTGCCTATGTGGTGAACAGCCGCATTGCATGGGCGGACAAACGCGACAATCTGCAGTACGCCCTGTTCAACGCTCGGGTACTGGTATCGACCGAGGACCAGGCCGATTTGGGCGATGCCAAGCTCAAGCAACTGCCGACATTGGAAGACGGCGATATCCAGCTACCTGCAGGACCAGGTATGGATCCGCCCGCGCAAGAGGCGCTGGAAGGAATGTTGCCGGATATGCCGTCCATTCCTCACGGTAATTGACGCAGAAGTCCCAAGGAGGGCATATGTGGAAAATCACAACCAGTAGTGAGGATCTTGGAATAGGGCAATTCGGCGGCAGCGTGCGGATGAATGATCCGGCGCTTTGGCCGGTAATACCGGACACGCAAATCCCCCTCACCCCGCTCTGCACGCTCACCGAAGCATTGTTGCCCGTACGATTCTTGCCCCCAGGCATGGCCATGACAGTGTTCATTGCCCCTAACCGCAAGGCGAACGGTTTCAATTTATCGACCATGCGCCGGTACACGGTCCATCAGCAGTCAGAGCTGCAAGCCGCACGGGAGAGCGGCTATTCAAGAGTGCTCCTGCACGGTCTCACTGACCAGGAGTTGTCCCCACCGGAGTCGGCTTTCATTCTCGACCGCACATTCATCCGCAAGGAGGAATTTACCGAGGAAGAAGAAGATGCAGATTTGGAGGATGACGATTTCGGCCTAGAGATCAGCAAATTGTCGGGGCGTCCTGCGTTCTTACAGGATCCTATTTACGAGCCAAGTTTCCGTTATACGTGGCTGCTGCAGCTCAATAGCTTTGAGCTTGAGGGCATAGGACCGCGTTACGAGGGCATCTTTGAGAACGGTCTTGGCCACCTCATTCTGGATAAACAGGCCCGTAAAGCACAGCAAGGTGCCGAAGCGGGATATTTTTTCATTCAATTCACCTAACTCGCAGGGAAAGCCTAAATGCCTAAGCCCACAAACATGAGCTTTGAAGAACAAGAGCTACACGCAAAGGCCCAGTGCCACGACTGGAACACCGACTACCCACACGGTGCCTTGGTCAGCTACGAAGAATTGATCGGCCAAGGGGAAACACACCGCGCCGAAACGCGAGGTAAGGCGTGGGTCATGTGTGGACAGGCTGTGATCTTTGTCGACGGCCTTTCAGGGGCTATGTCCCTCGATCATTGCACTGTGATCGAGGCTCTGGAGGCGAAGCCGGTTCAGGTGGCAGGAGAGACTGAATATGTCGGATGAACGCTATGCGCGACTGCAGCAAGCTCTTATCGATTCCGCCAAGCAGCACCTGGTCGAGTTGACCGGCGCGTTAGCGTTGCCTATCGGCGCGGACCGGAACGAGGGGGTTTCGTCGGCGTGGTGGCAATTGACTGGGCTCACTCAACTGGTCCACTTCAACAGCGGTCTGGACGAGGCGACCATTCAGGAGCTGCGGGCCATTGATCAGCTGGCGATCCAGGCCACTACCAAGCCGGTCGACCAGGCGCTGGTGGCCAGTGAAGCAGATGGCGAGATTGCGGCCGCATTGGCTGATCCCACTGCCTCCCACTGGTTTAAGCACAGTCTGCAGCAGGCATTGCCGCGTGATCCAGTGGACGCGGTCAATGACGCTGAATGGCTTTTCGAGCTGTTGAACAAGCGCTGCGTGGCCCGGCTGCAGGACGTAGCGGAGGCGCCGCCGATGAACATGGAGTTCCGCAAAGCAGATGGCAGCACCATGCAGATCGATATTACCCAGGCTTCGCCTGTTATCGAGCTGGGCGGCTTCAAAGCTTGACTGGACCCCAGAAAGACGAAACCCGCAGCACGGCAATGCTTGCGGGTTTCTAGGTTTTTGCGAAGGAGCAAAAAGCCACGCGCTTATTGTACATCGAGCGCAGGAGATTTCACAGCGACACGGAGGAAGCAGCTATGGCTGATCAACGGTATGCGGTAAGCATCGGGTTTGGGGAGAACGTTAACCAGTATTCCGAGGCCTATCAGACCCAGCCGGGATATGCGGTGCAGTGGAAAGGTGTGCTGCAGAAGGCTCACCGCGTAGGCCTGGTCCGCTGCCTGTGCCCGGGAAAGGGCACTCGACGCTTGGCCGTACGGCACAGGTCGGACAGTGATTCGTTCCACCTCTCGCGCTATCCCCATACCGGCGCCGAGCATGCCCTGGATTGCCTGTACTACTCGCCCGACCCCGACAAGTCGGGATTAGGCGGCTACAGCAAAGGCGTGGTCGAAGAAACCAAGGACGGTGACCTCAAGGTCAAGCTCACCCTGTCGCTGCGCAAGAAGGATCCTGCAGACGTTCAGCCGATGGAGGGCACCTCCCCTACCCCTTCGGGTGGCAAGCCAACGAAGCCGGCCATGACATTGGGTGGCCTGTTGCACTTGCTCTGGAGCGAGGCCGGGCTCAATCAGTGGATGCCTGGCATGGCGGGCAAGCGTAGCCTCGGCCTGATTCACAGCCGCCTCCAGCAAGCTGCCGACCGCATGCTCGCTTCGCGTATGCGCATCGGTGATGCACTGGTGATCGCTTCAAGTTCAGCGGATGGCCAGCAGGCCAACGCCAACAGTCAGAAGGTGGCCAGCGCAATCAGGAACAACCGTCGCCTAATCGTCATCGCTCCGCTTGCCGCGTACTCGGAAGAACGCGAGCAGACTATGAGCCGCTACATCACCATCACCGGCTACCACGGAGTACCGCGGCTGTTTACGGATAAGGACACCTGGCAGCGCATCGCCAGGAGTTACGCAGCTGAGTTGCGCGGGTGGCGGGAAGGACGCCGCGTAGTCGCCATCGTCCAGACGGATCAACCCACCGCGCCCGGCAAAGCTCAGGCGCTCAACGTCGCGCTGATGGTCGTCAGTGAGGAATGGATACCCGTTGAATCCGGCTATGAGGCCAAGATCGAGGCGCTGTTGCGCGAGCAAGGACGGCGGTTCATCAAGCCGATGCGCTTCGATGCTGGGCAAGAGCAGGTATTTCCCGATTTCTGGCTGATGGACGTAGGGGCCGGCAGAGAGCTGCCGATGGAAGTCTATGGCCGTCAGGATCCGAAGTACCTGGCACGCAAACAGGCAAAATGTGCTTACTACACCCAGCACTATGGACCTACGGGTTGGTGGTCATGGGATGCCAGCGCGGATCCGCGAGGCATGAATATCCCCGCGTTTCCACCAATTCGACACCCCTAAGCAAGAGTAAAAACTATGGAAAGAACATCAGCGGCAAAGCTCGTTAACGCGGCCAGTTTGGTTGCTATGTTGGCAGTGGGCTGGCAGGCGGTACGGTTCATCATGGGCGACATTGGCAACCCAATTTCTCCGGTGTACGAGTTTGTCACTCAGTCGATGCGCGAAATGTCTGGATTGCCGCCAAAGGCCCCTGCTAGCGAACTGTCTGGGGGGCCGCTTTCATGGCTGATCGGCGGATATCAATCGATCATGGTGTGGGGCCTTGGCTTGGTCTTTTGGCTGTTCTCTGCGTTTATCGTGGGCGAATTGGGCAAAGCCATTGCACGAGTTGTACAGGTCGGATGGCAGCAGTACCGGGTGGAGCAGCGGGAGGCCCAACAAGCCGCCCGGATCGCCGCCGAGCGTCAGGCCGTTAAAGATCGCCGGCGCGAACTGCGCCGAAAGGCGCTGCAGGCGGTGGAACCACGTCGCGGGGCATCCGGCACCCTGCTATTCATCCTCGGTGTATTGGTTGGCTCTTTCTTCCTTTGATCCGTGCGCGTGCTGAAAGGAGGCCGGTAATTGACAGTTGATTGGGAGCTGTACGACTGCAAGCTAGGCCAGCTCAAGGATGTGGAGCTGGCCCGCTTGATCGGCACCACTCCGCACCGGATCCGCCGACGCCGTGAGCAGCTGGGAATCGCGCCTTGGTCAGTCGGCCAGCAGATCGAACCCTATAAGCACCTATTGGGCTACACCACCGACAGCGCCATTGCCGCCCAGTGTGGTGTCAGCAGCAAGAGCGTCAAAGCCTATCGCGAGTCGTTGGGAATCTTGCCTGTGTTTCGCCCTGCCCCACGCAAGCAAGCGCTGCCGTTGAGCCATGAATTGCGGCCCTACAAGCCGCTCTTTGGTTTTGTGAGTGACCAGGAGATAGCTCAGCTGGCGAGTGTCGATCTTTCCGTCGTGCAGGGAATCCGCGAGGCACTGGGTTTTGAGCCTGTGCTGCCAGTGCTAGGCAGCACCACCCCGCAGCAGATCGCTGATTATCACGGCCCTTTGCTGGGCTACGAATCGCTGCTTAGCACTATGACTCCGACCGAGATCAGCCGGCACGCAGGTGTGCCCTACTTAGTGGTTGTACAACGCTGTGAGGCTTTGGGAATACAGCCGTTTAAGCGTGTTTCCGTGGCGTCCCGCTATGACCATTTGCTGGGAAAGGTGCCGGATGCGTTGGTGGCCAGGCTTGCCGGCGTATCGCGAGCGAGCATCGGCGTCCGTCGCCAGCGGCTTGGTATAGCTGCCGCCCCACGGTGATTCTCGCACGCGAGAACTACCGGCATTGCACCTTCCACAGCTGGTCCCAGCTGGTCATGTAACTGGGGCTCAGCAGTGCACGGCGCATGCCCCAGTCAGGGGTCAGTGGCACCGCTGCAGTTCGCAGGCAGTCATGCCCCCATCGCCGGTTGATCTTGTCCATCGTGGCCATGAGCGCATCGGAGCGCTCAGGCTGGCTCGGGCTGAACAAATCTTGCGTGTACTCCCCGCGCTTGCGCAGGTCCAACAGCAGCACCTCGGCTTTGCTGTACGCAAACCCTGGCCGGTAGATCTGCTCTGCAGCCTGCAGGGCGTATTTTGTCAGCTGGCGTACATCATCTGTTGGATAGGCCGGTATGCACGTGGCGGCGTTGGCGTACTTCGGACCATCCCCGTGAAACGAGGTCTGAATGCCGACGCGCATGGCACCGCACAGCGAGCGCTGCAGGCGCAGCTTCTCAGCTGCGCGGTGAATGTAAGTCGCCAACGCTTCCTGCAGGCCCTGGAGCGTGTGGACACGCTGGCCGAACATTTTGCTGGAGCAGATCGATTGCTTGGGCGCCACGGTCTGCTCCAGGTCCATGCAGGATTCACCCTGCAGCTCCCGTATCGTACGTTCCAGTACGACGCTGTATTTGCGGCCCATTGCCCGCGCATCCGCTTGCGACAGCTCCCATGCCGTAGTGATCCCGTCGCGGGCCAGGTTGTCACGCATGCGACTGCCGATGCCCCATACCTCATCGACCGGCATTCGCCGGAGCAGCCATTCGACTGCCTCCGGCTTGCGGAGGTCGACCACCCCCCCTGTCTTATCCCGCCATACCTTCGAGGCGTGCTGCGCTGCCTTCGCCAATGTTTTCGTGTGACCTATGCCGACACCAACCGGAAGCGCTGTCCACTGCAGTACGCGGGCTTGTATAGCACGGCCTACATCGATGATCGGTTCGGGCAGGCCATCGAGCTTCACGAACAGTTCATCGATGGAATATCGCTCCCACTCAGGAACCAGGGAGGCGATGGCCACCCCTACGCGGTGGCTCAATTCCCCGTACAAGGTGTAGTTGCTGCTGAACACCGCCACGCCGTTTTGCTCCAGGAAGTTCCGCACCTTGAAGTAGGGGTCGCCCATCTTCAAGCCGAGGGCTTTGGCCTCGTTCGTACGGGCCACGATGCAACCATCCGAATTCGAAAGAACGACGACAGGGCGCTGCCTCAATTCAGGCCGGAAGATGCGTTCGCAGCTGCAGTAGAACGAGTTGTTCCGGTGCTTGCGAAGCGCTACATCCCTGCCATAGTAAAAACAACCTCTTAGCTTCTGAAGGCACTCAGCTGTGAAGAAGCGGAGGTTGTTTGATGGCAGCCCACCCTTCTAGGTGCGGTGAGTAGCGGAGAGCGGAGTGGGATGGAGCTGGTTTGGGCGACAGAAGACTTGGTGATTGCAGGGCAACCCTATGCGGGGTTTCCCATACTCCTTTGGGACTCAATGGAGAGTTGCGTCCCGGCAAACCTGTTCTTTCGTCACTACCTGCTCCGCGGGGCGATCGGGTCTAAGCGATCCTGGCCTAGTACCGGACGTGCACTGTATGACTTCTTCTGCTTCCTTCAGTCCCATGAGCTTGACTGGCGCGACGTGGATCGTGGCGAGGCCAAGAGCCTTGTGGCTGCCTACCGTAATTACTGCTTGGTAACTTGCAAGCTGGCACGAAACACCACTCGCCAGCGTCTGACTTACGTCTGCAAATTCTACGAATTCGCTCTTAAGGAACGATGGGTGAAGCGTCTGCCTTTCGCCTATGAAGAACGTAACGTGAAACGCGACGTTGGATTGCTTGCGCACGTCGATGCCAGTGGCGGGAAAGTCATGGCCAATGATGTGATGCTACGAACCCACAAGGTACTGCCTGGGTTCCTGAGCATGGCCGAGATCAGATCACTTCTAGCAGTAACAGAGAACCCGCATCATCGCATGATGATGCGCCTAGCACTGCATACGGGTCTTCGTCGCGAAGAAATCGCTGCATTCCCTTTAGCTTATGTCTTCGATCCTGACCAGGCGGGACAAAACGAGCGCAACGTCCGCATTAAGCTGAACCCGTTCGACGGCAGCGGCATGGTAACGAAAGGAAGCAAACAGAGAAGCATTTTTGTCAGCCGACAGTTTATGTCCGAACTTTTTCGATATGTAACCAAGATGCGAGGGGAGCGAGCTTCTCTGAGCAAGGACGCACAACAGACGTTATTTCTCAACAAGGCAGGTGAGCCTTATGGCGAAGAGGGCAAGAGCCTTAATCGGATCATCAGCGAGGCCGGGAAACGGGCTGGCATCAAGGTTAATACGCACATGCTACGGCATACATACGCCACCCATACCCTGCTGAGCCTTCAGCGTAACCGTGCAAGCGGGCTAGACCCACTGGTGTTCGTACAACGGCAACTTGGTCACACTTCGATTCAAACGACCATGGTGTATCTGCATCTCGTTAATGAAATGGCCGATGAGGCGGTCCTGGCCTATGACGATGAGTTGAACGGCCTGGTGGACGGCTAAATGAGCAAACGCAAGGTTTTCATTAAGACAGACCTTACTGCCCCTCAAGTAGAACACAGTCACGATACTGCAGGAAATGTGGTCATTCTGCCTGAAGTTATTCCACCTCCGATCACTATCGTCCATTTCGGACGGAACCCTACAAACTTCCGCAATTTCGACTTCGCTCGATGGTATGGTTTAGGGATCGACTCCATCACATATGCCTGCCACCGCCAGATTGAACGTTTCCTCAACCAGCTGGACGGCGACTACTCGGCCGCCACCGTCACTGCCTACTGCAGAGGGGGTATTCGCTATTTCCTAGACTATTGCCTACTGCGGGCGGTAGCTTTTCGGCGTGACTTGAGCCTGGTCGATGTGAACCGGGATCTGATCGATGGCTTTCTTGGCCACCTTGCCGGTTCAGGTGTGGCGAGCACAGGTCAGCGTTCTCGCTATGCCCAAGTTAAACCTGTACTACTTGCCTTGGGGCGGCGCCGTCTCATTAGTCTGGTTGAGCATGGTGACACTGCCACCTTCCCGCGTAACCCCTTCCCCAACAACAGTCGCAAGGTTAAGGGGGAGACGCCACTGTCTAAACGTGAGCGGCAAGGATTCACAGAGGCACTGCGGCAGGCAATCAAGCCACTTTGGGCCGAAGCTCCATTTGTCACCGCCGAGCTACTGGCGTTCGCCCTATTAGTTGTGGCACTCCACACTGGGCGAAATGCTACACCATTGCTGGAAATGGGCCGCGATTGTTTGCACCCGCACCCTAAGGACGACAACGTATTTTTGGTCCTGTGGAAACGACGTAGCCACAGCACCAGTAGGGTCGTGCTGAGTGCGTCGGACGCCGAGCATACACTTGAGTCCACACCTGTCGTAAGAACTAGCGTAGAGCGACTGATCCGTCGAGTGATGGCACTCACGGAGCCGCTGGATCGAGAAGCCCCGGACAACCTGAGAGGACATGTGTGGCTGTATCGCGCTCGGAGAGGCAGAGGGTACGGTGAAGTTACGGTGTTGAATTCAGCAATGGTAGCTCGCGCTGCAAACCGCCTGGTAGCCAGATACAGTTTATTTGGCCGCGACGGAAAGCCACTGCGCATCAACGTTTCACGGCTGCGAAAAACCTTCGCAGACGGAATATTCGAGCTATCTGAGGGCAATTTGGCTATCACCGCAGCAGCTCTTGGGAATACATTGCGAGTGGCGGATCGAAACTATTTGGCTCCCAGCGAGCATACTTGTCGCCAATGGCGGTTCATGGGCGAGGTTCTGGTTCAGGAGTTGCTCAGCCAAAGTATTGGTGCAACGTATAAAGATACCCCTATGGGGCGATGCGGCGACCCAATAAACGGCCAGTTTGCCCCTAAGCGGGAAGGCGCGACCTGCATGAATTTCATGAACTGCCTGCGCTGTACGCACTACGCGATTACATCGGAAGATCTCCATAAACTGTTTAGCTTCTATTTCCGCGTACTCGCCGAGCGATCGCGTATGAACAAACACCGCTGGGCGAGAGAGTTCGCACACATACCCCGCTTAATCGAGAGCTATATCGTGGCCGAGGGGCTACGGCGAGGCCTTTTCAAGCTTGAGGTTGTGGAGGCCGCCCGGGAGCGTGCCCGCACTCAGCCGCACCCTTTTTGGTCTGTTGATCTGATCGACAGCTTAGAGGTATTCGCTTGAACGACACCATCCAAGCTCCACACCCTTGGGCACTCCTTGCCTCCCAGCCGAGTGATGTTCATGGCCTTACTGATACTGAACGTGACGCCTTAATCATCAGTGCCGCCAAGGTCGACGGGCAGTGGGTCATCCTAAGTCGTTATGGCGATAGCAACTGGAAGCTCGACGGATTTACCAGCAATGTGCCGGCAAACAGGAGACGTATTGACTTCAAGACGGTTCCTCAGGCTTTTCGAGCGGTGCTGAAGGCGATCTTGTACCGGTACTTGAGGCGTGGTCGTCTCGGTTCGGTGCGGCCTAAGGGAGGAATGCTGCGACAGTTTTTCTCTTCCGTTATGCCGTTCCTACGCCATTTGGAGACGTTGAAGCTTGACCACCTTGGAGCGGTAACACCTTTGGTCTGCGCGACTTATATCACCGCTTGCAAGTCATACCGGCAATCAAGTCGATCGGACAGACCGTTGTCGCAGAATGGGTTGTGTAACCGCTTGCAGGCTGTCGAAGCGCTTCATGAGCTTAGTCAGTTCACTGACGACCCGATGCCACAACATCCGTGGCCAGAAACTTCCGCAATGACGATGACGGGCCTTAACGGTAGCGGTGCCCACCGCTTGCAAGCCGGTAAGACGCCGCTGATTCCGGATGATGTGTTCTGCAGCTTATTCGAACATGCCTATGGGCATGTCGAACGTGGCCATCAATTGCTTGACCTGCGAGATGCACTTATTGCCCTGGAAACCGATCAAAGGGAAATTTGCTTCACAACCATCGTTGGGCGCAAAAACCGCCACCTAAACACCACTGGTTGGGTGGGAGGCCTAAGGGCATTCAACAAGGCGCTGAGCGACCTGCGCACAGCTTGTTACATCGTCTTGGCCAGCACTTCTGGTTGTCGACACCACGAGCTAGCCAACCTGCAGATAGGTGCGCACCACCACACACGTGACGATGAGGGTACCGTCTATCATTGGATGCGATCGAGGTCGGACAAGACCGATGTCGGAACTCATAATTGGATGATTCCGGAAGTAGGCGTGCGTACGCTGCGCTTAATGGAGCGTTGGAGTGCACCCTATCAAGCCTTGATCGGAGCCGAAATTCTGCGGCGGCGTCGAAGTGATCCGCACGATCCTCAGATTGCCGAGGCGCAAAGCCAGCGCCATGTGCTTTTCCTCGGCATGAACTCGAAAGAAGGCAACCAGGTTCGCGCCCTATCCACTATGTCCTTAGGAACAAGCCTCAAAGCATTCGCCAAAGATTGCGGGCTGACCTGGAATCTCGCCACCCACCAGTTTCGTCGCAAATTCGCCAACTATGCTGCTCACAGTCGCTTTGGAGATTTGCGCTACCTCAAGGAGCATTATGCGCATTGGTCTATGGACATGACCTTAGGCTACGCCATGGACGATAGCTGGGGGCAGCAGCTGGACCTTGAGCTGTACGACGATGTCCAGGCAGAGCTGGATCAGATCAAGGTCGATGTAGTTGATGAGTGGCTAGGTGACAGCTCCCTAGCCGGCGGTTACGGACGTGCACTTAAACGGTGGCAGCGGGAGCCGCAGAATCTGCTGATCTTCAAAGATCGCTCCTCAATGCTGAAGTCTATTGCTGAGAGCACCGCGATACGGAGTAACGGTCATGCCTGGTGCACGGCGGATAATGACGCATGCATGGGAAACACCATAGAACGCACCCGCTGCGGCAACTGCAATAATGCCGTTATTGGACGTAATCATACGGGCATCTATCAGCGACTTTATGATGATCTAAAAGAGGTGCTGAACTGCCAAGACATTGGCGAGGGAGGCCGTCAGCGTGTTGAGCGCGACCTAAATCGCTGCCGCGAGGTACTGGCCCAGTTGGGCATTGACCCTGAGAACTTGATCCCATGAAACCAAAGGTTAAGGCACCCGTACACAAGCCGGCGGAGATTAGAGAGAGAGATCTGAAGCTAGCTCTGTACCGGATCCAGAAAGGTCGCGCCCACACTGGAGAGACCAAGATAACTATCGCTGCTGTAGCCCGGGAAGCGGGTGTATCGACGGCGTTGATCCATAACCACTACCCAGCAATCGCCGAGTCAATTCGCGAGGCCCAGGGGCGCTCCAGTCGCTCAATGCGTGATGTGAAGCACCAGGACTTGATTGCCGAACGCAAGAAGTCAGCAGCCTACCGCCAAGAAATCGAAACACTGCTGATCAAGGTAGCTGCACTAGCGTCCTTGAACGAAGTGCTATTGGCCGAAAATGTCGTGCTCAAGGCTAAAGCTAGTGACCGTAAAGTAGTCGACCTGTCGACAAACAAACCTCTTGTGTAGTCCGACCTGTCGAAGACCAGCGTTTTGCATTCAATGCGTTAGCAGAAAATTCGCAGAATTAGTTAGGTTCGCTAAACGTCTGTCTTGTAGAAGATTTTCCGCTTGTAACGGTTAAGAAGGCGCCGGATTGCACGACATCCACCAGCCCAAAAATCGGTCGAGGGTCTCTAGAACACATGTTTGGTCAAGTCCCAGGTCACCACGCCAAACACATCGACCGATCCGTATTCATCGGGGGTGATGGTCTTGTAGGCAGGGTTGGCCGACTCCAGAAGCCAACCATCACCTGGCGCCTTGGCCAGCCGCTTAACGAGGGGCTGGTTATCGACATACGCCAGCACGATCTGGCCAGAGCATGGGGTGATTGAGCGATCAACGATCAGCACCCCGCCGTCGAAGATCCCCGCGTCACGCATGCTCTCGCCTTCCACGCGCACGATGAAGACGTGCGCAGCTCGGATGTTCAACAACTCATCCAGGGAGATCGGTGGCTCGTAATAGTCCGCAGCGGGGCTTGGAAACCCGCCTGCAGCTGATCCGGCGAGGACAGCGAGTACCTGGCGGGAGTCTCGGAGTGGCTGGATTGACACGACGTTCATGGGGCACCGATTAATACTGTTTGCATATACAGTAATGCACGCCGTACGGCACGGCTAGAGCCGCCTGGACAAAAGGAGGATCTTTCCGCTTGCCGGATGATCCACAGCTTATCGAGTGCCATTGAGGCGCGTGCGTTATGGCCGTCAAGAAAAGCCAGCTCCCTGCCCGTATCCAGCCGCAATTGGTGGCCTTGCTCACGCGGCCTCCAGTCGGGGAATGGGCCTACGAGATAAAATTCGACGGGTACCGGATGTTCGCCCGCATCGATGCCGGCGTGGGCCTGTTCACGAAAAACGGCTACGACTGGACAGCTCGGATGCCACGACTTGCCCAGGACCTGCGGTCACTACCGATCAGGGGCGCTTGGCTCGATGGCGAGGTAATCGTGCAGGACGTGGAGGACCGGCCAGCGTTTCAGGCCCTGCAGGAAGCGTTCGCCACCGGGCGCACCGACCACCTGGTCTACTTCGCCTTCGACCTCTTGTTCATCGACAACGTGGACCTCCGCTCGCGCCCGGTCGAGGAAAGGCGAATGCTGTTGCGTGTCCTGCTGGAGCAGGTCGACCTGGACCAGGTGCGCTTTTCCGATACCCTCGATGCAGACCCGGCCAGTCTGCTGGCCAGCGCTTGCGCGCTCGGCATCGAGGGCATCGTCGGCAAACGGCGGGGCAGCGCCTACGCCGGCGAGCGCGACGGTTCATGGATTAAACTCAAGTGCGTGCAGCGACAAGAGTTCATCATCTTGGGCTTCACTCGCAGCTCAGCAGGCATCGGATCACTGCTGATCGGCCTGCACAACGACGCCGGCCAGCTGCAGTACGCTGGTCGTGTCAGATCCGGCTTCACAGGCCGCGAGCTGGATAGGCTCAAGGAACGGTTACGCCCATTGGTGCGGACTACGCCGGCAATGGAGGCGCCGCCAAAACTCAGCGGCGCCGTGGTGTGGCTAGAGCCAGTGCTTGTGTGCGAAGTGAAATTCGCTGAATTGACACCTGCAGGCAAGGTGCGCCATGCCGTTTACATTGCGCTACGCGAGGATAAGCCCGCCTTCGCAATCAGCCTGGAAAGCGATACCGACCCTGTGTGACCCACGGCCCATGTGAGCTGGGAGGCGAGCGTGTATGAGGTGCATATCGATGCCGAGTCATGCGTCATCCAATGCGAGATCCTGGATGTGATCGAGGCCGAACCTAACCCAGGCATCTGGACTAGCGACTGGGATGCCCAAGGCTACCGCGAGCTGGAATTCCGAGTGGTATCAGGTGTGGCGTACGACACAGAAGGGCATCCCAGTGATCTCGGGCGCAACGGCTGCGCCGAGCTGGTGGACCGGTACGCGGAGTTCATCGAGGACGAGCTTTGGATGCAGCTGGACGCCGAACGGGGTGGGTAGGGGCAAAAGAAAACCCGCGTTGGCCGAAGCCGCAGCGGGTTTTCTTCGTCAGTCAGGTGTTAGCCGTTCCAACTATCGCGAATCGCCTCTACCAGGAGCTTTGCGAGCACCTGAATAGAGAGATTCTTTAGGAAATTTTTCATCTCCAAAGACCTCGATTAGGGCCTCTGTCTCTATCAATGCTTTTCCGGAACACATGGCAGTGACAAGAGCATGGTCAGATGATCTTTGCGAGACGCGGGCGGGGCTGGTGTTAACCGGGGATCAAATCCGCGCGGGTTCCTACGCCCGCGTCCCTGGCAGTGAATCTTTAGACGGGAAGCACCCCACCCGGCTCACACTTCACAACTGACTGCCGGCGATCTTACCGGCTCCGCTGTCGCTGTGCCATCACAAAACGGGTTGACTTACATTTCAATGGGCGAAAAAAAACCGCCCTAGGAGGGCGGTTTTCTTCGGCATCGCGGTTAGGAGCCGCTTTGCCAGGTCTCGCAAAGATCATCTGACTGGGTTCATCATTGCAAGAGTTGACAGGTATGGCAACTATTTTTTGAGTAATGGACCAGTAAACGCTGGGGGAAACGAGCCAGCTCGCCATGGGCGTGCCCCCTTCGGGGGGCGGCTGTCGTGAACCAAGCCCTGGCCAAAAGCACGCCAGGTCTTGGCCCTTCGGGCTTCCATCCTCACGCCTCCGGCCTTCGGCCTGCGCGCTCCGCTTGCCGGTCGTTCCAGGCAACCACTGCGGCTAGCTCAGCAGCCATCGGCAGGAAGCGGACGCCCCAATGGCCTATCCGCCACCAGGCCTTGCCTGCAAGGGGCTTTCGCGGCATATCCTTGTTCGCTGCGCTCTCTGCGGTATTCCACGACCCCTTGCACGCGGCCTGGCTCTGGATAGTCCGGGCTTACCGCGTCCTACCGAAGGCTGCCGAGCAGATCCACCCAGCGGTGGTGTGCTTGCATTCCCAAAGAGCAAGGCGGCATCCGCTGCGCGGCTGCTGCTTTGAAAAGCGTTTGTTTCCCGCGCCCAAACACTCGGCATTAAAGCAGATTGGCAAGAGCGCCTGCGGTCAAGCGCTCGTTGGCATTTCGCCTGTTATAGGGAGCTATACATTTCGTATAGCCCGGTTACAGCGCCCCAAAGGCCGATGGCCAAAGTCAGTGCCGCATACAAGAGTAAGCGCTTGTGTTTGTCTGTGTACCCGGCGCTGTATCGGTTCTGAGGAAGGGTATTCCAATAGACGTACCCTTGAATCCCCTTTGGCAGAACAACCAGAAATGCGAAGCCCTTGAAGCTCCATTCAGCCTCTGGTAACCAGGGGCTGCCTGCCAGCCAGTAGGCGCAGGCAATCCACAGAATCCATCCCCAGGCGAAAAGCGCCTTGCTTTGATTAGTGGCCATGACCTTTTCCATATCAACCTCGCTTGTCCGAGCGACCTTCCTTCCAGGTCATGCCGTAAAAAATGGCGATTCCCAAAATGGCGCCGATAGGGCCTGCGCGTTCAGCCCATTCGATTGGAAGGGCTGTAGGGAAGGCCAGTTTTAAGCCGATCACAAATATGGTGAGTACGATCCACCCTAAGCCTGCTGCAACGGGTGTGAGCAAAATGCGTTTGACGATCAGATCCGTGTTCATAGCAACTCCATTTTGATGCGGTTAACAGTTGTTCGGCGCCCTGGTCACTAGTGCGCCGGCTCGATGTGCTTGCGGGTTGTGAGATCCAAGCCGACGGCACGCATCACGGCCAGCAAGGTTTTCAAGGTTGGATTGCCCTTGTCCGAGAACGAACGGTAAAGATGTTCGCGGGAAAGCCCGGACTCGTTGGCCAGAGCGGTCATTCCCTTGGCGCGAGCTACGACACCCAGGCATTTTGCGATATAGGCTGCATCGCCCGTTTCGAATGCGTCTTCCATGAATACTGCGATGGACTCCGCATCGGTCAGCGCATCAGCAGGGTCATAGTCGTAAAATTGCTCTTTCATTCATCGTCACTCCACTGGCTTGCCAAGGTTTTAGCGGTTTCGATATCCCGTGCTTGGCTGCTCTTGTCTCCACCACACAACAACAGGACCAGCTGGTTACCGCGTTGCTGGAAATACACGCGGTATCCGGGGCCGTGGTGGATACGCAGTTCGCTGATCCCTTGGCCCACTGGCTGAACGTCTCCAAGCAAACCATGCGCAACGCGGAAGACTCGCGCAGCGATGATGGCTTTGGCCTGCTTGTCTCGCAGCTTGCGTTCCCAGTTCCTGTACGTGGCGGTTTGCTTAATCGTCTTCATGGGTTTAATTGTAGCTTATAAATCACGCTTTGGGCAAGGTTCTCGCATGCGAGAAAGTCAATTTCTAGTAAATATAATATTGACCATAAGTTGACGCAAGGGGTTATTTTTGGGATACTGAATCCGTCGAAGCAATCCCGCCTCGACAGCCCGGATTCAGCGGCGGCAACCGCTCCGGGCAAACTGCGAAGGAGTACGAAGAATGTCTATTTTCAAAGAGTTGGCGCTACCCACTACGCTGGACGATCTGCTAGCTGCCCGCGAAGAAGCGCTGCGCCTGATGGCAGACGCACGCCGCACACTTGAAATGGCCAAGGAGGTTCTAGCACCTCATGGTCGTCATCTGATGCCTCATGCCGCGCAGATCAGGGAGGACCAGGATCGGGTGCGCCGCGAGCTGGATACCTCCCTTTGGCGTCGTGCGTTCGATATGACCGGATTTAAACAGCTCATGGACGCCGAGGCCGTAGCGGAGTTTGAGAAAAGCCTTTGCCCATCCCCGCCTGAATTCACCGCGTCGACCATCAGCGCGACGTTCATTGACTTGCGGATAAACGCCGAATCGATGTTCCAACGGGGTGTTTTCAACGTGTTCCGGTATCTCTCCGACGACTACCGCACCAACGCCAAAGAGCCGTTCCGCATCGGCCCGAAAGTGATCATGGAAGGCATGGTCGAACCTTCGTTCAGAAGTGGACTCTGCATCCGCTACGGTTCGTGGGCCAAGGACAAGCTCAATGACCTTGATCGGGTATTTCAGACGCTCGATGGCAAGCCCTTCCAGTCGCACGCATTGACCTCAGCTATGGACGCTGCCTTTCAGGCTGGAGAAGTGTTCGAGAATGAGAACTACCGGGCCAAGGCGTTCAAGAAAGGCACACTGCACCTGGAGTTCCTGCGCCTGGATCTGCTGGACAAGGTGAATGAGCAGATTGCCGAATATTACGCCGGCAACGTCCTGCCAGACGCCCGCGCAGCGTAGTAAACAAACGTCACTATCAGTCAAATTAGATTTGACTGATGGTTGACTTATTCGGGGTCCTTTGCGATACTAACCACGTCGAAGCAATACCGCCTCGACAGCCTGGGTCCAGCGGCGGCAACCGCTCCGGGCACACTGCGAAGGAGTTTCCATGAGCGCCTATATCCTGAATCGGTTCCACATCTCCGCCATCCTCATGTTCAGCTGCACCGGCAAGCCGGATGCCACCACCTACCAGATCCTCGCCGATAAAGGCCAGCAGCTGCTCGACGAAAACATCCGCTCCGTACGCACGCGCTACCCAGGCGAAACGTTCAAGGCCGAGCTGTTCGGCCTGGATGAAACCGTGCGCAAGCCCACCCCCCTCGAAGTCCTCAAGCTCATCCAGTGCCTGGAATATCAGTCCAATCAAAACCCCGACTACTACGCGACCCAGGCATTCCGCACGTTGCATGAAATTCGCCGCATAGCCCAGTCCAAGCTGCCGGGCTGGGATCAGGCGAGTTGGGATCTGGTCTGATGGCCGCTAGTGCCCAGCAAGTAGCGCCGCCCATGTGGCGCTACTCCCTGCGCTGGTGCCTACCTCACTTGCCATGCCCCGGTGACTTTGAACTGCTGGTGATCGAGGCGCCGGCAGGGCAGAAGCTCCCCGAGGAAATGCGCAAGGCGTGGGAGGCCCGGCCCGAAGGGTACGGCGTCTGTCTCGACTTCCCCGCCTCGCAGGCGGTCAAGCGCTGGAGCGCCGAGGCAAAAGGCAAGGTGAGGCGCAAAAACCTGGAGCGCCGGATCGAAAAGCAGGCCCCGCTGTTCGCGGACGAGCTGATAGCCCGCGAACTGGCCCAGCGCCCCACCTATTTCGAAGGCAAGTAACCCAAAGCCGGTACAAGCGGCGGCAACCGCGCCGGCACAGCGAAGAAGATTCCCCCATGACTACATACCGTGTCGTTTGGTCCGTTGATATCGACGTTGACGGCGATCATCGAGCAGCCGCAGAGGCTTGCGCGCGCCACTACTTCCAGCCGCGAATTGCTGATGGCGATCCCGACATTGCATGCGTGTTTGAGGTGACGGGACCGAACAACAAACCCGCCTTGGTCGATCTGGTGCCGAGCTTGTGCGATCTCATTGGTGACGACACCGAGTAACCGCCACCCCAACAGTGCCCGGATCCAGCGGCGGCAACCGCTCCGGGCACTGGCGAAGGAGTACGCATGAACGCGATCAGCCGCGGCTGCCCATCGGGCGGCGCCCACCCTGTTTTATCACTTGCCCAGGTCGAGGCCCTGCGCGCTGCGCTGTCAGGCCGCCTGCTGGCCGTCTGTTTCGGATCTGGCGTGGATTCCACGGCCATGCTGGTAGCCTTGCACGCGGCAGGGCTGCGCCCGGATATCATCACCTTTGCCGACACCGGCGCGGAGAAACCCGAAACGCTGGCACACATCGAGGCGATGGATTCCGTGCTGCGTGCGTGGGGCTGGCCAACCGTCAGCGTGTGCCGGAAGAAACCGAAGCCCACCACCGGCTACCAGGATTTGTACGGCAACTGCATGGCCAACGAAACGTTGCCCAGCCTGGCCTTTGGCATGAAATCCTGTTCGGTGAAATGGAAACAGGTTCCCCAGGATCAGTTTCTTATGGGCGCACGTTCTGGCCCGAATGCCAGGCCTCCACACCCTGTATGGGAGCATGCCAAGGCGACAGGGCAGCGCATTGTCAAACTGATTGGCTACGACTGCGGCAAAGCTGATCTGCGCCGCTCCAAAGCGCTCAAGCCTGCGGACACGAACTTCGATTATGTCTATCCGTTGCAGCTGGTGCGCTGGACTCGCCGAGATTGTGTGCGGGCAATCACCCAGGTCCTTGGCGCCGACCTGGTGCCGATCAAATCAGCCTGTTTCTTCTGCCCTGCCTCGAAGCACTGGGAATTGTACTGGCTCGCCGCGAACCACCCCGAGCTGCTGGAGCGCGCCCTGTTGCTTGAGCGCAACGCGCTCACCGGAAAGCACAGCCGATTCGACGCGGTGCAGTTCGGCGCATCGTGGGAACACCTGGTGCGAAATGCCGATGGCTTTCCCAGCACGACGACGACCGTAGGGCTTGGGCGCAGCTTCGCTTGGAACCAGTGGGCCAGGGTCAATGACGTTGTAGACGAGCAGTTCAACGTCAGGCGAACCGCTGCCGATCGAGCGCGCTTTGCGGCCTTGTCCGACAGCTTGCGTGATCCAGACAATGCCCTGGACTCGCGTACGCCAGGGATTCCCGTGGTTGATATCACCGACTCCGAGCAGTTAGAACTATGGTAAATTGTTAGTCAAAATAGATTTGACCATAAGTTGACATTACCAAAGACCTTTGCGATACTGGGAACCGTCGAAGCAATCCTGCTTCGACAGCCTGGAACCAGCGGCGGCAACCGCTCCGGGCACTTGCGAAGGAGTTACAAACATGGCTATCGAATCTCACCTGTTCTATTTCAGCTCAGCCGCGCAGCTGCGCGACTTCTCCGGCTTCACCGTCGAGCCGTCCCACCAAGCCCGCCCAGGGCAAGAACCTTCCACCGTCACCATGTACACGGTTGTCGCTCAGCGCTCCGGTATCGGTCAGCGCGAAGTCATCGCAGAGTTCCCGCTGGAACTGCACGCCGAGATTTTCCGCGACATGGCCGAGGCGACAGCCCGAGCCATCTGACCACAGCCCCGCCCGGACCGTGGGTCCGGGCATTCGTGACGGATGACGAACATGCTTACCAAGTATGTGCTCAAGCACTTTCATTTCTGCTGCGGGCTTGGCGGCGGTGCCAAGGGTTTCAACCAAAACAAAGAGGTGGTCGGTCACCTGCAGGCGGATTGGCGCTGCATTGGCGGTGTCGATGTGGACGCCGGCGCGCTGCGTGATTTCCACCGCATCGCCGGCGTGCCCGGCACCCAAATGGACCTGTTCACCCGCGAGCAGTACACCGCGTTTCATGGCAAGGAGCCGCCTGCCGACTGGAGGGAGGCCACCCCGGCCGATATCCGCCGCGCTGCCGGCTGGCAGGATCCTGATGTGGTGTTTATCAGCAGCCCCTGCAAAGGCGCCTCTGGCCTGCTGTCCGAGGCCTTGAGCCTCACCCCCAAGTACCAGGCCCTCAATGAATTGACGCTGCGCTGCGTGTGGCTCATGTGCGAAGCCTGGCAGCACAACCCGCCCGGCCTGATCGTGTTCGAGAACGTGCCGCGCTTGGCCACCCGTGGCCGGCACCTGCTCGATCAGATCCTCCAGGTGCTGAACTTCTTCGGCTACGCCGTGAGCGAGACAACCCACGACTGCGGAGAACTGGGTGGCTTGGCCCAAAGCCGCAAGCGCTTTCTGCTGGTGGCCCGGCACGTTGAAAAGGTGCCGCCTTTCCTTTACGAGCCCGAGAAAAAATCCCTGCAATCGGTCGGTGCTGTTCTTGGACGCATGCCGCTGCCTGGCGATATCGAGCGCGCCGGCCCGATGCACCGCGTTCCGGCGCTGCAATGGAAAACATGGGTTCGGCTTGCCCTGGTCGAAGCTGGCAAGGATTGGCGCAGCCTCGATCAGTTGGCCATCGAGGACGGCTACCTGCGCGACTTTGTGATTGTGCCGGAAGCCTTCTCCGGCTATCTCGGCGTACGGAGCTGGGGTGACTCGGTAGGCACCGTGGCGGGGCAGACCGGCCCAACCAACGGCGCGTTCTCCGTCGCGGATCCGCGCAGCCCGGCTCAAGCGGCGCAGTACCAGCAATATGGCGTACGGCGCTGGGAAGACGCGAGCGGCGCAATCATCGGCATCAAGTCGCCAGGGCAGGGCACGTTCAGCGTGGCCGATCCGCGTGGCGCAGCTGGTGGCCACGGCAAATACAACGTCACCCGCTGGGAAGGCTCAGCGCGGACTGTCATCGCTGGCAGCACGACGGGGCAGGGGGCTTTCGCAGTACAGGATCCGCGCCCAGGCCTGCGGCGCGTGAAAGGTGATGCGTATCTGACTGGTGGCCATTACGGCGTGGTGCCATGGGAGGGCTTGGCCGGCGCAGTTTCCGCCAGTGCGCGCCTGGACAATGGCCGGTGGAGCGTGGCCGATCCGCGTATGCCAGCCGCCAATGATCGGTTGACCTGCGTGATTCGCAGTCTCGACGGGACCTGGCACCGCCCGTTCACCACCCTTGAAATGGCAGCGCTGCAAAGCCTGGTCGACCCCGAGGAAATGCTAGAGCTGGACGGGTTGAGCGACCAAGCGTGGCGCGAGCGGATCGGCAACGCTGTGCCGCCAAAAGCCGCCGAGGCTATCGCCGGCGTTATGGCCCGTACCCTTCTGCTGGCCAAGCAAGGCGAAACCTTCTTGCTCAGCCATATGCCGGTATGGGTGCGGCCCGTCGCAGTCGGCCTTTCTCTGGCCAGCGATCTCGACAAAGCAGCATGACAAAATCAAGCGCCCCTCCCGGGGCGCCTCACTAGGCCCGGACATACGGCGGCAACCGTCCCCGGGAAAACCACGCGAAGGAGATTCACCATGTTCCGCGATCTCACGATGAGCAAAGCCCAACGTTCCAGCCAAGCCCTGCATACCGCTGCGCGGTTGGCAGAGCACAACAAGAAGTGGTATTCAGCCGCCGAGCTGTACGAAGCCGCTGCATCCTTGTGGCCAGGCAAAGGCATCAGTCTGATGCGCCGTGCTGAACAGTGCCGCTCTCTGGTTGTCGATGCCAGCGATGAAATGGATTTCGAGGATTGAGCCATGGACGCAAAAACGGAACAGGAACTGACCGCGTATCTCGATGTGCTGCTTTGGCTGGAAATTGCCTCGGTTGCCGAAATCGAGAGGGCGCTATCGACAGCCACAACGGTTGAACGTGAGGACCTGGAGCTGGGTATTCAGAGCCTCATGGACTCCGACCGTCCTGCCCTGGCGAACTACTTCCCGCACCTGGTCAGCCGGCCCACCTCGCTTTCGGAAGTCCGGCTCAAATTCAAAGCGGTGGGCCAGGCGATGGATCTACTAGAAGACTCGACACGCCGGCGTGTGACGGATTCGACCTATCCGCTGATGGGCTATGGCGCAGTAGCCGCTGCGATTGCCAAGCTGCAGTACCTGAACAAGATCACGCCGTCGCAACGTGAGTTGCTACTGAGCGAGCTGGCCAGCCTCAAAGGTGGCGGCATGCGGCTGGACAATTGAGGGGGTAGATATGAATCGTTTAGATAAACGCCGGAGCCGTTGGCCCGTAATTCTCTGCGTGGCTGGAGGCGTTCTTATTTTCGTTGTGGAAATGTTCTCATCATGGCACATGACTCAACGTCGTATTGAGAGAAAGAACCAGGAGAAGGCGCGCTATCAGCAAGAGCATTATCCAGCGGTTTCATCGACACCTGAGAGTCCACGCATCAAGGTGTATGTCCCCCAAGGTGTTTCGCCGAATACGGCACGTGTCATTGAAGAAGCCGCTGCGCCATGAGCCCTGTGCGTGCCCCCTTCGGGGGGCGGCTGTCGTGAACCAAGCCCTGGCCAAAAGCACGCCAGGTCTTGGCCCTTCGGGCTTCCATCCTCACGCCTCCGGCCTTCGGCCTGCGCGCTCCGCTTGCCGGTCGTTCCAGGCAACCACTGCGGCTAGCTCAGCAACCATCGGTAGGAAGCGGACGCCCCAATGGCCTATCCGCCACCAGGCCTTGCCTGCAAGGGGCTTTCGCGGCATATCCTTGTTCGCTGCGCTCTCTGCGGTATTCCACGACCCCTTGCACGCGGCCTGGCTCTGGATAGTCCGGGCTTACCGCGTCCTACCGAAGGCTGCCGAGCAGATCCACCCAGCGGTGGTGTGCTTCCATTCCCAAAGAGCAAGGCGGCATCCGCTGCGCGGCTGCTGCTTTGAAAAGCGTTAGTTCCCGCGCCCAAACACTCGGCATTAAAGCAGCTCGGCAGAGCAGTCAAGCGTACGACGCAATTAAAAGCGGTATTTTCTCGCGTGCGAGAATTTCGATAAATGGTCCATTTAGATTTGACCAATAGTTGACTTTGGCGAAGCCCTTTGCGATACTAACTCTGTCGAAGCAATTCCGCCTCGACGGCCTGGATCAAGCGGCGGCAACCGCTCCAGGTAAACCGCGAAGGAGCTACCCATGACTATCACCGCGCAAGCCCCAACTTTTGGCAACTGGCTCACCCCAGGCGACTTTCTGAACTTCGCCAAAAAGATTTGGGCACCGGTCACTGAATCGAACATCGAGGCGATGGAGCGCAAGGTAGACGACCTCTATGGCGCGGCATGCAAGCGCTATCCCACCTATGACACCATGGTGCACAACGCCTTCTGTGCAAGCATGGATTCGGCGTTTGGCACCGATGAGCAAGCCGAGGGAGTGGCAGAAGTCTTTGCGTACGCCCGCGATGCGTATGGCTATATGTCGGCCAGTGAACGCGAGGCGCAGCGCCAGGAAGACGCCGATAACGGCATTTGCAGTCATGGCCTGGACAGCATGACCTGCCCTTGCGGTTGCTTCGAGAACGACTAACCCAGACGGAAAAGGAGATTCATCATGGCCCGTGGCGTAAACAAAGTAATCCTGGTCGGTACTTGCGGCCAGGATCCAGAAGTCCGCTACCTTCCCAACGGCAACGCTGTGACCAACCTCAGCCTGGCCACCAGTGAGCAGTGGACCGACAAGCAGACCGGCCAGAAGGTCGAGCGCACCGAATGGCACCGTGTGTCGCTGTTCGGCAAGGTGGCCGAGATCGCCGGCGAATACCTACGCAAAGGCTCGCAATGCTACATCGAAGGCAAGCTGCAGACCCGCGAGTGGGAGAAGGATGGTATCAAGCGTTACACCACCGAAATCATTGTCGACATGCAAGGCACGATGCAGCTGCTAGGCGGTCGCCCGCAGAACCAACAACAAGGCGGTGATCCGTACAACCAGGGCGGCAGCAACCAGCAACCCCGCCAACAAGCCCCGCGTCAACAGCGCCCGCAGCAGCGGCCTGCACCTCAGCAGCCTGCACCTCAGCCGGCAGCGGACTTTGACAGCTTCGATGACGACATACCGTTCATGGATCCGTACCGCTTCAGCTGGCACCTTCAGTAATCCGATGCCGGCCAGTCCGAGCGTAACCAGCCCAGCGCTAAGCTGGGCTTTGTAAATACGGAGTTTGAATGAAAAACCTATCGTGCTTGATAGCCGCAATTGGTCTTGGCCTCAGCTACCAGGCCGCATCTGCAAACGATGCGGCTGGCAAGATCACTCTCAATACGCTGGCCGTCATGAAAGGCGCGACCATGAACACGACCGACTGGGATTATGTCGACGGGAAATCAAGTGTCTATGTGACACTGACCTCAACAGAGGACATTTCCCTGGTGCCCGTGAAATACCATGGGATTGTGAATGCAAAAATGAAAAACGCTCACCTTGAGCAAATAGACCGCGACAACGTCCAGGACGCGTGTCATGCAGTCTTTCATTTCAACGACTGGGCGACTGGCAAGATGTATAAAATGGATGGCCGTAACGTGATGTGTGAAGAAGCACAGAGCAATCCGGGGGGTGAGTAAATGCGTTTACTTGCCTTCATTCACGCGCTGATTTTGTTGGGGGCCATGTTCATGGTCGGTCGCTCCGACTATGCGAAAGATTACGGATATCTCGCGCTAGGGCTCGCGATAATCGGCATGGTGATTTCAGCACGTAGCCAAACCTGGCTTGGTAAAGCGGTTAGCCTTTGGGCAATCGTGATAGGGGTGGCAGCGGTCGCGGGTTGGCAATGGTCAGCCTTAGCTTAAAGAGGCCCGGCAAATCAGCCGGGCTTTTTGTCGACAGGCGGTCAAATTAGATTTGACTGATAGTTGACTTATGTTCAGCCCTTTGCGATACTAACCCTGTCGAAGCAATCCCGCCTCGACAGCCTGGAACCAGCGGCGGCAACCGCTCCAGGCAAATCGCGAAGGAGATACAAAAATGCGTCTATCCAGCAACTTCCGTAACCCTTGCATGGTCCGCAGCGACAGCCCACTGAGCAACGACGAGATCGCCCGTGTTGCTCCCTCGATCTTTGCCGAGGAAGCGCACGAAAGCCGCTCCGATCGCTACCGCTACATTCCCACCGTCGACGTACTCGAAGCGCTGCGCAGTGAAGGGTTCATGCCGTTCATGGCCTGCCAAACCCGCGTGCGCAACACCGACAAGCGCGAACACACCAAGCACATGATCCGCCTGCGTCACGCCAATACCATCGTGGCCAAGGAAGCCAACGAAATCATCCTGCTGAACAGCCACGACGGCACCAGCAGCTACCAGATGATGGGCGGTTGCTTCCGTTTCGTATGCGCCAATGGCCTGGTGCTGGGCGAGGCCGCGATGGACCAGAAAGTGCGCCACAGCGGTCGCCAGGATGTTATCGGGGATGTGATCGAGGGCGCGTATGAAGTCCTGAATCAGTTCGAGCTGATCGAGGATCAGCGCGAAACCATGAAAAGCATCCAGCTGGGCAACGACCTGCAGCACGCTTTCGCCGAGGCAGCACTTGCCTACCGCTATGACCCAGCGGACGGCCCAGCGCCGGTAACTGCAAGCCAGCTGCTGGCACCGCGTCGCCGCGAAGACGCCACCAATGACCTTTGGTCGACCTTCAACCGCGTACAGGAAAACACCATCAAAGGAGGGCTGCGAGGCCGCAACAAACAAGGGCGCCGTACCAGCACCCGTGCCGTCTCCGGCATTGACCAGGACGTGAAGCTCAATCGCGCCCTGTGGGTTCTGGCCCAGCACCTGCGCCAAGCCGCCTAACAGCCCCAGGCCGGGCGCCCAGTGCGCCCGGTCTGCACCATGCAAGGAGATCGCAGCCATGCAAAAAGTTTTCTATGTACCCGGCCAAACCGCAATCATCGACTATGCCCGCGAAATCGGCCCGAATGCCTGGGCCGCGCGCGGAACCTGGCTCATGCTGCCAGAGATCCAGGTAAGACACCCCGGCGCTGTGCTGGGGGATGAAGTGGGTTTTCTGAAAGCTCAGGAAGCCGCCCACGGCACCCAGCCGGCGCGCATTACCGAAACCCGGTATGACTTCGCGCTTAGCCGCGCTCAGGTGCTCGACTATCACGCCGGCGAGGCCGGCGATTCGTTCATACTGCAGGCCCCCGAGATTGGCGACCTGGTGCGCGTGTACGCCCGTTCACGCGGTCAATACTGGTCGTTCCTTGCACTGCCAACGATCACGCATTGCGAGATCTGGCAACGCATCAGCGAGGCTGGGGGGCCGCGGCTGATTGAACACTGACCCTAGGAGCTGATGAATGCAGCCGATGTACACCAAAGAAGAATGGAAGAAGGTTGCGCCCCTCTTTGCTTCCAAACGCCTGGCTATCTCGACCGTCGAGATAGCCAAGGCTGTTCTAGTCGATGGCCAGCGCATCACGGATGTGGCGGAGGCAAGGGGGATGAGCAAGCAGACAGCACACGCAGCGGTTAAGCGCGTGCGAAAGATCCTAGAGGACCACGGCGCCGGCGAGCTGGTACCCGTCTTGGTGTGGCTGCCCCCTGATCTGGCGGAGCAGGTACGGGAAATGGCTAAGCCATACCCGCAACCGGCGCCGCAAAAACCGAAGTAAACGACAAAAGGAAATTGGTATGAAAACCATCGTGGGTTTGTTTTGGTCGGTGATGGCCGGCTTTGCAATGGCTTGCGCTGTCATCGGTTTCGCCCAGCTATTGGGAGCCGGTGCGGATTCGCTTGGATTCACAGTTTGGACGTTCCGCTATTACGCACTATCCCTTTGCGTAAGCGGCGCTCTGCTGGTGTTCTCAAAACCAGTTCGCCAACATTCGAAGCTGATGTTTGCTTACCTTGTGGCCGTGATACTGGTCTTGGCTGTTGGCTTTCAAGCGTATGCGGAGCCTGCCACCTCGACCATGGATCTTGCTGCTAACGCTCAGGCCATGGCGATATTCCTGGCCAAGCTGGTCATGTATGTCGTACCTGGTGGAGTGACTGCTTTCTACGCATTTATTGCCTACGAATCTTTGCCTTTCCGGGGCGCCAAGCCGACCGGGAACGATGCCTAAATCCGCCGCGAGGGCTGGCAAGCCAGCCCTTCTATGACGTCACAAGGAGAGACAAATGTCGTCGTCAGATGATCTCATTTTCCCCGTAGGATGGCCTCACTCGGTTTCTATTCACAACGTCACCCTGGTAGGTGGCCAACTCAGCGATGACGGGGCAACGCCCCAACTGATCGTTGAGTACCAGGGCAAACAGCATGTTCTGCGTGCTACTCGCTCAGTGAACGAAAGTGACATAGGCAAAATGGGCTATGTGCTGCCATCAAAATTTCTGTCTGCAGCTGAACACGGCGCCATGATTTTCAGGGCCTACCAGGATCAGAGTCTACGCCGCGTGTACGAACTGGACACCACGAACGATGAATTTCAAATGGTGCCGCTGAATCATGGGAAGTGGCCCCATCATCGAGCGCACTCGCAATGCGGATGGCGTTGCGATAGTCGGCCTACCGGTTTTCTCGCTCCTGCAGGGCTTGTCCCAGGGGCCAACGGCGAATTTGTGCCTGATGAAACGGAAGTCGTTTCTGTACGCATTCCACCCGAATTCGAGTGGGAAGCACGCCGGCATCAGATGAAGCCTGCCGATCTGCTCGAAAGCTTCATTGGCGACCTGGCCGGCATTCAGAACTACGGAAGCAATCCTCGGGCTGATCGCTTCGGTAGCAACGGCAGCGATGAACGCATGCTAGCCGAACACTGGCTAGAGCGAGCGCATGGCATGAATGCCATAGACCCCGACCAGCTGAACCAACAGGATGATGAAGCCAAGGAATGGGATGCGCAGCAGGACGAATGGTCCGATATGCTGGGCGAGTACGCTGATCGAGGCGGCGATCCCCAGCAGTTGCTGAAAGCCGTTGACGGTGTGCTGGCCAAACTGGACGAGTTGGGTCCTGATTTCGTGCTGGATCTGCAGGCCGAGGTTGAAGCGGCTCCAACGCTGCCCAAACTCACCGAGCTGAATCCCTCCCAGCTGGCCTACCTTGAGAAGTGGCTGGCCAGCAACGGCCCGAACAACCTCCTAAAGTGGCCAGGTTGGCATAGCGCCCGAGTTGGCCAGGCTCCGAAAGACGTTTGATTCCCTTCCTTGTGCGTGCCCCCTTCGGGGGGCGGCTGTCGTGAACCAAGCCCCGGCCAAAAGCGCGCCGGGTCTTGGCCCTTCGGGCTTCCATCCTCACGCCTCCGGCCTACGGCCTGCGCGCTCCGCTTGCCGTTTGTATCGTACGGCCGAGGGGCAACTTTTAGCCCGGCCTCACGGCCGGGACGGCCCATCCCACCTGGTAATCAAGATCGAGGGCGAGCCGGCCAGCAGGCCGGGCGCTGCAGCAGCTCGCGTGGGAGCAAGTGCATGGCTCGGGAAATCGCCCTGCAGTTGCCCACCGCCCAGGCGATGATGCACACCTGGTCCGTGGACAACTGCACCGCTCGCTCTGGCCCTTGTTGGGGCCTCGCTCGCTGGACGATTTTGCGTGCGCGAACTGCTGCAGCGTAGGAGCAGCCTTCGGCGACCAAGAGCTGCGCCCTTGGATCCGCAAGCACAGAAGCGCTTAGATGCCCTAAAGCATATATGCGTTAGGTGTTCGAAACGTATTGCTACTCAGCTTGGCCACCAGGGCATTACCTCGGGATCGGCTAGGGGTTTGGGGAGCAATGGAACCAAAAACCAACGTAAGCTCTGAATCCCACCGTAAAGGGGCTTTCCGATCTCCAGCTCACCCGCCAGGCATTACTCTCTGATCAGTGCCTCGATGATCGGGCAGATCGTTCCGCCGTCTCCCGCATCACATTGCTGCACCAGTTCGCCTAACAGTTGCTGCATGACGACCAAGTCGGCCATCTTCTGCTCGATCAACGCGAGCTTGCGTGCAGCCCGTGCTCGCGTTTCGGCACAGGCGCACGACTCATCCAGCGTCAGCAGTCCACCGACTTCCGAGAGCGTGAAACCCAGCGCCTGAGCCCGCTTGATGAAACGCAGTCGCTTCACCATGTCCACCGGATAGCGCCGATGGCCACCCAAGGGTTTGGCTGGTTCATCCAGCAGCCCGCGTCGCTGGTAGTAGCGGATCGTCTCGACGTTCACCCCGGCGGCGTCTGCCAGCTTGCCAATGGTCAGCTCTGTGGCCATCACTTTCTCCTTGATTCCGTACTTTGGTACGGAGTTTAGAATAGCACCTAGGCAATCAGGCTCAGGAGATGGGAATGGGGATGCAACTCACCGGGAAAGGCTCGCTGGTCGCGAGTTCGCTGACCGCCATCGGTGCGTCGGTGTGCTGTGTCGGGCCACTGGTGCTGTTGGCACTCGGTGTCGGCGGTACGTGGGTGGGCGCTCTGACCATGATGGAGCCACTACGCCCCCTCTTCATCGGGTTGACTCTACTGTTCCTGGGATTGGCATTCCGCAAGCTCTACCTGGTGCCACAGGTTTGTACGCCAGGTACACCCTGCGCCGATCCGCGCACGCTCGTGCGACAGCGACTCGTGTTCTGGATCGTCAGCGTGCTGCTGCTCGGCCTATTGGCCGTGCCGTGGCTCGCCCCGCTGTTCTACTGAAGGAGATTAACCATGCGCAAACTGCTGATCGCCGTGCTTTTCGCCTTGCCCTTCGTGGCGCTGGCGGCTCCCCCGAAAACCGTCACGCTCGACGTGCAGAACATGACGTGCGGACTCTGTCCGATCACGGTCAAGAAGTCGCTGGAGAAGGTGTCCGGCGTGAGTGACGTCCAGGTCAATTTCGACCAGAAGACGGCGACCGTCACCTACGATCCCGATAAGGCCCAGCCCGAGGCACTGACTGAGGCGACCGCGAACGCGGGATACCCCTCCACAGTGCAGAAGTGAGGTCACGATGAGCGCCATTGTCCTTGAGTCCGTGCTGACTTGCCCGCGCTGCGGCTTCGCCAAGCCGGAAACCATGCCCACGGACGCCTGCCAGTTCTATTACGAGTGCAGCAACTGCAAGGCGCTGCTGCGCCCCAACCCAGGGGATTGCTGCGTTTTCTGTTCGTTCGGCTCGGTGAAGTGCCCGCCGATCCAGCAGCAGCTTGGGTGTTGCTCATAGCGTTTAGGGGGATCACAGGTCGTCGTCTGGATTACGCAGTGGCCGCAGCTCGCCGCGCGCAACTTCTTCCGGTACCGCAAAGGAATACCGCCCGAGCATGTTGATGTGCTCGTAGATCAGCGGCGATAGCCGGGCCAAATCCTCTTCCAGCACTGGATAGCCGTGCTGCTTGAGCCGTTCCACGGCCGCCGTCATGTAGAGGGTGTTCCACAGCACGATGATGTTCACCACCAGGCCCAGAGCACCGAGCTGGTCTTCCTGGCCTTCGCGGTAGCGCTGGCGGAGCTCGCCGCGTTTGCCGTGGAACACGGCGCGGGCCAGGCTGTGCCGGCCTTCGCCTCGGTTCAACTGGGTCAGGGTGGCGCGGCGCTTGGACTCGTCGTCGATATAGGTCAACGTGTGCAGAGTCTTTTCGATCCGCCCGAATTCGGCCAGCGCTTGGGCCAGCCGGGTGGGTCTATCTCCCGTTTGCAGCGTGCGCATGATGCCAGTCGCCGGCACCCGGCCGAGTTTGAGCGAGCCGGCCAGGCGCAGCAGGTCGTCCCAGTGCTCGGCGATCAGGTCGAGTTTGACCGACTGGCGGGCCAGCCCGTTGAGCTTGCCGTAGTCCGCGTCCGGGCGCGTGCGCCAGAAGCGGGTACCGCCGACATCGGCCAGCCGCGGACTGAAGTGGTAGCCAAGTAGGCGGAAGAGCCCGAACACCACATCGCTGTAGGCCCCGGTGTCGGTCATGATTTGCGTCGGCTGCAACTCGGTCTGCTGTTCCAGCACGACCGCCAGCAACACCAGGCTGTCGCGCAGCGTGCCGGGCACGGTGATGGCGTTGAGGCCGGAGAATTGGTCGGAAATCAGGTTGTACCAGGTGACACCCCGGCCGGTGCCGAAATACTTCGGATTGGGGCCGGCATGCACGGTGCGCACCGGTACGACGAAGCGCATGCCATCGGCGGAGGCGACCTCGCCGCCACCCCAGACTTGGGCCAGTTCCAGTTGGCTTTGCGCTCCGACCAGGATGGCGTTAGCCGCTGACAGGGTGTCGTCGCGGATATAATTCTGGCTGACCCAGGACAGCCGGTCACGGCGCAGCGCCGGGTTGTCGGTGCGGATCAAGGGCTCCAGGCCGGTGTTGCAGGCCCCGCCCAACAGCACCGCGCAGAGGCTGGTGACCAGGTTGTCGGCGCGTGCATTGCGTTCGGAGACATGGGTGAAGGCCTCGGAAAAGCCAGTGCGGGCGGCGATTTCCAAGAGGATTTCCGGCAGATCGACACGCGGCATCAGGTCAGACACGGCCGCCCGCAGTTGCAGCAACGAGCAGGGCTCGTCCAGCTTGTCCAGCGCCCCGAGCGACAGTTCGGTCTTGCCCTCGGTGTTCTCGCTCAGTTGAATCGCCGGGTTGTCGGGCAGGCGCGCGGCTACTGCCAGCCAGGTTGCATCCAGCTCGACGGACAAGGCGTCCAGGGTGGTTTTGGCGTCGATGGTCAGGCCCAGTGACCGGCAGATGATCGGTCGCGCCGCCAGCCATTCGGCACCGTCGAGCAGGCCAAGGCGCGGGTCGGCATAGCGCCAACTGGGCGAGACGAAGACATCGCGGCGGCGCAGGGCCGTGCGCAGCGCATCGAGCGTGCAGAACACATAGGCACCCATGTCGAGGGAGCCATCTTCGCGGGTGATGTGCTTCTGCCAAGCCTTGGCCACGATCTCCTGCGGCGCGTCATCCTCTGGCTTCCGGCGCGGCAGGTTCAGTTGCAGCCACTCCAGACTAGCCGCCACGCCCTTGCCGGCCGGGCTGAAGCCGAAGCGGATGTGCTTGAGCAGGTCGGGCAGGAAGCGGCGCACGCTGCGGTAGCGCGCTTCCAATGCAAGAAAATAGACGTCATCTACCGGGCGGATCAGCGCGTTGACCTCTTCCAGGGCCTTTTCCAGGGTGGTCCTCGGCAGGTCGTTGAACAGCCGGGCGCGCACGTTGTCATCGCTGATCGAGCTGTCCAGCACGACCTTGCACGCGGCGGCGAGCGTCGCGGCCGACCGATCCAGGTCTTTCAGGCTGCGCATGCGGGCTTTCTTGTCGGCCTTCTCCGCGTTGCTGAACAGGTCGCGCAGCAAGGCCTCCAGGACTTCCAGTGCGTCGTCGTGCGCAGTCGCCTCCAGGCAGAGTGCGAAGGCCACCAGTGTCGCCATCCGCCGCGACGCCGGCAGCCGATTAATCGCGGTGACCTTGGCCGTGTTGGCGAAGCGGGCCAGGGCGGCGATACGGCTGGGAGGGATGTGCGCCGCCGCCGGCAAGGTGATGCCGATGCCGCGCACGTCATCGAGCCGGCGCAGTGCCCGAATCAACGCGGGGCCACTGACCATGACCGGGCCGGAGCGCAATTGATCCAGCCGGGAGCTGCGGTTGCCTTCGGCCACCGTCAGCAAGTCTTGCAGTTGCAATCGCTGTTCCTCAGTCACGCTGCGGCCCAGCGTAAACCAGAGGCGTTCTTCGACCCGACTGCGCAACTGGGCGATAAAGCGCTCTAGTTGAGACACACCAGGCAGGAGGACTTTCTGTGTGAACAGCCACGAGGTGGCTCGCTCAAACAGCACTCCCGGCCGGTCGGTGCCCGTCCAGCAGAGGGCATACAGCCAGCGGCTCAAGCGAAAGCCGATGCCCGGATCGGTGAAATGACGATAGCCAAAGCGGTTCTGAATATCGGTGGCATGTATCCAGCGGCGATGATCGCTATAGCGCTGGAGGCAGTCGGGGTCTGGAATCGCCAGTTGTCGGCAAAGCACCTGCAGGACTTCCACCGGCACGGCGGCGGGCTTGTCCGGCAGAACGCCAACGAAGCGGACGGTGGTCAGCAGAACGGCATAACCCAGACGGTTATGGCTACCCCGCAGCACCTGGATGGCTTCACGGTCTTCATCGCTCAGGTGGAAGTAACGTTCCAGCTCTTCACGGCTGGGCGAATCAACATAGCGGCCAAAACCGTCGCGTTGCTCTTGAGTCAGAAAACCGACCGGCATTGATCACAGCACCTCGACGCAGAACACGGCGGGCGTGACGATCCGCGTGCGTTCGATGTGCCCGCGTTGCAGCAGGCCGGCGCGGCGATCACCGGTTACCAGGTAGTCCGCATCGCCCGCCAAGGCCATGGCCAGCAAAAACGAGTCATCCGGATCATCGGCTTCGACCTCGATGGTCAGGCGCTCCAGTACCACAGCCCGTTGCAGGTTATTGATCATGGCGCCCACCTTGGCGGGCTGTAGGATGGCCTGAAGCTTGGGATAGCGGCTGGCTCGACGAATTTCATCGAGTTGCATCCGCGAGGTCACCACCTCGAAACGCGCCGCCCGCCAGGCACGGTAGATCGCATCGGGCGCGCCATGTGGCGAGATCAGGGCGCTGAACAGGATGTTGGTATCCAACACGACCCGCATCAGCGCTTACGTGCCCAGTCGAGCGCTTCGTCAACCGCGTTGGTCAATTCTGCCTCACTCAGATGGGCGTTAGCGGCCTTGGCCTGCTCAGCGCTCAGCTCCAGGATGTGTGCCCGTACCGCTTCTTCGATGAAGCGCGACAGGTCGCCCTTACGGCCGCCGCCCTGGCTGGCCAGAAACATCCGAAGCGACTGGTCGGTGTCGGCCGAGACGGCGACATTCCAGCGAATGGTATTCATAGCGTTCTCCGCTAATAGGTGTTTGTGTGTTTATACGCCAATCACAAAGGGCGATGCAATGGTTCGACAAAACGATGGTTTTCCCGAACTAACCAGACGCCACAAGGGTTTGCGGGCAGGCGCTGGGCTTAAGTGCACTTTCTGTTCCGTTGCTCCCCAAACCCCCTCGACCGGCCTCTCATTGGACAGCACGACATTCGGTGCCGTTAGCCAGTGGAGCGCACCTCCTAGATCCCCATCGTACAGCTCCAATAGCGCATCGAGGATCTCGATAAGACGACAGAACACCTCACCAGCCTGTATAGACATCACGGCACTGCCGGGGGACGCAGTGATCCACTGCGCGATCTGCGCTGGCGATCGCTCCAACTCGCTTGCCAAATCGGAGATCAACGACACCGGCAGGCCCGCCAGTACGGCGACGTGCAGATAGTAGTGGCCTCTCGGCAAATCCAGTTTTTCGCGGAGCCTTTCCATAACTGCCTCCAGGATAATTGGCCATTTGATAATGTCATCTTGGCCCCGAGTTTGCGCATGATGGTCTCGAACCATCCGCACCGTAGCTTCGAGAGAGAGCGAATGAACACTATCTGAAGGCTACTCGGCAGTGCGAGAGGGCTTTGGCAGTGACGCTTTGATCGGTGTTATTATTGAAACCTGCCCAAGAGCTTCCTCTCCCGGGTGCGTGTACCGGTGATGAAACTTGGTTTGAGGCGGTCTCGTTGAGGCCGCCTTTGTCGCTTCTGGGAGAGCCCCCAGTACTAAGCAGCCGTTATGCGTCGAAGCGCAAAGCCTCGACCAAAGCTGTTCGCAGGCCCTCTAACTCGGCATTTCTCCAATCTTATGAACTCGCGCTGGGTACGGACGGCGGGAATTATCTGCAATTATCTCGGCATAGATAATTGATCAATATTTAGCCGCCACTACTGAGCAGCGCCTCTCAAAGTTAATCCTTTAGATACAGCAGGTTACAGAACGAATGTCCTAATTTTTGCCTTATCTCGGCATGCCCCCTAATGCGGAAAATGGCTGCTGCGAGGTGCTCGCGGCGGCCAAAAACGGAGAACTGAGCGGGTTACCTGGTCGATTTTGATCGACGGCCCGCTTTCAAAAGCAGCAAGGGCTGAAGTCGACCGGAAATACAGGGTTACTTCAGACCTTCCTTAGGTAGCGGCCATTGCTGCGAGTGAACAACGCGCCAACTTCCGTTCGACAGACATTCACGGCGATCGCCAGGCAAAACAGCGGGAACGAGAGGCGTCCCAGAATGAACAGGTTATCCAGTGATGGCCATGCCAGACGCATGTGGTCGAGCACCATCGTGAGCAGGGCGATCCACTTGATGAGGTCCTGTCCGTTGTGTCGTTCAACCCGCGAAGGTGGTGATTCGTACGCGCTCAACTCAGGTTCTCCAGGATGAGAATCGCAAGGACCAGATACCGTCCGCCCTTGGCGAGCGTGACGATCAGGACGAACCGCCAGAGCGGCTCTTTCATCACGCCGGCGATCACGGTTAGCGGGTCTCCAATGATGGGTACCCAACTGAGCAGCAGCGACCAGTACCCGTAACGTTCATAGGAGGCTTTGGCTTTTTCGAAGGCCGCTTGCTTTACCGGAAACCAGCGCTTTTCGCGATAAGCCTCGATACCTCGTCCCAGCAGCCAGTTCACAACCGATCCGAGTACGTTGCCTGTGGTGGCCACCACCAGCAGGATGGCTGTGGAAAAACGCTCGGATATCAGCAGTCCGCCCAGCACTGCCTCCGATTGCATGGGCAGCAGGGTTGCCGCGCCGAATGCAGCCAGAAACAGGCCGAGGTAACCGCCGTACTCAAACATTCAACAACCGAGCACCGTGCCTACAGGTATTTGGTGATTTGCTTGAATTCGTCCAGTGCCGAACGGTCGCCCTTGCTCAGGGCTGTCACCGAGTCTTCCAGGCAATGGTCGATGTGGTCCTGGATCAGTGTCCGCTTCGCCTGGCACACGGCCTTTTCAACAGCATGGAGCTGCTGGGCGATGTCCACGCATTCACGTCCTTCATCGATCATGGTGATGATGCTGCGCAGGTGGCCGTCCGCTCGCTTGAGGCGTTTGATGATGGCGTCGTGAGTCTGGTGGGTATGAGCGTGACCATGCGGTTGGTCGTGAACGTGTTCTGACATGACTTGAGTCTCAGACGGCGATACTTTACGCTCTGCATGCTATCCCCCTGGGGGGGTTGGGTCAAACGCGCTATTTCACACCGTGTTTCAACCGGATAAGCATTGGGATGTCTCGTCGTTTTCTTTCAGCGACCATGATCGTGGCTTTGGCAATGGCCTTTCTGCTGGCCTGGACCGGTCATGCCTATTCACTTTCCGTCCTCTCGCAAATCACGGCAAAGAGCGCCCAGAGCCTGACTCATGATCACTCCCACGACTCGTCCCTGAGTTGTGCGCAGTGCTCTGATCACTACCACTCCCCCCTGACGCCCGATCACCAGCACGAAACGCCTCAGATACCAGCTGCAATCCACTTCTCCAGTCATTTCGAAGCCTCGGTACACCTGGCCATGCTGGGCGATTCCGTGCCTTGGCCCCCCATCTTCCGTATCGAACGCCCACCCCGTCCTGTGCTTGCTTCCTGACCAAGGCCGCTCTGCGGCCAACAATCACTGCAAGAAAGGATTGATCCATGCATTCGCACTCCCTAAAGGGTGGGGGCCTGTTCGCCATGCGTTCACGCCACCTGTTGTATCTGCTGTTCCTGCTCGTCGCCTCGCTGTTCATCGGCATGCCAGAAGCTCTGGCCCATGCCGTGGCCGAGGGTGACAAGGGCTTCATCCAGGAAAGCACCGGGGTCATGCTGATCCCCTTCATCTACATGGGCGCCAAGCACATGGTCACGGGATACGACCATCTGCTGTTCCTGTTCGGCGTCATCTTCTTCCTCTACCGGCTGAAGGATGTCGGCCTGTACGTCACGCTGTTTGCGGTCGGCCATTCGGTGACGCTGCTGATCGGCGTGCTGACGGAAGTCAGCATCAGCTCGTACGTCATCGACGCAATCATCGGTTTCTCGGTGGTGTACAAGGCCCTGGATAACCTGGGCGCCTTCCAGCGCTGGTTCGGCTATCAGCCGAACACCAAGGCCGCCACGCTGATTTTCGGCCTGCTGCACGGCTTCGGCCTGGCAACCAAGATCCAGGAATACGAGATCTCTCCCGATGGGCTGATCCCCAACCTGATCGCCTTCAACGTAGGGGTGGAGATCGGTCAGCTGATGGCGTTGAGCGCCATTCTGATCCTGATGGGCTTCTGGAGGCAGACCCCAAGCTTCTGGCGTCATGCCTATACCGCCAACGTCGCAATGATGAGTGCTGGTTTCCTGTTGATGGGTTACCAGATCTCCGGCCTGTTTCTGACCGCTTAAGGACTCCTGATCATGTTCAATTCTCCACTCCCATCGGCAAGCGAATTGCCGAGCAGCCGCCAACTCGTTCGTTCCACCGTCATTGCCCTGGCTGTCGCCATGGGCCTGCTGGTCACCGTGGTGATGCCTTCGGAATACGCGGTCGACCCGACCGGCCTGGGCCGCGCCATGGGCCTGACGCAAATGGGCGAGATCAAGATCACCCTCGCTGCCGAGGCTTTGGCTGACGAGGCTGCGTCGAAAGCGGCAGCTGCTCCGGCCCCAGCTCCTGTCGTTGCTGCTGCACCGGCACCTGCACCGGTAGCGCCACCCGTACAGCAAGTGGCAGCAGCCCCTCAGCCCGCGGCTCCCGTATCCAGCAAACCTGCTGCCAACGCCAAGTCCGATCAGGTCACCGTAACCCTGACGCCAGGCGAAGGTCGGGAGATCAAGCTGGAAATGCTCAAGGGCAGCACTGTGAGCTATGAATGGACCGCATCCGGCCCGGTCAACCACGACACCCACGGTGAGATCTACAACGCCGCCCAAGGCGATTTCCACAGCTACAGCAAAGGGCGTCAGGTGAAAGGCGACAAGGGCGACCTGACCGCGCTGTTCGATGGCACCCATGGCTGGTTCTGGCGTAACCGCACCAACGCCGATGTCACCATCGTGCTGAACACGACTGGCGACTACCTGAACGTGAAGAAGTAATCCCGCCGGGGCGAACCTGTTGTTCGCCCCGACTTTTTGATCTCAATTGGAATAGCTGAAGATGACTACCAAAATCCTCAAATCGCTCGTTGTGCTGAGCTTCCTCGGCCTGTTGGCTGCCTGCGGTGGTACTGATACCGAATCGAAGTCTGGCGATGCGGGTCACGGCCACTCGCACGAGTGATGCAAACAGGGCCGCTAAAGCGGCCCTGTTTCTTTCTGGATTACGCGAAGATCATCGATAGAACCCGTGCAACGCGGGCTTTATGGCTTTGGCCATTTCCGGTGATCGTCATCGATGACGAACGAGTGCGCATGCGCATTGCCGTTGGCCACGTGCGGGTGGTCTTCCGGCAGGTCATCGTGATTGTGCGCTACCACGTCTTCCTCATACTCCGGGCGCCAGATCCGCTTGCTCACCAGCCAGGCTACGGCGGCAACCAGACTCAGTCCGATGAACGAAGCCGTCAGGCTGACGCTTGCCCCCAACCATCCCGCGAGCGGGTAGGTGATCAGCCAGCAGGCGTGTGAAAGGGCGAACTGGGCGGCGAACAGCGCAGGTCGATCCTGGGCTGAGGACGAGCGCCGCAGAATGCGTCCGGACGGTGTCTGTGCCAGGGAGTAGCCGGCACCCAACACCAGCCACAACAGGATCAGCGCCGGGTAACTGGAGACGAAGGTACCCAGGATCAAACCGGCTACCAGCACGGCACCGCCGGCCAGCATCGCCTTGCGATCGTCCAGTCGTTCCAGCAGCTTGGGCAGCATCAGGGCGACCACCATCGAGCCACCGCCGAAGGCCATCAAGGCCATGGCGGTAGAGCTCTGGGGCAGCGCGAACTTGGATTGCACCAGTACCACGGTGTTGACGATGACCATGGCGCTGGCGGCTGCGATCGTCAGGTTCAGTGCAAGAAGGCCACGCAGCCGCGGGGTGCGCAGGAAAATCCGCATGCCCTTGGTGGTGCGTTCATAGATGCTGCGTTTGGGTCCTCGTGCCGCCAGGGGCAGCACCACGGTACCGACCATCGCGGCGGACACCAGGAAGCCCACCACCGTGCCCGCGAACAGGCTGTGGAAGCTGACCACCGTAAGCAACAGCGCGGCCAGCATCGGACTGATCACGCTTTCCAGGTCATAGGCCAGGCGCGAAAGGGAAAGCGCCCGGGTGTACTCGCGCTCATCCGGCAGGATGTCAGGGATGGTGGCCTGGAAGGTTGGCGTAAACGCCGCAGAGGCCGACTGCAGCACGAAAATCAGCACGTACACCTGCCAGATCTCGGTGACGAAGGGCAGCATCAGCGCGACCGCTGCCCTGACCAGATCGAGGGTGACCAGCATCGCCTTGCGCGGCAGATGCTCGGCGAACGCGGCGGCAACCGGTGCAACGCCGATGTAAGCCGCCATCTTGATGGCGAGCGCGGTACCCAATACAGCTCCCGCCTGGGCGCCGGCCAGGTCGAATGCCAGAAGCCCGAGGGCAACCGTCGCCAGACCAGTGCCCACCAGGGCGATCACCTGGGCCAGAAAGAGGTGTCGATAAGTACGATTTTTTAGAACGGATAGCATGCGCTACCTCCGGGTAGTGCGGGTGATTCATGTTTCTAGCGTATCCCCCCTGGGGGGATACGGTCAACGTGAGTGAATCGAACCCTCATCCCGGCAGTGCATTTTCCTGAGAACAGAGCTAAAGTAGAGATTCATACATTTTATGTTTGATTCTCTACATGAAAAATTGGCTTCTTCTTGTGTTGGCACTCCCCACGGCCAACGCGACCGAACGTATGCGTGCCTGGCGGGCGTTGAAGGCTTGCGGCGCTGCCGTGCTGCGCGACGGTGTGTACCTGTTGCCTGAGCAGGACGCGGGCCGCGAGGCGTTCGAGTCCGTGGAGCGCGATGTGACGGTCAGCGGCGGCACTGCGTTTCTGCTGGCATTCCCGGACGAAGAAACTCGCTTCGCCGGCCTGTTCGACCGGAGTGAGGAGTACAGCAAGCTGCGCGACGAAGTCGCCGCGTGCAGGGAGGGACTGCTTCCCGAGAACGCCCTGCAGGTCGCTCGCCAGGTCAGAAAACTGCGCAAGAGCTTCGCCCAGTTGGCCCTGATCGACTTCTTCCCCGGCGTTGCGAAGCAGCAGACGGAGACCGCGCTGGAAGCGCTGGAGACGGCAATCAGCCGTGCCCTCTCACCTGATGAACCGCACATTCAGGATCATCCCGTCACGCTGCTGGACCACAGTCATTACCAGGGGCGTCGCTGGGCAACCCGTCGACGTCCCTGGGTCGACCGGCTGGCCTGTGCCTGGCTCATCCAGCGCTTCATCGACAGCGGCGCGGAAATCCTCTGGCTGGAATCCCCGAGCGACTGCCCCGCCGATGCACTGGGCTTTGACTTCGATGGCGCCGCGTTCAGCCATGTCGGGCACCGCGTCACCTTCGAAACCCTGATCGACAGCTTCGTGCTGCAGGCTCCAGGCCTTTCACGCATCGCCGCGCTGGTTCACTACCTCGATGTCGGTGGCAGCCAGCCTGCGGAAGCGTCCGGCATCGAGCGTGTCCTGGCGGGCCTGCGCGAGAGCATTACCGATGACAACCAACTGATGGCAGCGGCAAACGGCATCTTCGACGGGCTGCTGGCGGCCTTTGCCAACGAGGAAAACGGTCATGGCTGAAACGACGACGCTGGCCACGGGCGAAGCCCCCCTCAAGCCAGCGACCCCGGTGGGCTTGTTCGAAGCGTTGCTGTTCTGGCTGAAGATCGGCTTCATCAGCTTTGGCGGGCCGGCAGGACAGATCTCCATCCTCCACCAGGAGTTGGTGGAGCGTCGCCGCTGGATCAGCGAGAAGCGCTTTCTGCATGCCCTGAACTACTGCATGTTGCTGCCCGGGCCCGAGGCCCAGCAGCTCGCGACCTACATCGGTTGGTTGATGCACCGGACCTGGGGCGGGGTGATTGCTGGCGGGCTGTTCGTGCTGCCGTCGCTGTTCATCCTGATCGGGCTGTCGTGGGTCTATATCGAGTTCGGCAACGTTCCGGTGGTTGCCGGGATCTTCTATGGCATCAAGCCGGCGGTCACCGCGATCGTCGTTCATGCGGCGCACCGCATCGGTTCCCGGGCATTGAAGAATGGCTGGCTATGGGCGATCGCCGCAGCATCCTTCGTCGCCATTTTTGCCCTGAACGTCCCGTTCCCGCTGATCGTTCTGGCCGCTGCCGTGCTGGGCTACATCGGCGGAAAAGTGCTGCCGGACAAGTTCGTGACCGCTGGCAAGCATGGCTCCGGGAAGGCCAGTTACGGGCCTGCGCTGATCGATGACGATACACCGCCACCCGCGCATGCCCGTTTCCGCTGGAGCTATCTGCTCAAGCTGATCCTGATCGGTGCGGCGCTATGGATGCTCCCCATGGGGTTGCTGACCGTCATCTTCGGCTGGCAAGGCACTCTGACCCAGATGGGGTGGTTCTTCACCAAGGCTGCGTTGCTCACCTTCGGCGGTGCCTACGCGGTGTTGCCCTATGTCTACCAAGGTGCGGTCGGTCACTACGGCTGGCTGTCGCCCACGCAGATGATCGACGGCCTGGCCCTGGGGGAAACAACGCCGGGGCCGTTGATCATGGTGGTGACTTTCGTCGGCTTCATTGGCAGCTACATCCACCCGATGTTCGGCACCGACCATCCGTTCCTGGCGGGCGCGGTGGCGGCTGTGCTGGTCACCTGGTTCACCTTCCTGCCCTCGTTCCTGTTCATCCTTGCCGGCGGTCCGCTGGTGGAGTCGACGCACAACGAACTGAAGTTCACAGCGCCGCTGACCGGGATCACCGCCGCCGTGGTAGGTGTGATCCTGAATCTGGCGTTGTTCTTCGGTTACCACGTGCTCTGGCCCAACGGCTTTGGGGGAGGATTCGAGTGGGCCTCCGCACTTATCGCCGCGGCCGCCGCTATTGCCCTGTTCTACTTCAAGCGCGGTGTGATCCAGGTGCTGGTGATGAGTGCACTGGCGGGGCTGGCGGTCCAGCTGTCGATGCGTTGAGGAGGATGCCGCTTGAGGGTGATCCGGGGCAGGCGGTCAAGCGCCTGCCTCAAGATCGAGGGGGAAGGAGGAAGTAGAGAAACAGCACATCCATGAGCCTAGGATGGGCTTTTAGCGTTTTCCTTTTCTTTGGTCTCTGCCGGTTTGGCTTTGTCTGCGGTGTCTTTTTCACCCCAGAGGCGTTTCTGGTCCTCGCGGAATTTCTTGTTGAATTCGATCGAGCGGTCGTAGCCATCTTCGGCAAATACCGGTGTCGTCACACCAACAGCCAGTACACCGATGAGAAGCGCTTGGGTCAGTCGCATTTTCAGAAACTCCAGGGGTTTGGATCTCAATGGATCGTGAGATTTTCGATACCCCTGAAGCTTAAAGAAGCGTCTCTGACGACAACGTGAGGCGCGAATTACAATGTTGAAAGACGCCTTGGGCTCAGAGACGGTTCACCGGAAAACTCAGGTGGAACCAGGTAAAGCCCGAGCCCGTTATTTCTACCTTCGCCACGCCTTGGTGCAGGCTCATGATCGATCGCACGATGGCAAGCCCGAGGCCTGTGCCTCCCTCGCTGCGCGCACGCCCTTTGTCGACCCGATAGAAGCGTTCGAACAGATGAGGCAGGTGCTCTTCCGGAATACCTTGGCCTGGATTGCCTACGCTGAGCCTGATGTGCTCCTGCTCACGGTGAACCTTCACCACTACAGCCTGCCCTTGTGGGCAGTAGCGAATGGCGTTGGAGAGCAAATTGGACACTGCCCGTTGAATCATCAGGCGATTGCCTTGGATCACATCGACACTGCCTGACACATCGAGCCGAACGCCGCTCTCTTCGGCACTCAGGCTGAACAAGTCACTGACCCTCTGCACCTCGTCGACCAGTGCCACCGTCTCGAATTGCACCAAGGCTGCAGGCTGGCTGACATGTGCCAGGAAAAGCATGTCGGCCACCATGCTTTTCATGCGATCCAGCTCCTCGGCGCAGGATTCCAGCACCTCACGGTACTCCTCCGAGCTGCGTGGTCGTGACAGGGCCACCTGTGCTTTGCCCATCAGGTTAGTGAGCGGAGCACGCAACTCGTGGGACAGGTCGTCCGAGAACTGCGATAGCTGCTGCACGCCACCGTCCAGGCGGTGCAGCATAAAGTTGATGCCGTCCGCGAGCTCCAGCAGTTCGATCGGCAAGCGGTCGGTAGGCAGCCGATGCTGCATGTTGTCGGTGGAGATCTTCGACGCGACTTTCAGAAAGCGCGTAAGCGGCAGCAAGCCCCGGCGTACCGTCCACCAGGCCACGACCATGATCAGCGCCAGGATGAAGGGTGACGCCATCAGGGCCCAGCTCAGCATCGCCCGGAGCAATTCGGCATCGGAGGATTCATCCACGGTCATGTACACACCGACCTGGGTACCGTCAGCCAGACGCATGAGCTGGGAAACGCTGAGCATGGGCATGCCCAGTTCGTTGTTCCACTCGTAGAACTCCACTTGATCGTTGGCAGGAAAGCTGGTGAGTTCGGTGGTTATCTTTTTCGAGCCGATGGTCAGCAGGGGGATTCGGCTGTTTGCCGTATCGAAAATGCTGACGAACAGGTTGTTGTGGCCCATCGCAAGGTCGACCAACTGGTGGGAGTCTGCGGTGACCTCGGACAGATCCGCGACGGTCGATAGGTTATGGGCCATGCCACCCATCTTGGTGATCAGGCTGCTTTGCGCCGTGCGCTCCAGCGCCTGGCCGAGCATCAGGTAGCCCACGATAGAGAGCAGCACCAGCAGTATCACGCTCATCAAGCCGACTTTGAGTCCCAACCTGGCGGCCAGGCTGAAGCGCTTCATGAACGCTCCTCGATCACATAGCCCACACCGCGCAGGGTGTGGATAAGTTTGTTCTCGAACGGATCGTCGATCTTGGCGCGCAGGCGCCGGATCGCCACGTCGATCACGTTGGTATCGCAGTCGAAGTTCATGTCCCAGACCAGGGAAATGATCTGCGAGCGGGTCAGGGCTTCCCCTGGGTGGCTCATGAGCAGGCGCAACAGGGCGAATTCCTTGGTAGTCAGCTCGACGCGCAGGTCACCCCGGAACGCGCGGTGGCGACCCGGATCCAGCTCAAGGTCTGCGACCCGCAAGGTCGGGTGGTCCACCACCTTGTCGCCACGCCGCTGCAGCGAGCGGATGCGGGCAAGCAGTTCCGGAAACTCGAACGGCTTCACTAGATAGTCGTCGGCGCCGCCGTCCAGGCCCTTCAGCTTGTCGTGCAGGCGGCCACGACCGGTCAGCATGATGATGCGAACCCGACTGGTCTTGCGGATCGTGTCGAGCACGTCCCAGCCGTCCACCTTGGGCAGGTTCACATCCAGGATGACCAGGCCGTAGGTGTTGTGCTGGAACAGGTGCAGCGCATCGACACCATTACTTGCCCGGTCAACGATATAGCCACTTTCGGTAAGCCCTTGCTGAAGATATTCGGCAGTTTTGGCTTCGTCTTCCACTACTAGAACACGCATTATTTGTTTATCTCAAATTAAAAAAGTATTCGGGTGTCAAATAAAAAAATATTCATTTATTTCTTGAAGTGTCATTGCCTCATGCACCGAACCAGCATGGTGATCATCGATGAATCAATCTTAAAACGAAAATCAGGAGGGAGGTGGAATCCTTCAAATTTGTAATTCAGCGGTAACGTTCCTGATAGTCACCCCCCTCTAGAATCGAACCTGTAGAGGAGTCTACGACAATCTCCTTCCATGCAAAGGGTGCAGCAGACGAGTGGGTTACTCATGTGTGTCCTGCGACCGCGCTCGCCTTGCGATTTAAAAATCCTCAAAGACAGGTCTAAAGCATGCCCATGTCATGGCGCTTCACGGGGAACTTTCGATGAATAACGAACATTATCTGCGCAGTGTAAAGGGGCTCTCTTTCGCCATCGCTTTTATTATTTCAGGGCCTGCCATGAGTGCTGAGAAGTTCTCTGTCGCCAATGAACAGATTCAAGCGCTGGGTATCAAGACGTCTGCTGTGCAAAGCATGAAACAGACGGTCAGCACGCGATATCCCGGCCAGGTTGTCGTGCCTCCGAAAGCGGAGCAGATCGTCAGTTCCCCACTTGAAGGTGTGGTGGTGCAACTGCTGGTGGGCGAGTACCAGGCCGTTCGCAAAGGCGAGCCGGTCGTGCGCCTGTCCAGTCCGGCGATGAGCCAGCTCCAGCTCCAGCTGTTGCAGGCATCTGCCCGCGCCACGCTGGCCCGGCAGGCCTACACCCGGGAACAGAAGCTGTTCGATGAGGGCATCATTCCGCAGCGTCGGGCGCAGGAAGCCCAGGCAACGCTGAAGGAAGCGGAAGCGACTCTGGTGCAGACCAAGGCCGAACTGGCCCTGGCGGGAATGACCCCGGCCATGATCGAGCAGGTCATCCGCTCCGGGATTCCTTCCGACAGGATCACCCTCAGCGCCGTTCAGGACGGCATTGTCAGCAACATCTCGGTCCGGCCCGGCCAGCGGGTCGACGGTGCCACGTCGCTGCTGAACATCACCCAGGTCGATGCGCTGTGGCTGGACGTGCAGATTCCGGCCGCGGCCAGTATTGGCATTCAGCCGGGCGCGGGCGTAACGGTGGTCGACAAGGGCATTAATGGGCGTGTCATCAACCTGAGCCCGACCCTCTCGGCTACCAGCCAGTTCGTGGTGCTGCGCGCCGAAATCGAAAATGCCAACGGCGCCCTGCGTCCCGGCGAGCTCGTCACCGTGGAGATCCCGGTTCAGGCCGCTGGCAAATCCTGGGACATCCCTCTGTCTGCCGTCGCTCGCAACAAGACCGACTCCGTGGTGTTCGTCCGCACGCCCGACGGTTTTGAAGCCCGCCCGGTCAAGGTCGAAGCCAGCGCGGGGCAACTGGTCCGTGTCCAGGGCAACATCAGCGAACAGGACCAGGTTGCCGTCGCCGGCGTGATTGCGCTGAAAGGCGCCTGGCTTGAAGAGGACGGTGAGTGATGCTGAGCCGTCTTATCCAATTCTCTTTGTCCCAGCGCCTGTTCATGGTGCTGGCGACGCTGTTGCTGACCGGCGCGGGCTGGTATGCCTACCGTGGGCTGCCCATCGATGCCTTCCCTGATGTGGCCAGCACCCAGGTCAAGGTGATCATGAAGGCACCGGGGATGACCCCGGAAGAAGTTGAAAGCCGGATTGCCGTGCCGATCGAAGTGGAAATGCTCGGTATTCCCAAGACCAAGATCCTGCGCTCGGTCACCAAGTACGGCCTGGTCGATGTCACCATCGATTTTCAGGATGGCACTGACATCTACTGGGCGCGGCAACAGGTTTCCGAGCGTCTCGGCAACCTGAGCGACAGCCTGCCGGACGGCATCAGTGGCGGCATGGCGCCGATCACCACACCGCTGGGCGAGATGTTTATGTTCACGGTGGACGGTACAACCTTGTCTCTGGTCGAACGTCGCAGCCTGCTCGACTGGGTGATCCGGCCGGCGCTGCGTACCGTACCTGGCGTGGCGGATGTGAACTCCCTCGGTGGCCAGGTCAGGACCTTCGAGGTACTGCCAGATCCCATCCGCATGGCTGCCAGCGGCGTGAGCCTTGAGCAGCTGACCAACGCGGTCAACACCAACAACCGTAACGACGGTGCCGGCCGACTGGGTGAAGGTGACGAAGTCCTGCTGGTACGCAGCGAGGGCAGCATCCGCACCCTGGATGACCTGCGGGCCGTTGTGGTCAATTCCAACAGCTCCAGCCCGGTGCGGGTTGGCGACCTGGCCGAGGTTCGCCTTGGCACCCTGACCCGCTACGGCGTGGTGACCCAGGATGGCAAGGGCGAGGCTGTGCAAGGCCTGGTGCTCGGCCTGGCTGGCGCCAACGCCCGCCAAGTGGTCGCCGGTGTGCAACTGAAGCTCAAGGAACTGGAGGCCACACTACCGAAAGGCATCACCATCACCAGCTTCTACGATCGCTCGTCGCTGGTCGATAAAGCGGTAGGGGCTGTGTCCAAGGCGCTGATCGAGGCCACCGTGTTGGTCATCGTGTTGCTGGCCCTGTTCCTCGGCAACGTTCGCGCAGCGCTGACGGTTGCCCTGGTACTTCCGCTGGCGGCGTTGATCACCTTCATCCTGATGCGCTTCGTCGGCATGTCCGCCAACCTGATGAGTCTGGGAGGGCTGGCCATTGCCATCGGCATGTTGGTGGATGCCGCGGTGGTGGTGGTCGAGAACATCGTCCAGCGTCTGGCCACCGATCCTTCCGGTGGCAAGCTGCCGCGTCTGCACATCATCTACCGGGCGGTGCGCGAGGTCGCGGTACCGGTGACGTCCGGCATCCTGATCATCATCACGGTGTTCCTGCCGCTGCTCACCCTGCAGGACCTCGAAGGCAAGTTCTTCGTCCCGGTGGCGCTGACCATCGTCTTCGCTCTGGCGGGATCGTTGCTGCTGTCGCTGACCGTGATCCCCGTGCTGTCCTCCTACCTGCTGCGCGAGGTCAAGCACGAAGACCCCTGGCTTGCCCGCAAGCTGCTGGGCATCTATGGCCCGGTGCTGGAGTGGGGGCTTGGCCGGCAGAAACTGATCGCGATCATCGCTGGCGCCATGTTGGTCGTCGCTGGCCTGGTCTACACCCAGGTGGGCAAGACCTTCATGCCGACCATGGATGAAGGCGACCTGATCGTGGGTATCGAGAAACTGCCATCGGTCAGCCTCGAACAGACGGCCGAGCTGGACAAGAAGATCCAGACCGCGCTGATGGCAGCGGTCCCGGAGATCCGGGGCATCGTGGCGCGGGCCGGTTCCGACGAGATCGGTCTTGATCCCATGGGCCTGAACCAGACCGATACCTACCTGCTGCTCAAGCCCATGAGCGAATGGCGGATGGACACCAAGGAAGAGCTGATGGACGAGGTCCGCAAGGTGCTCGATCCAATGCCGGGTATCGGCTACAGCTTTACCCAGCCCATCGAGATGCGCGTCTCCGAGATGATCATCGGTGTGCGCGGCGACCTCGCCGTGAAGATCTATGGCCCTGACCTGGGCACCCTGAGCCAACTGGGCGGCAAGATCGAGTCGCTGCTCAAGACTGTGCAGGGCAACCAGGACGTCTACACCGTGCAGAACGACGGTGTGCAGTATCTGCGCGTGGAGATCGACCGGCTGCAGGCTGGCCGTTTCGGCCTGAGCGTCGAGGCCATCCAGGATGCACTGCGCGTGCAGATCGAAGGCCAGCAGGCCGGCCTGGTGATCGAAGGCAACCAGCGCACGCCGATCCTCATTCGCTCGGACGAGTCGGTGCGCACGTCGCCGGCGGACTTCAACGCGGTGCGGATCACCACGCCGGATGGCCAGACCATTCCGCTGAGCAGCGTGGCGAGACTGGAGCGTGCCGATGGCCCGGTGAAGATCGACCGGGAAATGGGCAGCCGCTACAGCGTGGTGATCGCCAACGTCAGCGGTCGTGACCTGGTCGGCTTCGTCGAGGAGGCCAAGGCGCTGGTGGCTCAGCAGGTGGAACTGCCCAACGGCTATCGCATCAGCTGGGGCGGCCAGTTCGAGAACCAGCAGCGTGCGGCTGCCCGGCTGTCCATCGTCGTTCCCGTGGCGCTTGGTCTGATCTTCGTCCTGCTGTTCTCGACCTTCGGCTCCGTGCGCCAGGCGTTGCTTATCCTCAGCAACATCCCCTTCGCCCTGGTGGGCGGCATCGTCGCGCTGTGGGTCACTGGCGAGTACCTCTCGGTGCCAGCGTCGGTGGGGTTCATCGCTTTGTTGGGTATCGCGGTGCTCAACGGCATCGTGCTGGTCAGTTACTTCAACCAGTTGCATGGCGAAGGCCTGCCACTGCGGGAAGTGGTGCTCCAGGGTGCCCGTCGCCGGTTACGCCCGGTACTGATGACCGCCTCGATCACCGCCTTCGGTCTGGTCCCACTGTTGTTCGCTACCGGGCCCGGCTCCGAGATCCAGCGGCCGTTGGCCATCGTGGTGATCGGCGGTTTGATCACCGTCACCGCGCTCACCCTCATGTTGCTCCCGATTCTCTATCTGCGATTCGCCCACGCGAAAAAGGAGGCCAAAGATGCCTGATACCTGGTTGACGCTGCTCTGCACCCCAAGCTTGGAGGAGAAGCTCATCGACCACCTCCTGGTCGTGACGGGGAACCAGATCTTCACCAGCACACCGGTTGCGGCGCACGGGCTGTCCACCGCGGCACTCAATCCGATGGAGCGTGTCATGGGGCGGGCCAAGGCTGTGCAGATCCAACTCGTGGTGGAACGGCAGCAACTCACGGAGGTGCTGCAATCCCTCAAGGAGGAGTTTCCAAATACCGGGCTGCGCTATTGGACGGTCCAGGTCAGTAACTTTGGGGAGTTCGTGTGATGAAGCGCCTTGTTCCCCTGGCTCTGCTGATCAGTGTGTGTGGCACGGCCGTGGCGCAACCTGCCGCTCCGGCAAACATTCTGCCCAAGCCGCTGGTGGTGTCGCTGCTCAACGCCGATCCCCGCGTGGCCTCGGCACGCTCCAGCATGGATGCCGCCATGCTGGAGGCTGGCATCATCCGGCGTTCGCCTTATGAATGGACGGCCACGGCAATCGGCCAGCAACGGCGTACCGACGCTGGCCCCAACTACAACGAATGGAACGTGGGTATCGAGCGCACGGTGCGCCTGCCTGGCAAGGCCAGTGCCGACCAGGACATCAGTTCGGCAACGCTGCGATTGGCAGATGCCACCTATGGCGAAGTCCGTCATGAAGCCGCGCGGGAACTGATGACCCTGTGGCTGGATTGGCTGGTGTCGGAGCACGCGCTCACCATCGCCAATAAAGGCCTGGCCTCAGCCAAGGAAAGCCTGGCGGCGGCGGAAAAACGCAACCGTGCGGGTGACGCCTCTAAGCTGGATGTAAGCCTGGTCAAGGCGGAAGTGGCCGAGCAACTGCGACAAGGCAACGAAGCCAAGATAAAAGCCGCTGCGAGCTGGGCAACACTGTCGCGGCGCTTCCCTGGCATCGAGCGCAAAGTGGTTGATCTGCCCATTCCTTCGGCCGAACTCGGTCAGTACGACACCTGGCGCGAGCGGATCCTGGCCGAAAGCGATGTGCTGCGTCGGGTCGAAGCCTCTCTGCTGAGAAATCAGGGGCAATCGGCCCGGGCGAAGGCTGACAGGGTGCCGGATCCTACGTTGGGGGTATTCACCGCCTCCGAGCAGGGCAACCGTGAGCGCATCTACGGTGTCAGCTTCAGCATGCCGATCCCCAGCGGGTCGCGCAGTGCTCGCTACAGCCAGGCGCTGGCCCAGGAGAATGCGGCTCGCGAGGATGTCGACCTGGCCAAACGCGAGCTGGAAGCCGGGATTGCCCGTGACGTCGAACTGGCTTCAGGTGCTTACGAGAGCTACCTGATCGCGAAGGATGGCGCCGCTGCCATGACCCAGAACGAAGCACAGATGCAGCGTGCCTACGAACTGGGCGAGGTGGATCTGCAGTCGTTGTTGCTGGCTCGCCGGCAAGCCGTCGCATCGTCTACCAGCGCCCTGCAGGCCCACGCGGATACGCTGCGCACCCATCTGTCGCTGTTGATCGATGCCCACTGGATATGGGGGTTGGACGAAAGCTGAGTTGTTGCGTTGCCCGGCATAGGCCGGGCAACCTTTCAGAATCGTAATGAGTTACTCATGCTCCGGTTAGTTTTCGGCAGCAATGATAGGAAACGGCCAGTGACCACAGCTGAATAATAAACGGCCGTCCTATCTCAATAAGGGAAGGTCTGAAGTAACCCTGTATTTCCGGTCGACTTCAGCCCTTGCTGCTTTTGAAAGCGGGCCGTCGATCAAAATCGACCAGGTAACCCGCTCAGTTCTCCGTTTTTGGCCGCCGCGAGCACCTCGCAGCAGCCATTTTCCGCATTACAGGTGCACCTTTCCTGCGGTAGTCAGCAAATGTCGGCGCGCCATCCATAGGTTCGACAGCGCGAACAGCGTCACCAGCTGAGCGGTGTTCTTGGCCAGGCCACGGAAGCGCACCTTCACGTAACCGAACTGGCGCTTGATCACTCGAAACGGGTGCTCGACCTTCGCTCGCACTTGTGCCTTGGCCTTCTCGATCTTGCGCTTGGCTTTGTACAGGGCGCTGCGTTTATCGAGCTTCTTGTAGGTGCTGCGGCGTGCTGCGACCTGCCAGATCACTTCGCGGCCCGCATGTTCGGGGCGCTTTTCGACGCCGGTGTAGCCGGCATCGGCGCAGACGACGTTCTCGTTACCGTGCAGCAGTTTGTCGACCTGGGTGATATCGGGGTTTGGGGAGCAACGGAACAGAAAGTGCACTTAAGCCCAGCGCCTGCCCGCAAACCCTTGTGGCGTCTGGTTAGTTCGGGAAAACCAAGGTTTTGCCGAACTCTATCGAGGAATGGCTCGGTTCGTTAAGCTCCCCACGCTACGGTTCAAATAACTGGTACGCTTTATCAAAGTTCAACTATTACTAACGTAGTCGAGTAAACGGTACTTTTGATGAAGATCGGTTATGCGCGAGTGAGCACTCGGGATCAGAAAGCCGACCTACAAGTCGATGCCCTGAAACAGGCCGGGTGCGAACGCATCTACCAAGACATCGCCAGCGGCGCGAAAAGCGCCCGTCCGGAACTGGACAAACTGCTGGCCAACGTGCGTCCGGGTGATGCCGTGGTGATCTGGAAACTGGATCGCCTCGGGCGCTCGCTCAAGCACCTGGTCGAGCTGGTCGGCGAGCTGGCAGAGCGTAAGGTCGGCTTGCAGAGCCTGAATGACCCCATCGACACCACCCATGCCCAAGGCCGCCTGGTGTTCAACCTGTTCGCCTCGCTGGCCGAGTTCGAGCGCGAGCTGATCCGCGAGCGGACTCAGGCGGGCCTGTCGGCCGCACGGTCGCGGGGCCGGATCGGTGGCCGTCCCAAGGGTCTGCCCGCCAAGGCCGAGGCCACCGCCATGGCGGCGCAAACGCTGTACCGCGAGGGTCGCCTGAGCGTCAGCGCCATCGGCGAGAAGCTACACATCTCCAAGAGCACACTGTACAGCTACCTGCGCCACCGGGGTGTCGAGATCGGCGCATACCAGAAGAGCGCCCGGTCACGCGATCAGCAGATCACGGCCTCGTCGTCATCGCCGGCAGAGCCGCCCGCTGTCGAGCGGGTGGCCACCGTCACCCTGCGCCTGGCGGTGGTGAATAACAGCAAGTTCGTGCGCGGCCGGAAACGGGCCAAGGAGAACATCGAGCGCTACTGCCTGGAACCCTACGGCATGAAACGGCTGGAGTCGGGCCACTACGAGTTGGCCATTTCGTATCGAAGCGACGACGAGCTGGACAAGACCGTGCACGACCTGCTGACCGAGATCAGCCAGGAAGCCGACATGCGCAACTGCTTCATCGAGGCGGATGCCTGGGAAGAAGGCACCGAGCGCAGGTGGTAGGGCTTACGTTGGTTTTTGGTTCCATTGCTCCCCAAACCCCGGCTACAGCAGAGCGGTTGGGGCCGGCCTGGAGGCCGGGCGCAGTCGCCCAGCCCATTCAAGACCGCGCATGGCTCAGGAAATCGCCCTGCAGTTGCCCACCGCCCAGGCGGTGATGCACACCTGGTCCGTGGACAACTGCACCGCTCGCTATGGCCCTTGTTGGGGCCCCGCTCACTGGACGATTTTGTGTGTGGGCTGGGCGACTGCGCAGGAGCGGCCTTCGGCGACCAAGGGCTGCACCCTTGGATCCTCAAGTCCAAGGCGCAGGCCTCCGAACCTACGTCCTAACACATATATGTCTTAGGGCTTAAACCGGCGATGTGCTACGCAGTCATCGAAGTCATCCCGGTAGCGGACACGGATCTCTTTCATGGCCATGATCAGGGCTTGTACCATCGGCTCCAGAGTCGCCTCCAGCTGATCCAGGATCTCAGGACTGACCTTTGATTTGTTAGCGGCTGTGCGCCCCTGCGTTGCGAACTTCTCCAGCGCAATTCGTACGTCCACCCCTCTCCCGAGCAGCTTTGCGCAGAGGTTTTCTGCCAGGGTCGGAGTTATGTCCAGCCCGTTCAGCCGTTCCACCTGCAGGAATGAAAACACCAGGTCGCGCTTGCAGCGCTTGTGCGCCGCACCGAGTTCCGCGCCACAGTGGCTGGCCATCTGGCGCAAGCTGCCTTCCCGATTTTCCAGGTATCGACGGTAACCATCGAGCCGGTCGGCGTACGCCGATCTAACGTCGCTCTCATACAGCTGCAGCAAATCGTCGCGTGACGGTATGTACAGGGGACGATAGAGAAAACGGAAAAAATCGTACGTTAAGCGTACGGCCTGTCAGGTTGAGGCCCTAGAGGTTGCCGGCGAGGCGTCAGAAAATGCTGGAATCGGCCCTATCCTGACGCGGCCCAAGGTTCCGGCCTGACGCCTAGTTAGGGCGTACTTCAACTGGACGCAGTCCATGCCCGTTGCGGCTTACAGCCATCACGCGGGGCTTAGCGTACAAAAAACTCCGTATTCTGCGGGCTCCCCT
>NZ_JBWKXT010000028.1:0-69867 GCF_059423245.1 Pseudomonas sp. GW460-LB5
TGTCGTTCCGATGTCGCTGGAAGTGGGGCGCATTATAAGGGGATTCAGAAGGGCGTCAACCTTTAATTTCAAGAAACCCTGATATTGCTGAAAAACAAAGCGGGGAGGCCTTTCGGCCTCCCCGCGTTATTGACCTACCTTAAAGGCTAGGGAATGCAAACTGCGACGCTTCATGGCTGGAACGCTGCGGCCAGCGCTGGGTAATCGCTTTGCGACGGGTATAGAAGCGCACCCCATCCGGCCCATAAGCATGCAGATCACCGAACAGCGAACGCTTCCAGCCGCCAAAGCTGTGATAGGCCACCGGGACCGGCAGCGGCACGTTTACACCGACCATGCCCACTTCGATCTCGTCGCAGAACAGGCGCGCCGCTTCACCGTCACGGGTAAAGATGCAGGTACCGTTGCCGTACTCGTGATCATTGATCAGCTGCATGGCCTGCTCCAGGCTGTTCACACGCACTACACACAGCACCGGGCCAAAGATCTCTTCTTTATAGATGCGCATCTGCGGGGTCACCTTGTCGAACAGGGTGCCACCCACGAAGTAGCCATCTTCATTGCCGGCCACACGCAAACCACGGCCATCTACCACCAGCTTGGCACCAGCAGCAACACCGTCATCGATATAACCCACTACCTTGTCACGGGCAGCAGCAGTCACCAGAGGGCCCATGTCCAGGCCACACGAGGTGCCGGCACCAATCTTCAGTGCCTTGATCTGCGGCTCCAGTTTGGCAATCAGGGCATCGGCCACCTGATCGCCCACGCAGACCGCCACCGAAATAGCCATGCAACGCTCGCCGCACGAACCGTAGGCGGCACCCATCAGTGCGCTGACGGCGTTGTCCAGGTCGGCATCCGGCATCAGTACTGCGTGGTTCTTCGCGCCACCCAAGGCTTGTACGCGCTTGCCGCGCTTGGTGCCTTCGGCATAGATGTATTCGGCGATCGGCGTTGAACCGACGAAGCTCAGTGCTTTTACTTCAGGCGCTTCGATCAGCGCATCCACCGCTTCCTTGTCGCCGTGCACCACGTTCAGGATGCCCTTCGGCAGGCCGGCTTCCAGCAGCAGCTGGGCGATGTACAGGGTCGAGCTCGGGTCACGCTCGGAAGGCTTGAGGATGAAAGCGTTGCCGCAGGCGATAGCCAGGGGGTACATCCACAGCGGCACCATGGCCGGGAAGTTGAACGGGGTGATGCCAGCGACCACGCCCAACGGTTGGAAGTCGGACCAGGCATCGATGTTCGGGCCGACGTTGCGGCTGTACTCGCCCTTCAACACTTCTGGTGCTGCGCAGGCGAACTCAACGTTCTCGATACCGCGCTTCAGTTCGCCGGCTGCGTCTTCCAGGGTCTTGCCATGCTCTTCGCTGATCATCTGCGAAATCTTGGCTTCGTTCTGCTCCAGCAATTGCTTGAAGCGGAACATCACCTGGGCGCGCTTGGCCGGCGGGGTGTTGCGCCAGGCCGGGAAGGCCGCTTTGGCGGAGTCGATCGCTTCTTGCACGGTCGCGCGGCTGGCCAATTCGACCTTGCGCACAGCCTGGCCGGTGGACGGGTTGAAGACATCGGCGGTGCGCTCACCCTTGGAAACCAGCTCGCCATGGATCAGGTGCTGAACAATGCTCATGCAAAACTCCAGATAAAGAAGGTAAATGCAGGCGCGGGACACGTGCACGCGCCTGGCATCAAAATCGGAAAGATCAGTCGATCAGGTTCAGGTTTTCGCCAACGGCGTCGAACAGGCGATCCAGTTGCTGCGGCGTGGTGTTGAATGTTGGGCCGAACTGCAGGGTGTCGCCACCGAAGCGTACATAGAAGCCTGCCTTCCACAACTTCATCGCCACTTCGTAAGGGCGGACAATGGCATCACCGTCACGGGCGGCGATCTGAATGGCGCCGGCCAAGCCGTAGTTACGGATATCAACGACGTTTTTGGTGCCTTTCACGCCGTGCAGCAGCTTCTCGAAGTGCGGCGCCAGCTCGGCGGCGGACTGCACCAGGTTTTCCTTCTGCAACAGGTCCAGCGCGGCGATACCGGCGGCGCAGGCTACCGGGTGAGCCGAATAGGTGTAGCCGTGCGGGAATTCTACGGCGTATTCAGGGGTCGGCTGGTTCATGAAAGTCTGATAGATCTCGCTGCTGGCAATCACCGCGCCCATCGGGATGGCGCCGTTGGTTACCTGCTTGGCGATGCACATCAGGTCCGGGGTCACGCCGAACGCTTCGGCGCCGGTCATCGCCCCCATGCGGCCGAAGCCGGTGATCACTTCGTCGAAGATCAGCAGGATGTTGTGCTGGGTGCAGATTTCACGCAGGCGCTTCAGGTAACCCTTCGGCGGCGGCAGTACACCGGCCGAGCCGGCCAGCGGCTCAACGATCACCGCAGCGATGTTGGAGGCATCGTGCAGCTCGATCAGCTTGAGCATTTCGTCCGCCAGGGCAATACCGCCCTCTTCTGGCAGCCCCTTGGAGAAGGCGTTCACCGGCAGTACGGTGTGAGGCAGGTGGTCGACATCAAGCAACTGGCCGAACATCTTGCGGTTACCGTTGACGCCACCCAGGCTGGTACCAGCGATGTTCACGCCGTGATAGCCACGGGCACGGCCAATGATCTTGGTCTTGGTCGCCTGGCCTTTCAGGCGCCAGTAGGCACGGACCATCTTCAGCGCGGTATCGGCGCACTCGGAACCGGAGTTGGTATAAAAGACGTGATTCAGTTCACCAGGGGTCAGCTGGGTGATCTTCTCGGCCAGCTGGAACGACAGCGGGTGGCCAAACTGAAACGCCGGAGAGTAATCCAGAGTACTCAGCTGGCGGGTCACCGCGTCGGTGATTTCCTTGCGGGTGTGCCCGGCGCCGCAAGTCCACAGACCCGACAGGGCATCAAAGATCTTGCGCCCTTGGTCATCGACCAAATAGTTGCCTTCGGCCGCCACGATCAACCGTGGGTCACGGTGGAAGTTGCGGTTGGCGGTGTAGGGCATCCAGTGGGCATCCAGCTTGAGCTGGCTGGCGATACCGACGGTAGCGGTTTCGGGCATGTTCATCGGCGGTTCCTCGAAAGACGATTAGGCAACGATGGATGTTGTTGCAGCTAAATTGGCACGGCGATAAAGTCTGAAAAAGCCAACATTTCTAATCTTCAGACAGGCCGTGACTAAACTGATGAGCCGACGCCCCGATCCACTCGCCCAAGTCAGCGATTTCGACATCCGCTTGCTGAAGATCTACCGCAGCGTGGTCGAATGCGGCGGCTTCTCGGCCGCCGAAAACGTGCTGGGCATTGGCCGCTCGGCCATCAGCCAGCAAATGAACGACCTTGAGCAACGCCTGGGGTTGCGCCTGTGCCAGCGCGGCCGCGCCGGTTTCTCGCTGACCGAGGAAGGCCGCGAGGTCTACCATTCGGCACTGCAACTGCTAAGCGCCCTGGAAAGCTTTCGCACCGAGGTAAACGGCCTGCACCAGCACTTGCGTGGCGAATTGAACATTGGCCTTACCGATAACCTGGTCACCCTGCCGCACATGCGCATCACCCATGCCCTGGCCGAACTCAAGGACCGTGGGCCCGAGGTGCGTATCCAGATCCGCATGATCGCCCCCAGCCAGGTCGAACATGGCGTGCTCGACGGCAGCCTGCATGTCGGTGTGGTACCCCAAACCAGCCCGCTGTCGGGCCTTGAGTACCAACCGTTGTACAGCGAACGCTCGCTGTTGTATTGCGCCGTTGGGCACCCGCTGTTCTATGCCGATGACCAGCAGGTCGACGACGACCGCCTCAACAGCCAGGAAGCCATTACCCCCACCTTCCGCCTGCCAGCCGACATCCAGGCCCATTACCAGGCGTTGAACTGCACGGCCAGTGCTTCGGACCGCGAAGGCATGGCGTTTCTGATCCTCACCGGGCGCTACATCGGCTACCTGCCCGACCACTACGCCACGTTCTGGGTGCAGCAAGGCCGCTTGCGTGCCCTCAAACCCCAACAGCGCTTCTATGACCTGAGCCTGAGCTGGGTAACCCGCAAGGGCCGGCGGCCGAACCTGGTCCTGGAAAGCTTCCTGGAGAGCCTGGCTGCGACACGTTGATGCCAGTCTCTGCCGCAAACGCTTGTCACTTCGGCGCAGGCAGGTAATCTTGTCCGACAGCCGCAGCCACTGACCCGTACGGAATCGTCCATGACCCTAGAAGTCCCTGCGCACCGCCTCTCCGCCTCGGGCAAGCCCGCGGGCCGAATTCGCCAGAAAAACGAACAGGCCATTATCCAGGCAGCCGAAGACGAGTTCGCTCGCCATGGGTTCAAGGGCACCAGCATGAACACCATCGCCCTCAAGGCGGAACTGCCCAAGGCCAACCTGCACTACTACTTCACCAACAAGCTGGGCCTGTACATTGCCGTGCTCAGCAACATCATCGAATTGTGGGACAGCACCTTCAACGCCTTGAGCGTCGATGACGACCCGGGGGAAGCCCTGAGCCAGTACATCCGCACCAAGATGGAGTTCTCCCGGCGCAACCCACAGGCTTCGCGGATTTTCGCCATGGAAGTGATCAGCGGCGGCACCTGCCTGACCGAATACTTCAGTGCCGACTACCGCGAGTGGTTCCGTGGCCGGGCTGCCGTGTTCCAGGCGTGGATCGATGCGGGCAAGATGGACCCGGTCGATCCGGTGCACCTGATCTTCCTGCTATGGGGCAGTACCCAGCACTACGCCGACTTCGCCACCCAGATCTGCCAGGTCACCGGCCGCAGCCGCCTGACCAAGCAGGACATGGAAGAGGCGAGCAACAACCTTATCCACATCATTCTGAAGGGCTGCGGCATCAAGCCGGCTGTGTAACCGTCATTTATGCCTTCTACCCTGCTCGACCTCTGCGAATACCGCGAGGAAATACGCAAAAGCCGCTTCATCACCCTTGCCGGGCCGATCAGCAGTGCTGCCGATGCGATGAGTTTCATCGAACGCCACAGCGACTTGGCTGCCACTCACAACTGCTGGGCCTGGAAGCTCGGCGCGCAGTATCGCAGCAGCGATGACGGCGAACCCGGCGGGACCGCAGGCAGGCCGATCCTGGCCGCTATCGAAGCGCAGGACTGCGACCAGGTCGTGGTGCTGGTGATCCGCTGGTACGGCGGCATCCAGCTGGGCACTGGTGGCCTGGCCAGGGCCTATGGCGGCGGCGCCAACAAGTGCCTGCAACAGGCGCCCAAGCGGCTGCTGGTGCAGCGCAGCGAATTCACCTGCAGCTGCAGTTTCAGCGAACTTGCGTTGGTAAAACTTCGGCTGGCGGAGGTCGACGGCCTGGTAATGGATGAACAGTTCACTGCCAATGGCGTCGACCTGCTGATTGCGCTCGGTGACGCCCACCTGGCGCCGCTGCAGCAGCAACTGGCTGACCTGAGCCGCGGGCGCATCCTGCTCGAAGCACGCTGAACATTGCCCACAACAACTGTGGGCCCGCCTGTGGATAAGCTTGGGGCAATCGCTTGCAGGCTACAGTTTTCATAGCCTGCAGAGCTTTGATCATATTTTGATCACCGTTTGATGACAGCCGCAAAGTGCTGAAAGCCCAAGAGTTATCCCCAATACGCAACCCGACGGACGGGCCTGCACCGCCCTGAGCTTGCACACAATAACTGTGGACCAGCTTGTGGATAACCCGTGCGCCAACAGGCGCAACACCCGGCCAGGCAAGGCCCGGGTGCAGCTGATCACTTTTTATACAGCCATTGGCAAGGCAGTGACTGCCGCTGTGCATTATCCTCAATACCTTTCCTTACCACCGACCATGGAGCGCGTTCACATGGCTAACGCAAAAACCGCACTTATCATTGGCGCTTCGCGCGGGCTTGGCCTTGGCCTGGTGCAGCGCCTGAACGAAGACGGCTGGAACATCACCGCCACCGTGCGCAACCCGCAGCAACCCCGCGCCCTGGCAGACGTGCCTGGCGTGCGCATCGAACAGCTGGAAATGAACGACACCGCCCAGCTCGATGGCTTGCAACAACGCCTGCATGGCCAAGTGTTCGATCTGGTGTTCGTTAACGCGGGCGTCATGGGGCCCTTGCCGCAAAACCTGGAAACGGTACAGTGCAGCGACATCGGCGACTTGTTCATGACCAATGCCGTGGCCCCGATCCGCGTGGCCCGTCGCCTGGTGGGCCAGGTACGCGAAGGCAGCGGCGTGCTGGCCTTCATGAGTTCGATCCTGGGCAGCGTGACCATCCCCGACGGTGGTGAAATCTGCCTGTACAAGGCCAGCAAGGCAGCGCTGAACTCAATGATCAACAGCTTCGTGGTCGAGCAACAGCGCCCCGACCTGTGCGTACTGGCCATGCACCCAGGCTGGGTGAAAACCGACATGGGTGGCGAAAACGCCGAAATTGACGTGTTCACCAGCACCCGCGGCATGCTCGACCAGATCAATGCACAAAGCGGCACCGGCGGCCTGCGCTTCATCAACTACAAGGGCGAACCCTTGGTCTGGTGATTCACCGGGTCGCAGCCTGGCCGGGCGCAATGCCCGGCCAGGCCCTGTAGAATGGCGGCAACCGTACCTGATTGAGATGATCCACTATGTATGACTGGTTGAACGCCCTGCCCAAGGCCGAACTGCACCTGCACCTGGAGGGCTCGCTGGAGCCTGAGTTGCTGTTCGCCCTGGCCGAGCGCAACAAGATTGCCCTGCCCTGGGCCGATGTGGAGACCTTGCGCGGTGCCTATGCCTTCAACAACCTGCAGGAGTTCCTCGACCTGTATTACCAGGGCGCAGATGTGCTGCGTACCGAGCAGGACTTTTACGACCTGACCTGGGCCTACCTGCAACGCTGCAAAGCCCAGAACGTGATCCACACCGAACCGTTCTTCGACCCGCAAACACACACCGACCGCGGCATCCCCTTCGAGGTGGTGCTCAATGGCATCAACCAGGCGCTGAAGGATGGCCGCAAGCAGCTGGGCATCAGCAGTGGCCTGATCCTCAGTTTCCTGCGCCACCTCAGTGAAGAGGAAGCGCAAAAAACCCTCGACCAGGCCCTGCCGTTCCGCGAAGCGTTCATTGCCGTTGGCCTGGACAGCTCGGAAATGGGCCACCCGCCGAGCAAATTCCAGCGCGTTTTCGACCGTGCCCGCAACGAAGGCTTTGTTGCCGTTGCCCATGCCGGCGAAGAAGGCCCGCCCGAGTACATCTGGGAAGCGCTGGACCTGCTGCAAATCAAGCGTATCGACCACGGCGTACGCGCCATCGAAGACGAGCGCCTGATGCAACGCATCATCGATGAGCAGATCCCGCTCACAGTGTGCCCGCTGTCCAACACCAAGCTTTGCGTGTTCGACCATATGAGCCAGCACAACATCCTGGACATGCTGGAGCGCGGCGTGAAGGTCACGGTGAACTCGGACGACCCGGCCTACTTCGGCGGCTACGTGACGGAAAACTTCCACGCCCTGCACACCCATCTGGGCATGACTGAAGACCAGGCCCGTCGCCTGGCGCAGAACAGCCTGGATGCCCGGCTGGTCTGATTGCACGACGGCGTTGCGCTTACCCAACCTGCAACGTTGCCACGCGGGCTATGCGATTGATCTGCTGGATGCCCAGCGCCGAGATATGCAATGCCCGCGTGTCCTCGGCCTCACGCATCCAGCCCGATTGCAGGAATAGCCTGAACAGTGCCTGGCCCAGCACACCGCCCAAGTGCGGGGCCTGGTCGTCCCACTCGGTGCAACGGCAAATCACGCAACCACGTTGCTGGTGGGGCGCCAAGGCATCGATGTAGACCCCGACCGAGGCCAACTGTAAACGCCCCTCGTCACTGACCATCAACTGTCGACCGCTACCTTCCAGCCAGCCGGCCACCACCAGTCGATGGTACAGCTCGCTGGCCAGTTCCCCGCCAAGGTGATCGCCACAACGGCGCGCCCGGCGCATCGACATGGGCAGCGGTGAGACCGGCGCCTTGGCACGCGCCCCTCTGGCGCTCTCCAACTGAACGCTGGCCAGGGCCTCCACGGCTGCCCCCACCTGCGGTGTCGCCAGGCGAAAATATCGCTTGCGGCCCCGCGCTTCATGCCTGAGCAAACCGGCCGACGACAGTAACGAAAGGTGCGCGCACGCCGATGACGAGGTCAGGCCGGTCATTATGGCGAGCTCATTGGCCAGCCGCGGCGTACCATCGATCAGTGCCCACAACATGGCACTACGCTTGGGGTCGGCCATCAGGCTGGCAATCTGGCTGATACTGCTGGCTGCGTTCATATCCCTGTAACTCCCTGCAAGTTCACTGTGTGGATGCGATGGCCAACTCTGGCAGGGCAGCGCCTCTCGCTGTCACTGGCCCGGGTCGCCAGTATAGGCCGCAGAAAACGCCGTTCAGGCGACCAGGTACCGACGCACCTACGGCGTAAAGCCACTGGGTATGCCTACCCATGGCAACCAGTGAAACGGCCTTGCAAAACTGCCCGAAGCCCGGTCAGTCAACGCTCTCACATACGCTCGCAATGGGGCTGAAATATCTTGATAAAAACAGACGCCCTGCAATTTCAGATACGGCCTACAGCGATGTTCCACAAATAGCGCGAAACGAAGCGAAGGTTCTGCAGATTTGCGGGCATTACGCCCAAGCAGGAAACGTGGTGTGGAAAATGCGCCTGTCGACCGTCAGTCAGGACACGGATACAGCTCGTGGCAGGCTAGAGGGGCAGCGCTACACTTGAGCGGCTCCCCCCTTCTGGAGGTATGCCGCGATGAAAATTGTCGTCAGCGCATCGAGCCGAAACCCTGCCTGCCCCTGGCAGGTCCAGCTCGATCAACACGTGGTCAGTTTCCGCAGCGAGGCTGAGGCGCGGGCCTTTGTCGCCACGCTGGAAACCCGCCTGCAGGCACCTCACCCGCTTATGCGGGACGCCTGGCCTGCAAGCGCCGGGTCAGCAGCGCGACACTGACCGCCAGTGCACCGCACACGCTGATCACCATCGCCATCGGTACCGCACTGCCATCATGCAGCACACCGACCAGTGCCGCCGCCCCTGCGGCGACGCTGAACTGCAAGCAGCCCATCAGTGCCGAGGCGCTGCCAGCCCGCGCACCCTGCCCGCTCATCGCGCATGCAGAGGCGTTAGGGATGATGCAGCCCAGGCTGGCGATGCAGATGAATAGCGGTACCAGCAGCGGCCACAACTGTGTCGGCTGCAAGGCAGCCACACCCAACAGCGCCAGGCCTGCCGCCAGGTACACCCACACCCCGCGCGCCAACAGAAACGCCGGCCCACGCTTGGCCAACAAACGTGCATTCACCTGCGCCACCAGGATAAAGCCGGCAGCGTTGGTGCCGAACAGCCAGCCGTAGTGCTCGGCCGGCACGTCATACAGCTTGATGAACACGAAAGGCGAACCAGCGATGTAGGCAAACATGCCGGCAATGGCGATGCCGCCGGTCAACGCATGGCCAAGGAACAACCGGTCAGCCAGCAACCGCAGGTATTGGCGCAAAGCGCCAGACAGCGGCTGACGCGGCATGTGCGCAGGCAGGCTTTCCGGCAGGCCCAGGCTGACCGCCAGCAGGCAGCCGGCACTGAACAGGCTCAAGGCCAGGAAAATCGACTGCCAGCCCGCGAGGTTCACCAGCACCCCGCCCAGCATCGGTGCCAGGATCGGCGCCAGCCCCATGACCAGCATCAGTTGCGAAAACACCTTGGCCGAGGCCACCGGGTCGCACTTGTCGCTGACGATGGCCCGCGACAGCACCATGCCGGCACAACCACCCAAAGCCTGGACGAAGCGTGCCAGCACCAGGGTGTCGAGGTTGGGGGCATAGGCACAGGCCAGCGACGCCAGGGTGAACAGGGTTACCCCGAACATCAGCGGTATGCGCCGGCCAAAGCGGTCGGCTACCGGGCCATAGGCCAACTGGCCGATAGACAGGCCGAGGAAGTAGGCGGCCAAAGTGGCCTGGATGTGTTTTTCATCGGTGGCGAACGCCTGCGCCATGGCCGGGAAGGCGGGCAGGTAAAAGTCGATCGCCAAGGGCCCGAACGCACTGAGTGCACCCAGGATGAGCACCATTCGCAGGTTCATCAGGAATCCATAGCAGGCTAAGCAAGTGCACAATTCTACCTGCTGTGGGGCCTACCAGGCTGAAAACATTTGCAACAAACCTGCGCGTTGCGAGGACAACTGCCTCGCTCGGAACCTGAAAACTGCCGTAGTCCCTGTGGGACCGGGCGTGCCTGCGAATCAGGCAACGCGGTGGATGGCACCGGTTACGCCGGTGTTCGCGGGCACGCCCGCTCCCACAGGTGAGTCTCCCACTGGCAAGTCTTCAGGCGAGTTCGGCCTGATAACCTTCATCACGAATGGCGGTAAGGATCTGCTCCTGCCCCAGTTCACTCTGCACTCGTACCTGCTTGGCCGCCAGGTCGATCTCGACCTTGGCCGCTGCATCCTGCTCCTGCACCGCGCGGGTCACGGCTTTCACGCAATGGCCACAGGTCATACCTTGTACATTGAACACTTGCATGGGGGTTGCCTCCTTCAGGTTTTCAACGAGTCTCAAGCTTGCCATCGGGGCAAGGTCAAGCCCTGCCAGCAACACCTGGGCTGGAAATCCGCGCCCGCGTCGGCCAAGCTTCGCGTTTGACGATCAGGCAAGCAGGAGATTCTTCATGTTCAGGGCAGCATTGGGCGTGGTCGGGCTATTGAGCACTCTGGCTGTGGTGCCACCGGCCAGCGCCGAGGGCAACTCGGACTACAGCGTACTGATCATCTCCCGGGAACGCCTGGAAGTGGCCACCAACTGCGAAATCGGCGTCTACCTCAACGATCAGCTTTCCGGGCGCGTGTTCCAGGAGCAGTCCACCTCCTTCAACCTGCCGCCCGGCCCGGTGGATGTGCGCCTGCGCCTGCTACCAGGGCAGGTGCCAGGCTGTGCACAGGGTATCGAAGATCAACGCAGCACACGTTTGAACTTGCAGTCGGGCCAGATCAACAAATACCGCATCGCCATGGGGCAATATGGGTTGGAGTTGAAGCGAGCCGGCCTGGGCTATTGACCTTACCTGCATGGCAAGGTTGATGCTGGAGGCCTGTCCAAGGAGGAGAGCCATGCCCGCATCCACCACGTATGACCTGCCGATCGCCGGCATGACCTGCGCCAGCTGTGCCGGCCGGGTCGAGCGCGCCCTGCGCAAGGTCACCGGCGCTGAACAGGTCAGCGTCAACCTCGCCACCGAACAGGCCCGGGTCCAGGCCCCGGCCAACAGCCTGCCCGCCCTGGTCGACGCCGTGCGCGAAGCCGGCTACAGCGTGCCCAGCCGTACTGTCGAATTGCAAATTGGCGGCATGACCTGCGCCAGCTGCGTTGGCCGCGTGGAGCGCGCCCTGGGCAAGCTGCCCGGGGTCGAGCAGGTCAGCGTCAACCTCGCCAGCGAACGCGCGCACCTCAAGGTGCTCGAGGCCCTCGACGATAACCTGCTGATCGACGCGGTGCAAAAGGCCGGCTATAGCGCCAGCCTGCCGCAAACGGTCAAAGACGAACAAAACGCTGCCCAGCGCAAATTGCGCAATGAGCGCCTGGCGGTCGGCGCAGCCTTGCTGTTGGCCCTGCCACTGGTACTGCCAATGCTGGTGCAGCCGTTCGGCCTGCACTGGATGTTGCCCGCGTGGGCGCAGTTCCTGCTGGCCACACCCGTGCAGTTCATACTCGGCGCACGCTTCTACGTAGCGGCCTGGAAGGCCGTGCGCGCCGGTGCCGGCAACATGGACCTGCTAGTGGCCCTGGGCACCAGCGCAGGCTACGGCTTGAGCCTGTACCAGTGGGCGCAGGCGCCTGCCGGCATGGTCCCACACCTGTACTTTGAGGCCTCGGCCGTGGTGATTGCCCTGGTGCTGCTGGGCAAGTACCTGGAGAGCCGTGCCAAACGCCAGACCGCGAGTGCCATCCGCGCTCTTGAAGCGCTGCGACCGGAACGCGCCGTGCGTATCGTCGACGGCCAGGAGCAAGATGTGGCCATCGCCCAGCTGCGCCTGGGCGACCTGGTACTGGTCAAGCCCGGCGAGCGGTTCCCGGTCGATGGTGTGGTCGAGGACGGCAGCAGCCATGCCGATGAAGCCCTGATCAGCGGCGAGAGCCTGCCGGTGCCCAAGCAACCCGGCGACAGTGTCACCGGTGGTGCCATCAATGGCGAAGGCCGGTTGCTGGTGCGCACCCAGGCGCTGGGCACCGAAACCGTGCTGGCCCGTATCATCCGCCTGGTCGAAGACGCCCAGGCCGCCAAGGCGCCGATCCAGAAGCTGGTCGACCGGGTCAGCCAAGTGTTCGTCCCGGCTGTGCTGGTGCTGGCACTGATCACCCTGATCGGCTGGTGGCTGGCCGGCGCACCGCTGGAAACCGCGCTGATCAACGCCGTAGCGGTGCTGGTCATCGCCTGCCCCTGCGCCCTTGGCCTGGCCACGCCTGCAGCAATCATGGCCGGCACCGGGGTTGCCGCCCGCCATGGCATCCTGATCAAGGACGCCGAAGCCCTGGAGCGTGCCCATGCGGTCAACTGCGTGGTCTTCGACAAGACCGGCACGCTTACCTCCGGCAGCCCACGGGTGGTCCACAGCCAGGCGCAAGTAGGCAGCAGTGCCAACCTGCACCGTCTGGCCGGTGCCCTGCAGCGCGGCAGCGAGCACCCACTGGCCAAGGCGGTGCTGGATGCCTGCGCCGATCAGGGGTTGGAGGTGCCAATTGTTACCGGCAGCCAGTCGCTGACCGGTCGCGGCATCGCCGGGCGTGTAGAGGACCGCGAGCTCGCCCTGGGCAACCGCCGCCTGCTCGACGAAAGCGCTCTGCAGCCCGGTGACCTGGCCGCCAAGGCCCAGGCCTGGGAAGCAGAAGGGCGCACCCTGTCGTGGTTGATTGAACGCGGCACTCAACCTCGTGTGCTGGGCCTGTTCGCCTTTGGTGACAGCCTCAAGCCCGGCGCCGCGCAGGCTATCGACACCCTGCGCGCACAGCACATCAGCAGCCACCTGCTGACCGGCGACAACCGCGGCAGCGCCAACGTGGTGGCTGACGCCCTGGGCATCGATGATGTCCATGCCGAAGTGCTGCCCGCAGACAAGGCCGCCACCGTGGCTGCGCTCAAGCAAAATGGCGTGGTCGCCATGGTCGGCGATGGCATCAACGACGCCCCGGCCCTGGCCGCCGCCGATATCGGCATTGCCATGGGTGGCGGTACCGACGTGGCCATGCAGGCCGCCGGCATCACCCTGATGCGAGGTGACCCGCGCCTGGTGCCTGCAGCCCTGGAAATCAGCCGCAAGACCTACGCCAAGATCCGCCAGAACCTGTTCTGGGCGTTCATCTATAACCTGGTCGGCATCCCGCTGGCGGCGCTGGGTTACCTCAACCCGGTACTGGCCGGCGCCGCCATGGCCTTGTCCAGCGTCAGCGTGGTCAGCAACGCGCTGTGGCTCAAGGCATGGAAACCCACCAGCACCACCGAGGAGGCGCCATGAACATCGGCCAGGCCGCCCGCCGCAGCGGGCTTAGCACCAAGATGATCCGTTATTACGAATCCATCGGCCTGCTCAAGCCTGCCACGCGCAGCGACAGCGGCTACCGCCTGTACCAGGCAGAAGACTTGCACAGCCTGGCCTTCATCAAGCGGTCACGCGACTTGGGCTTTTCCCTGGAAGAGGTCGGCAAGCTGCTGACCCTGTGGCAGGACCGCCAACGTGCCAGCGCCGATGTGAAAGCGCTGGCCATGCAGCACATTAATGAGCTGAACCGGCGTATCGAAGAGCTGGTGAGCCTGCGCGATACCCTCGGCGAGCTGGTTTCGCATTGCCAGGGGGACGACCGCCCGGACTGCCCTATCCTCAAAGACTTGGCCAATGGAGCTGCTGAAAGCTGCTGTCGCTGATCGTTCACCCGCGTTTGGTATGCCAAAAGTGTCCAAACACGACCGAATAGTCACCAACTGCGACTTTATCCAATAAATACGGGGGTTTTGCTTCATAAAACCGGGATGCTGCCGATGTATTGGCTACCTGCCTCGTGGGTCGACAATAAAAATTCCGGGAGCGTCGATGAGCATCAAACAGAAATTGACCTGGGCATTCGCGGTCATCGCCGGCTTGCCCATTGTCCTCGTGGCCACGCTGGTGGTCCTCAACCTGCGTGGTGAAGCCCGCGACGGATTCCTCGACGGTAGCAGCCGGGAAATCCGCCAGGTCAGCAACGCGATGAACATCTTCTTCCAAGGCATCAACCAGAACGTCGAGTACATGGCTTCCCAGCCAATGGTCGCCGCCACCGGCAGCGAGCTGAACAAGTACATGAGCGCCGCCCCGTCCTACGAACTGGGCGAGCAAGCCGGCAAGCTCCTTGATTTCATGACCCGTCTGGCCAACGCACACCCCTCCTATGCCTACCTCTCTTACGGGGTGAACGATGGCGGCTACACCGGCTGGCCAGCCGGGCAAAAGTTCGTCAATTACGACCCACGCACCCGCCCCTGGTACCAATTGGCCATGGCCAACCCGGGCAAGACCGTGCGTACCGGTGCCTACTACTGGGCCGCCGACGACGCGGTGCTGGTCAGCACCGTGCGGGCCGTGGCGAACCAGCTGGGCAACCCCGGCGGCGTGGTCAACATCGACGTATCGCTCAAGGGCCTGACCGAGATCGTCAAACAGATCAAGCTGGGTGAAAGCGGCTACCTGATGCTGGTTGAAAGCAACGGCAACGTCATGGTCGACCCTCGCGACGCCGCTCACAATTTCAAGCAGCTGGCCAGCTTCGGCGACGGTTATGCCGCACTGGCCAAGGCCGGCAAAGGCCTGGTGGAGGTCGAGCTCAATGGCGTGCGCTACATGGCTAACGTCTACCCCGACGAACAACTGGGCTGGACCTTCATCGGCCTGATCGAACAAAGCGAAGTGATGCAGAACACCACCCGGCTGACCTGGCTGATCGGCGTCATCGCCTTGGTGCTGGCCGTGCTGTTCGCCGTGGTCGGTGCGGCTTTCGCCAAACTGATCGTGCGCCCGATCAACAGCGTCACCAATGGCCTGGAAGACATTGCCCAAGGTGAAGGCGACCTGACTCGCAACCTGGAAATCCGTGGCCGCGACGAAACCGCGCAACTGGCCAGCTGGTTCAACCAGTTCCTCGGCGCCATTCGCAGCCTGATCCAGCACATCGGCGCTGCTGCCGGCAAGATCCTCAGCACCTCCAGCAGCTCCACCCGTGTTTCCAGCGACATGGCCGAAGCCGCAGGCCGCCAGCGCGAAGCCGTGGACATGGTGTCAACCGCCTTTCACGAAATGGTCGCCACCGCCAACGAAGTGGCGCGCTCCTGCAGCCAGGCGGCGCAGTCGGCCGACAGCGGTCAGCAGCAAGCCCGCGAAGGCCAGCAGCAGATCGATGCCGCGGTGCAAAGCGTCGACCGCCTGAGCCAGGAAATCGAACAATCTGCGCAGTCGATCCAGCAACTGGAGCGTGACAGCAACGCCATCCAGTCGATCCTCGGTACCATCCGCTCGATTGCCGAACAGACCAACCTGCTGGCCCTCAATGCTGCCATCGAAGCCGCCCGTGCCGGTGAACAGGGCCGTGGCTTTGCCGTGGTGGCCGACGAAGTGCGGGCCCTGGCCAAGCGCACTGCCGACTCCACTGCCGAAATCGACGGCCTGTTGGGTAACCTGGCCAGCCGCACGGCCGAAGTGGCCGAGCAGATGCATGCCAGCCTGGAAGTGTCGCAGCAGTCGGTGAGCCGTATCGGCCTGGCCCGCGACAGCTTCGGGCAAATCCGTGAGTCGGTGGATGTGATTCGTGACATGAACACGCAGATCGCCACGGCGGCCGAGGAACAACACCAGGTGGCCGAAGACATCAACCGGCACATCAGCCAGATCCACGGGGATGCGCAACTGGTGGCCGAACTGGCCCAGGCGGCGCGACAGGACTCCGAGAGCCTGGCTGGGCTGTCCAATGAACTGGACTCGCTGGTGCGCAGGTTCCGCACCTGATTGATGCATTGCCTGTACCGGCCCTGTCGCCGGCAAGCCAGCGCCCACTGGACCCCGCTGCCCTCAGGGGCTTTGCAATCCCAGTGGCAGCTGGCTTGCCGGCGAGAGGGCCGGTACAGGCAGACCATGCCTAGAGTTTCAACTCGCCAGGGGTAGCCCCAAACAGCTGCTTGAACGCCGCAATGTAAGCCGAGGTGGAGTCATACCCACACCCCAACGCCGCCTCGGTCACATTCTCCCCCGCCTCCAGCAACGCCAGCGACGACAACAGCCGCATGCGCTGCCGCCAGTTGCGAAAGCTCAACCCCGTCTCCCGCTGGAAAAGCCGCATCAGCGTCTTCTCCGAACACGCCAGCTCCCGCGCCCATTGCTGCAAGGTCTGCGATTGGTCCGGTGCGGCGATCAAGCCATTGCACAGCGCCAGCAAGCCCGGGTGGCGTGGCAACGGCAGCGAAAACCCGACTTCCGGCAAGGTACGCAGCTGGTCCAGCAGCACTGCCACCAGACGCGCCTCGGCGCTATCGCCCTCCGGGTAGTCAGCCGGGAACAGGCAGAACTGCTTGATCAGCTCGCGCGCCAGTGGTGTCACCTCCAGCACCCGGCATTGCTCGGGTGCCCATGGGCAGGCATCGCGGCGCACATACAGGCTGCGCATCTCCGCCTGCATCGAGGTGACCACCTCGTGCTCGGCATCGGCAGGGATCCACACCCCCCACTGGGGCGGCGCAAAGTAGCTGCCGTCGCGCGTGTACACGCCGAGTACGCCGCTGATGGCGTAGGAAAACTGTACCCAGTCGTGCTGGTGGCGGGTGGTCCAGGAGCCGGCGCCGAGGCTTTCGGCACGGGCGTAAAGAGGCCTGGGCAAGTGGTCCAGCGCCGGGAGAGCGCGGGGGCGTCCGATGATCGGCATGGCGGTTTCTTATCGTTCTGAGCAGACAAGCCTAACAGCTCGGGGATATGACTGTGGCACCTGCGCTGCCTTCTTCGCGGGCTTGCCCGCGAAGCGGTCAATGCAATTTCTCTGGTACTCACCGCTCTACGATAACAGTCACCCCCTGCCCACCTGCCGCACAAATCGAAATCAGCCGGCGCCCCTTCCCCGCCGTCGCCAGCACCTTGGCCAGGTTGGCCAATATCCGCCCACCGGTCGCGGCGAACGGGTGCCCAGCCGCCAGCGAGCTGCCCTTGACGTTGAGCTTGCTGCGGTCAATCGCCCCAAGCGGCGCATCCAGCCCCAACCGCTCGCGGCAGTAGTCGGCATCCTCCCAGGCCTTGAGCGTGCACAGCACCTGGGCGGCAAAGGCTTCATGGATCTCGTAGTAATCGAAGTCCTGCAGGGTCAGGCCATTACGCGCCAGCAAGCGTGGCACGGCATACACCGGCGCCATCAACAGCCCTTCTCGACCCGTGACAAAATCCACTGCCGCAGTTTCACCATCGACCAGGTAAGCCAACACCTCAAGCCCTTGCTGCGCAGCCCATTGCTCCGTGCCCAGCAACACCACCGAGGCGCCGTCGGTCAGCGGCGTGGAATTACCCGCCGTCAGCGTGCCTTGGCCACTGCGATCGAAGGCGGGCTTGAGCCTGGCCAACTGTTCAAGGGTCAAGTCGGGACGCAAGTTGTTGTCCCGTGTCAGCGACAGAAACGGCGTCAGCAAGTCATCCTGCCAACCCTCGGCATATGCGGCGGCCAGCTGCTGGTGGCTGAGCAATGCAAGCTCGTCCTGCTCTGCACGGCCAATGCGCCAGGCCTGCGCCATGCGCTCGCAATGCTCGCCCATGGATAACCCTGTGCGCGGTTCGCCATTGCGTGGTAACTCGGGTTTCAGATGGTGAGGCCGCAGCTTGAGGAAAGGCTTGAGTCGCTCGCCCAGGCTTTTGCCACGATTGGCCTGCAGCAGGATGTGGCGCAGGCCTTCGTTGACGGCAATCGGTGCATCAGAGGTGCTGTCTACGCCGCCGGCAATACCGCAGTCGATCTGCCCCAGGGCAATCTTGTTGGCCACCAGCAGCGCAGCCTCAAGCCCGGTGCCGCAGGCTTGCTGGATGTCATAGGCCGGGGTCTGCGGCGACAGGCGCGAACCCAGCACACATTCCCGGGTCAGGTTCATGTCACGGGAATGCTTGAGCACCGCGCCAGCCACCACCTCGCCCAGCCGCAGCCCATGCAGGCGATAACGCTCGATCAGCCCTTCGAGGGCGACAGTGAGCATTGCCTGGTTGCTGGCGGTGGCATAGATGCCATTGGAGCGGGCAAAGGGAATTCGATTGCCGCCCAGGATCGCGACCCGGCGAGGTGAACGCATGTACATGTTCCTCCTGTAACAATTTGATCCGTACAGCCTAGGTGTTTTTACCGCATTCGAACGACCTTGCCACAAAGTTGGTCCACACTTTCATGCTTGCCTTTGCGGAGACCCAGTCATGAGCGATCGCTACCTCGGTTTTGCCAACTCCAACCTCGGCCGCCGCCTCGTGGATGCCCTTGGCCTGCCACGCCCGGCGCCGCTGGAGCGCTGGCAGGCCGGCCGCCTGCGCCCGGTTGAAGGGGCCCTGGTACTGGGTGGCGGGCCGTTGGCAGGCCAGGTCGAAGCCATTGCCCCGCGCCTGACCGACGCGCTTTACAGCTTTAACGCCGAGCACCTGCAGGCCGAACCCTGGGTAGCCGGCCTGGGGCCGAAAATCAAAGCCGTGGTGTTCGATGCCAGTCATCTGTCCGACAGCGATGCGCTGAAGCAGTTGCGCGAGTTTTTCCAGCCACTGCTACGCAGCCTGGCCCCATCCGCCCATATCGTGGTGCTGGGGCGCGCTCCGGAAAGCCTCGCCAACCCGTTGGCCAGCGTGGCCCAACGGGCCCTCGAAGGCTTCAGCCGCTCGCTGGCCAAGGAACTGCTCAACGGTGCGACCGCCCAGCTGCTGTATGTCGGGCCCGGTGCCGAAGACCAGCTGGAAGGCGCCTTGCGCTTCTTCCTCTCGCCCAAGAGTGCCTTTGTTTCAGGCCAGGTACTGCGCCTGGAAGCCTGCACCCGCCAGGTAGGCGACTGGACCCGCCCGCTGGGTGGCCGTCGCGCCCTGGTCACGGGTGCAGCGCGCGGCATCGGCGCGGCCATTGCCGAAACCCTGGCGCGGGACGGCGCCGATGTGCTGCTGCTCGATGTGCCGCAGGCCAGCCAGGACCTCGACGCCCTCGCTGCACGCCTCGGTGGCAAGGCGTTGCCACTGGACATCTGCGCCAGCGATGCGGCAACGCAACTGCTCGCGGCCCTGCGGGACGGCATCGACATCGTGGTGCACAACGCCGGCATCACCCGCGACAAGACCTTGGCCAACATGACCCCGGAATACTGGGACGCGGTCATGGCCGTCAACCTCAAGGCACCGCAAATACTGACCCAGGCGCTGTACGACAACGGCGCACTGGGGGAAAACGCGCGCATCACCCTGCTGGCCTCGGTCAGTGGCATCGCTGGCAACCGTGGGCAGGCCAACTATGCCACAAGCAAGGCCGGGCTGATTGGCCTGGCCCAAGCCTGGGCGCCACTGCTAGCCGCGCACGGCGGCAGCATCAACGCGGTCGCCCCCGGTTTCATCGAAACCCACATGACTGCGGCCATGCCCATGGGCCTGCGAGAGGCCGGGCGGCGCTTGAGCTCGCTGGGCCAGGGCGGGCGGGCGCAGGACGTCGCCGAGGCCATTGCCTGGCTTAGCCAGCCAGGCTCCGGGGCGGTCAACGGCCAAGTGCTGCGCGTATGCGGCCAAGCCTTGATGGGGGCGTGAACATGAGCAGAAGCTGGCACGACCTGCAAAGCCCGGCTACCCGCGCCAGCCTGTACCTGCGTGCAGCCAGCAAGCGCGGCATCAGCGGTGACCGCTTGCCGGACGATGGCCTGCGCTGTTTCATTCCGGTTCAGCCGGGCAACCTGGCAGCTTATCGACGGCTTTGCCACTTCACCGACGATGGCCGCTTGCCGGGCACGTATCCCCATATCATGGCATTCACGCTCCAGCTGCAGTTGATGACCGCCCCAGGCTTCCCTTTCCCGCTGCTCGGCCTGGTGCATCTGCACAACCGCATAGAGGTGCTGCGCCCGCTTGGTGGTATCGAAGGGCTGCGCTTTGCCGTGTATGCACACAACCTGCAGGCACATGCCAAGGGCGGCACCTTCGACCTGGTTACCGAGGCAAACGACGGCATTGGCCTGCTCTGGCGCGAGACCAGCCGCATGCTGGTGCGCGGCTTGAAGCTGGAGGGCGAAGCAGGCGAGCCTGCCGACGTTGAACCTGAGCCATTGCCCGAGGCCACCCGCTGGTACGCCGACAGTGACATAGGCCGGCGTTATGCCAAGGTGTGCGGTGACTACAACCCTATCCACCTCAGTGCCGCCAGTGCGCGACTGTTCGGCTTTCCTACGGCCATTGCCCATGGCATGTGGAGCAAGGCCATGGCCCTGGCGGCACTGCGCGGGCACCTGCCGCACAGCGGCTATGCCTTTGAAGTGGATTTTCGCAAACCGGTGAGGCTGCCTTCGGAGGTGGTGCTCAGTGCCAGTGAGGCAGGGCCTGTGGGGGCGTTGCGGCTGGATGGGCATGCCGGGGTGCTGCATATGGTCGGGCGCTGGGCTCCCCTCTAGAAGCGGTCTGCGCTTGCTTTGCATCGGGCCTGGGCCGAAGCTATGCAGCATTAGGAGACCCCCGATGAACCTGCAAGAACTCACCCAACGCCTGCACAAGATCCGCGACGAGAATGACTGGCGCGGCTTCCACAGCCCAAAGAACCTGGCCATGGCGGCCAGCGTCGAAATGGCCGAGCTGGTGGAAATCTTCCAGTGGCTGAGCGAAGACCAATCGCGCCAGCTGCCTGCCGACAAACTCGCCCACGCCGGCCAGGAGGTCGGTGATGTTGTGCTCTACCTGTTGCTGCTGTGCAGCGAGCTGGGCCTGGACATGGACCAGGTGGTGCGGGCCAAGCTGGCCGACAGCGAGAGGCGCTTCGCCCGATGAACGACCGTCACTTCGATGAGCTGGCCACCCGCTTTGCCGAGAAGATCTACGGCGGCGCCAAGGGCGCGATTCGTCTGGCCGTGCTGCAGGCCGACCTGGCCGAGGCGCTGCCCGATCGCCCGCTGCGCATCCTCGATATCGGCGCAGGGCTGGGCCACATGGCTTTGTGGCTTGCCCAGCGTGGCCACCACCTGACCCTGGCCGAACCCGCCGCCCCTATGCTCGACAGCGCCCGGGCGCGCTTTGCCGAGGCCGGCCAAAGCGCCACGTTCATCCAGGCCCCTTGGCAAGACCTGCTCGGCCAACTGACCGAGCCCTACGACCTGGTGCTGTGCCATGCTGTGCTCGAATGGCTGGCAGAGCCCGAAAGCATCCTGCCCGTGCTGCACCAGCTCACGGCCCCTTCGGGGTGGCTGTCACTGGCCTTCTACAACCGCGACGCGCTGGTTTATCGCAACCTGCTCAAGGGCCATTTCCGCAAATTGCGCAGCAACCGGCTGGAAGGTGAAAAGCAGAGCCTGACCCCGCAAAAACCCCTTGATCCACGCGAGCTCAAGGCGCAACTTGATTCTATGTGGCAGGTTGAAAGTGAGAGCGGCGTGCGGGTGTTCCACGATTACATGCCCAAAGACTTCCAGGGCAAGGCCGAGCTGCTCGACCTGCTGGAAATGGAACTGGCTTACCGCCGCCACCCCGGCTTCGCCGGGCTTGGCCGTTACCTGCACTGGGTCTGCCGCCCCCGTTGACCCGCCCGCCGGGAGGATACATGCCGTACCGTCTGCTGTGCCTGGCCCTGCTGCCGCTTGCCTTGGCTGCCTGCCAGGGCAGCAACCCCTATGTGGCCAGCAGCCGCCCGTTGCCCCCCGCCCCGGCCCAGGCGGCGACCACCTTCGACGCCAGCGCCTACCCGGCGCCCGCCCGGGATTACGGGCACTACCGCAGCTGGAGCTGGCGCAACGGCCAGCTGCCCAGCGGCCCGGCCAATGCCGACCCGGCGCAACTGGCCGATGCCGTCAGTGGCGCACTCGACCAGCATGGCCTGCGCCCTGCCCGAGGGGCCTCCGGCGATTTGCTGGTCAGCGCCAACATGCGCCTGGAAAAACGCTTGCGCCAGGTGCGTGACTACGACACCTACGACCCCTACTACGGCCCCTACCCCTACGGTGGTGTCGGCTATGGCGGCTATCGCCATGGCTACGGCGGCTATGCCAGCGTGCCCATCGTGCGCACCTATGAGGTTGAGGTGATGGTGGTGCGCATCGACCTGTACGACGCCCGCAGCGGCCAGCCGGTGTGGAGCGCCAGTGCCGAAAGCAGCAGCGACAAGGACTCGCCCCGTGAACGCGAAAGCGCCTTGCGCGATTCTGTGCACAAGGCGCTCAGCGGCTATCCTCCCAGTTAATCGCTAACGGAGAACCATCATGTTGCGCCGTCTCGTTCTACTGTCATTCGCGTTATTGCTTGCCGCCTGCTCCAGCAATAATGTCCAGCAGGACTTCGATGCCAGCCGCGATTTTGCCGCCTACCGCAGCTGGGCATGGCAGGAGCCGGGCCTGCAGTACCGCCCGGACGACCCACGCATAAAAAGCGACCTCACCGAACAGCGCATCCGCCAGGCGGTGGCTGGCCAGCTCGACCAGCGCGGCCTGCGCCCGGTACAAGGGGGAGCACGGCCTGACCTGACCGTACGCACATACCTGATCGTGGAGCAGCGCCAGCAACAGATCACCACCAACTACGGCGGTGGCTGGGGGGGCTACTGGGGCGGCTACTGGGGCGGCCCGATGTACAACGAAACCCGCAGTGTCGACTACAAGGTCGCCACCATTCAGGTCGACATGTTCGACGGGCGTGACGGCAAGCTGGTGTGGCGGGGCAGTGCCGAGCAAATCATGAACAACTACCCGCCAAGCCCGGAAGAACGCAACAGCGCCATTCAAAACACTGTGAGCAAGGTGCTGGCCAACTACCCGCCGGGTAGCAAGAAGTAACATTCAAACGCGGCTTTAGCATGCACCGCAACGCCTGTGGGAGCGGGCATGCCCGCGAAGCAGACACCGCGGTGCATGGCACGGGCTTCGCCCGTTTTCGCGGGCGCGCCCGCTCCCACTGTGACCGCGCCAGCTTTTGAATGTCGAACAAGGCAGTAGCACCCACCGGAACGGTGTCATGAGCGACAAAATCCATTTTGACCCCGCCTTTTTTGCCTTTCCAACGCCACTCGTGCGCAGGTTCTTGTCTATCTTCACATAAGGAAACCTGACTGACCGGGTAGATGTGTTCAACATTTGGGAAAGGCGACCTGCCAATGCAAAGCATTGTTCTCCTGCTGTGGCTTGCCTTGTGCTCCGAACAGGATGTGCGTCAACGCCAGATATCCAACCTGCTGACCCTGGGCGTGGCTGCCGGCGCCCTGGTCTGGCTGTTCGCCACCGGCCACAGCTGGATCGGTGCCGAGCCCAGCGATGCCGGCTGGGCGCTGGCCATCGTCATGCTGCTGACCTTGCCCGGCTACATGCTCGGCCGGTTCGGTGCCGACGACGTCAAGCTGATGGGCGCCCTGGCGCTGGCCACCAGCCCGCAATACGTGCTCGGTACCTTCATCGGTGCCGGTATCAGCGTGCTGGTCTGGCTGCTCACCCGTCGGCGCCTGTGGACGCTGCTCAACCCTAAGGTGAAAAAGCGATTACAGGCCCTGACCGAAGAAATGGGCGACAAACAGGCATTTGTACCCTATGTGTTAGCAGGTTTTCTTCTAACGGCTGTGTGGATCCAATAATCCCTCCCGTGGTCCCATGCCTTGTACATAACTTGTACATAAACGCAAAGTGCGACTATTTTTAAACTGCCAGCGTGTCTGGCACGGGAGCAGGGCCGTATAAGAACAGGGAGTTGATTGTGTCCAGACCAGTGAGTGAAGTGAAGGTATTGGTGGTTGATGACCAACCGGTCATTGTCGAACAGCTGAGTGAATTCCTCGAAACCAAGGGCTATGTCTGCGTAGCAGCCCACTCAACCGACGAAGCCATCGAGCACTATGTGTCAGACCCGGCTATAGGCCTGCTCATCTGTGACCTGCACATGCCGGATCGCGATGGCATCGAGCTGGTGCGCGCCTTGAAGGAGCTCAACGGCAGCCAGCGCATGTTCGAGGCCATCATGTTGACGGGTCGTGCCGATAAACAGGACGTGATCCGGGCGCTACGCGAAGGCTTTGCCGACTACTACCAGAAACCGATGGACCTTGATGAACTGCTGGAAGGCGTACGCCGGCAGGAAGAGGCCTTGCTGGAGCGCCAGCGCAACCTCCGTGACCTTGGGGGATTGAACCAGCGTTTGCAGGAGCTGGCCGAGTCGGTAGACGAGCTGTATCAGGACCTGGAAAAAGCCCGTGGTCAAGGGACGCACCGGCGTGCCACTGATGCTGAAGAAAGCGAAAGTGAGCTGCCAGCAGCGTTCGAGAAACTGTCACCACGCCAGCTGGAGGTGGCGCGCCTGGTAAGCAAGGGCAAGACCAATTACCAGATCGCCTGCGAACTGGGCATTACCGAAAACACCGTCAAGCTGTATGTGTCGCAGGTCTTGCGCCTGACCCACATGCACAACCGTACCCAGCTGGCATTGGCGCTGACACCCAGCTCATCGCCGGTACATCTGAGGTTTACTACCCATTGAGGGGTTTGCTTGGAGATTGCCGGGGCTGCTTTGCAGCCCATCGCGACACAAGGCCGCTCCCACAGGCACCGCGCAACCCTCAGGATAGCGGTGGACCTGTGGGAGCGGCCTTGTGTCGCGAAAGGGGCGCAAAGCGCCCCCCTACATTTGAAAAGCCAAACTCAGGGTCAGCCGGGGGCCGCGGTCCAGGCTGTCCAACGCCACATCCGCCAAAGGCTTCGCCACCTCCAGCGCAACGTTGAAGTAGCGTCCATCCCCCAACCGTGCGCCAAGTGCCGCCGAAGCCAAGTGCGCATCCTCCACCGCGCCCCGGTTATGCCAGGCCTGCGCCATATCCACTGCCGCATAGGGCTGAACCAACCCCAGCCCGTGATCTCGCAGGCTGTAGTTCAGCTCGTAAGATACGCCCCAACCCTTGTCGCCCTCTGCCTGGTCACGCGGGTAGCCACGGCCGAAATGCTGCCCACCAAAGCCAGCCCGTTCGCTGTCGGGCAGCCGGTCGTCACTCCAGTACAACGCCCCCGACACTACGCCCTGCCAACGCGGCGACAGCGGGTCACTTTGCAGCCCCGACAACCTGAGCCGCAGAAAGTCCATGTCGTAGCCGGCGTCGCTGCGCGCGCCCAGGTAATCCAGCCCCTGATAGACCCCGGCACTGACAATACGCAGGCGCCTGCCGTCCACTGTGCGCCAGTCACCCTCAAAGGAAACCGCGCGCACACCGGTGTCGTAGTCCCGTACCGAAGGCTGCCCACCCAGTGCGTCTTCGACGTGCTCACTGACCGCATACAAGTGCCCCTGCACAGCCATCCATTCATCCGCCCTGACAATCACTGGCTGGCGCAGGCCCACCGCATAGCGTTCACTGTCGCGCTTGCGGGTAATGTCACGGCCATCGTCCAGGCGAATACGCGTGCCCGGATCACTGCGGTAGCGCGAAGCCGACAGCAGCAGTTGGCTACCGGCAGCGTCAAGGTACTGGCTGTAGTCCAGCCGCTGGTAATGGACCTGGTCATCCCCCGGCGGCAGCAACAGGCTGGCCTTGAACTGTTCGGCCAAGCGGGTCTGGGCATTGCTGCTTGCCGTCAGCAGCGCCTGTGGATCGTCGCGACTGGAGTCGGTCACGATAACGGCGGCGTTGAACGCCTTGCGCCGCGCCTGCACGTTCAGGCGGGCTGCACCGTCAGCGGTTTGCGCCACGGCCAGCTCAGCCTCTATGGAGACACCTGGCAGGCGTTCGGCGAGCCCCAGGTAGCGCTCCAGCGTTTCCTGGGTCAGCGGGCGCTCGGCTTTCAGCCGCGCCAGCAGCTGCTGCAAATAGTCACTGGCCGGGCCGATATCGCCGGCCACGTGATAGTCCCGAATGTAACCTTCGACCAACACGACATTGACCCGGCCATCGGCCAAGTCCTGAGGGGGCAGGTAGGCGTAGGAAAGCAGGTACCCCTCCTGCCGATAGCGCTCGGTCAGGCGCTCGGTGTACTGCTGCAACTCACCAAGCGTGATGAGGTGCCCGATCAGCGGCTGGTAGTGCTCGCGCAAGTCGCTCAGGGGGAACACCGTACCGCCTTCGAAACGCACCTTGTGCAGCATCACGCGCGTATCCGCAGGCGCCCAGGCCAGGCTATCGGCACTGGGCCCAGGCAATCGCAGGTTGGGGCTGACGGGCCGGTAGGTGTCCACCGGCAGATCAGTGTCGGGCAGGCGCCGTTCGTACTCATGGCTGTCGAGAAAACCCGGCAACGACCCGGCTTGGGCCGCAAGCGCCCAAGGCAGCAACAACAAGGGCACGGCCAGAGGACGCATAGGGCGCTCCACGTTCCCACGGGTTGCGGGGCACCAGCCGGTCACACCCGTCATTTGCAAGCGTAGGTGCTGGCCCGGCTGCCGTCGAACGCCTACTCGCTGACCTGGAACGCCACCCTGGCCGTCTCGCCGCTTTCATCCAGCGCACTGAGCTCGGCCTGCCCGGCCTGCGGCAAGCGCACCAGCAGGCTGTCCTGCCCCTGGGTCTCGCCCAGTGGCTGACCATTGAGGAACCACCAGCGTCGGCCGCCACCGCCCAAGGCCGACACATGCAGTTGCAACGGCTCGCTGCTGGTAGCCGGTTGGCGCAGGTTGTCACCCGGGCGCACGCCGACGATCGACAGCGGCGGCGCGCTGGCCGGCACCTGCGGTGGGCAGGTCGGGTCGATGGCCGGCAGCCGCGCCGCGCGCCGCTCGACGCGGGGCAACCAAGGTTCCAGCGGGGCCGGCCACAAGGCGATGTCGCGAGCCTTGGCGCCTGGGCAGCCGCCATCGACGCGCAACCCCTGTTCGTTGACCCACACGCTTTCACGCAAGCCCAGGCCAAGCGGCTGGTCGGCGGCTTGCAGCGTCGGGGGCGTGGTGCCGTCCAGGGTCCAGGCAAAACGCTGACGCCGGCAGTTGGGGTCCTGTTTGCTCATCGGCTGGCCCAGCGGCCAGCAGATCGCCGCCACACCGACATTCGCCGGCACCCGCTCCACCGGTGTGCTGATGCCGCGCTGGCTGTCGCGGTTGCTCAGCAGGTCATGCACCTGCAGCATCAACGGCGCCGCCGACGCCAGGCCGAACTGGCCGGGTACCGGCGTGCCATCGGGGCGGCCGATCCACACGCCGATCAGATAGCGCGGGCCCACGCCAATCGACCAGGCATCGCGAAAGCCATAGCTGGTGCCCGTTTTCCAGGCCAGTTGCGGGCGCTGTACCAGCTCGGCATGCGGGTCGCGGTCGGGGCGCGCCTGGCCACTGAGGATGCGCCGGATGATCCACGCCGCCCCCGGGGACAGCAGCCGGCGTTCCACCAGTGGCTCCTGTGGCTGCAAGCGCACCCGTGCACTGTTGCCACCCCGCGCCAGCGCCGCGTAGCCACCCACCAGGTCCTCCAGGCGGCTGCCCGCACCGCCCAGGATCAGCGACAGGTTAGGCTCGGCCAAGGGCGGCAATGCCAGTGGCATGCCCGCCATGCGCAGCTGCGCGGCAAAGCGTTTCGGGCCATAGGCCTCCAGCAATTGCACTGCCGGCAGGTTGAGGGACAGGGCCAGCGCCGAGCTGGCCGACACGGGCCCGCTAAAGCCCATCGAGAAGTTACCGGGGCGATAGTCACCATAACGGCGTGGCACATCCTGCAACAACGATTCGGAATGGATCAGGCCATCGTCCAGCGCCATACCGTAAAGAAACGGTTTGAGCGTGGAACCGGGCGAGCGTAGCGAGCGCACCATGTCGACGTGCCCGAAACGGCGCTCGTCGGCCAGCTCGATCGAACCCAGGTAGGCACGCACCGCCATGGTCTGCGCCTCGACCACCAGGATGGCGGCAGAGGTGCGCTCCGGCAGCCGCGCGCGCCAGCCCAGCAGCAAGTCTTCCAGGCGCCGCTGTAACGCTGCATCGAGCGTGGTGCGGATCAGCGGCGGGCTGTCGGCGCTGTTCAGGCGCCGGGCGAGCAAGGGTGCCAGGGCTGGCTCCTGGCGTGGCGCCAGCACCAGCGGCTCTTCGGCTGCCTCGCGGATTTGCTGCGCAGGCCACACCTGGTATTCGGCCAGGCGCTGCAGCACCTTGTCCCGGGCACGCTGGGCACGCTCGGGGTGGCGATCCGGGCGCAGCCGGCTGGGTGCCTGGGGCAGCACCGCCAGCAGCGCCGCCTCGGCCGGGGTCAAGTGCATGGGTGACTTGCCCAGGTACGCCCAGCTGGCTGCGGCCACACCCTGCAAGGTGCCGCCGAAAGGCGCGCGGTCCAGGTAAATCTGCAGGATCTCGCGCTTGGACAGGTGCCACTCCAGTTGCAGCGTACGCCACAGCTGGCGCAGTTTGCCGGCCAGGGTACGGTCATGCGGATCAAGCAGCCGTGCCACCTGCATCGACAGCGTACTGCCACCCGACACCACACGCCCACCCCGCAGGTTCAGCCAGGCCGCACGTGCCAAGGCCAACGGGTTGACCCCAGGGTGACGGTAGAACCAGCGGTCTTCGTAAGTCAGCAAGGCCTGCAGGTACAACGGCGATACCTGGTCGGGGCTGACCGGGTAGCGCCACACCCCCTCGGCATCGGCAAACCGCCACAAGGGCGTGCCGTCTTCGGCCAGCACTACCCGGGCCAGATCGTCGCCCGGCAACGGCAGCGGCCAAAGGCGGTCAGCCAGCCACAACAGGCCGCACAACACCAACAGGCCAAACAGCGTGGCGCGCAACAGCCTGCCCGCACGCGCTAAGCTTGGCATCGGGAACCGACCTGGCCAGGTAATGGCCAAAGGCTTGGGAACGGCAACCTCGCCAATTCGTTCATCAGGAAGCAACTATGCATGTAGAAGGTTTTTTCGAGTGGCTGGGCCAGGCACTGGGGTCGTTGATCCGCGTCATCGTCGACGCATTGAGCGGGCTGTTCAACCTGCTGGCCAATGCCGGTGGCAATTTCATTGACGGCCTGGCGCGCACGCTGGGCATGGATACCTCGCTGGTCAGCATCCTGGCCCTGATCATCGGCCTGATGCTGCTGTACTCGGCAATCCGCGCGTTCATGCGCGCCTCGATCATCCTCGGGATTATCTGGCTGGTGCTGGGGCTGTGGGTGATGAGCTGGGTGATTCACTGAATGACTCAGCTGATCTGCGCGGTGTTTGTGGGAGCGGCCTTGCGTCGCGAAAGGGCTGCACAGCAGCCCCAGGCTTTCAGCTTCGCCGCTTGAATTGCCGGGGCCGCTTTGCGGCCCTTCCGCGACGCAAGGCCGCTCCCACATGGTCCGTGTAGAGCGGGTCTCTAGCGGGCTTTTACGGTCATTTCACCCTGCCCATCCCCCACGGCCTGCAGGTTCGGCCGGTACATCGACTCGACCTGCGGCGGCGGCACACGGTAAGTGCCCGGGGTTACTGCCCGCGCCAGGTACAGCAGGTGGGTGGTGCCGTAGCGATCGAGCTTGAGCGCTGCAACATAACGGTCATCACGGTACTCCTGATGCACCACGCTGGCGTTCTGCATCGACTCGCGCCATTCCTTCACAGCGCTGCTGGCATTGTCCAGGCTGGCGGCGCTTTGCGCCAGGTTCTGGTTTTCCAGCTCCAGGCCGGCCGGCAGCAGGTCGACCACCAGTGCATCTGGCACTCGGTCTTCGGCCTTGAGCGCCAGGTGTACCAACACCAGGTCGCCACTGCGCAGGTTGTGCAGGTCCAGCGCCTGGCCGTTCATGCCCAGGTACTCACGACGAATCTGCATACCATTGCCGCCGGCCGCAGGTGCCTGGCGTGGGTAACCGGACAAGGTCAGTTGCTGGTACAGCGTCCCGCTGCCTTCGTTCTGTACGCTCAGTGGCGAGGCCAGCAACGGGCCTTCCAGCTTCATGCCGGCCTCGGCGTTGTTGAGCGCGCGGACTTCGCCCGCACTGTCCAGGCGTGCCTGCCACTTGCCTTCCGGCTTGCCCAGCAGGCCACGGCCGGCCAGGAACAGTGCATTGCGCTCCTGGGTCGACAGCCAGCGGTTGGCCGCCAGTTCATCCGACAAGGCGAACAGGCGCTGGTCGACCTGGCTGCTGGCCAGGTTGCTCTCCTGCAGCAATGCCAATATCAGCGCCTGGTCACGCAGGGCGCTGCCGTAATCGGCCATCCAGCCTTTGCCACGGCTGATGCCCAGGCCCGCCTGCAAAGCTTGCTCGGCGCGCGGTTTGTCGCCCATCTTGTCCAGCGCCACCGCCAGTTGCACCAGCGGCAAGCCCGAGCGGGCATCGGCACGGCGCTCGAACAGGCCACGCAGCGCACCCAACGGCGCTTGCTGGCTGCGCGACAGCACCAGCGCCGCGTAGGCCTGCACGGCAAAGCGGGTATGGTCGGCGTTTTCGCTGTAGTCGACTTCGATCAGGTTGCGCTCCTGCAGGTAGCGCAACAGGCGCTCGCTGGCTTTCTTCAGCGCTTCGGCCGGCACGCCATAACCCTGGTCACGGGCACGCAAGAGGAAGTCGGTAACGTAGGCGGTCAGCCAGTACTCCTCTTCGCTGTCCGAACTCCACAGGCCAAAGCTGCCGTTGTAGCGCTGCATGCCCAGCAGGTGCTCGATACCCATTTCAATCTTGCGCTTGCGCACATCCGCCGGCTCGCCCTTGATACCCAGGCGCTTGAGGCTGTCAGCGTCCGCGTACAGCGACGGATACAAGCCGCTGGTGGTTTGCTCCAGGCAACCGTAAGGGTACGCCTCCAGCGCACGGATCTGCTCGGCCAGGTTCAACGGCGGCCGGCTCGACAAGGCCAGGCTGGCCTCCAGGCCAGCGGGTTCGAACGCAGCCAGGTCTGCTTCGGGCAGTGTCCATGGCTGATCCTTCAAGGCCACGCGGTAGTGCTTGAGCATTGCCGGGTAGGCCGGGCGCACGCCCAGCGTCCACTCACGTTCGAACGCGGTGGTCGGCTCGTTCGGCAGTTGCAGGCCAGTGACCCGCACATGCACCTTGCCCTGCCCCAGACCACCCTGGGCCTGCACCGGAATCATCAGGGTCGACCGCTGCCCCTCGGCCAGGGCGACGGTCTGCACGGCATTGGTGGCCAGGCTCAGTTGCCCTTCGGTGGTGATTTCAACGTTCAGTTGCTGGGCACGGCCCGACAGGTTGGCCAGGTCCAGTGCCAGGCTGGTGCGGTCGCCACCGGCCAGGAAGCGAGGGGCCGAAAGCTCGGCAATCAGCGGCGCAGCGACCACGGTCTTGCCTTCGGCCATGCCGAAGTGCTCTTCGGTCCAAGCCTGGGCCATCAAGCGCAGCTCGCCGTTGAAGTCAGGGATACCGACCGTGGCCTGGCCCTCACCCTTGTCGTCCAGCGTCACCGGCAGGCTCTGCTGGGCGACGATGGTGACCGTGGTGTTAGGCCGCTTGCCGCCCTTGGCCATCGCCGCATCACCACCAAACGCCAGGCTGGCAAGGCGGCCCTGCCCGGCTTCGATCAGCTGGCCGTAGATGTCCAGTTGGTCGGCACCGTACGCCTTGCGCCCGAACAGGCTGGCAAACGGGTCGGGGGTTTTGAAATCGGTGATGTTGAGGATGCCCACATCCACCGCCGACAACAGCACATGCACCTGCTTGGGTACGCTGCCATCAGCATTCGCGGCCTTGACCTTCACGGTCAGCGGCTGTTTCGGACGCATTTTCTCCGGTGCCTGCAGGCTCACCGCCAGCTTGCGCTCGGCGCGGTCCAGTGGCAGGTGCAGCACGCCTACTGAACGTTTGGGGGTGGCGTTGGCCTTGCGCTCACCCGGGCGGATCACCAGCGCGCTGATGTACAGGTCGTGGCGTGCCCAGGCTTTGTCCAGTTGCACATCGAAAGCCTTGCCCTCGGCGGGCACTTCGATTTCCTGCCACCACAACGGGCCATCGCTGGACTCGATCATCAGGTAGCCGCTGCCAGCGGCGGGTGGGGTGACGGTGACCTTGGCCGTGGCACCGTCGGCGTATGACGGCTTATCCAGGGCCAGCTTGACCTGATCCGGGCGCACGGCGCCGCCTTCAGCGTTGTCCTGGGCGCGATAGCCGGCCCAGAACCGCTCGCTGGACACAAGGCCGGTCTGCGGGTCTTCCACTTCGACGCGGTACGGCCCCCATTCAACCTGAAAACTCAGCTTGGCCGTGGAGCCCGCCTTGACGCTGACTGTCTCTTCGTCCTGGGTCAGGAACTTCTCGTTGTAGGCGTAGCTCCAGCCGTCGCTCTGCGAGTAGTTCCAGTAGTAGTCACGGCGCTCGCGGATCAGCCGCACCTTGAGGTCGTTGGCCGCCAGTTTGTTGCCATCGCGGTCGGCCACCAGGAACTCGAATTCCACCGGCCCGTCGCTATTGGTTTCCTCGCCATCGAACAGGCCACGCAGGCCCGGCAGGCGCTCGGCTGGCCAGACAGGTTGCTCCAGACGCCGGGTGATTGGCCGGCCACCCGACTCCTGCAGGCTGGCCTGCACGGTCAGTTGCAGCGGCGAGCGGGCTTCGGCCCAGCGGCTTTCGATGTCGATCACCGCCTTGCCGGCCTGATCGAGCGTTACTTCGTCCAGCTCAAGGTCCTGGTTCAGCTCGGTTTCGGTGACCGAGCCAAACTGGTAGCCAGGCAGCGCCGGCACCGCCTCGCGAAGGGGGCGCACATAGGCCTGACCACTCAGGCGATTACCGGCAGCCGGGGCGCCATAGAGGTAACGGCCATTGACCTGGATGCGCGCATCCTCCTCGGGCGACAGCGGCGTGCTGCTGCCCTTCAGTTCCAGCGCCAGGCGCTCGGGCAGGAAGTCTTCGACAAGAAACTCATACACCTGCTTGCGCCCGCCCCCCAGGTCCAGCAGCAGTTGCCAACGGCCAGTGGGTGCCTCGGTGGCCAGTTGCAACTGGTATTGGTACAAGCCATTGCTGTCGGCTTCCCAGACAAACTTGCGGCTTACCTGCTCATCCGGGCGACGCACTTCCACGCTCACCGGCTGGGCTTTGACAGGCTTGCCGTCCTGGTCACGCAGCAGGCCGTTGAGCAGTACTGTTTCGCCTGGGCGGTACAGGTCACGCGGGCCGAAGATGAAAAACTGCAGCGGGTTGGCCTGGGGCCCAGTGATGTCGAACTCGGCCAGGTCCAGGGCGGCGGTGTTCAGGCGCAACAGCGTGGTGTGCACACCTTGGGTGGCGATCAGGGTATCGGCTTTGGGCGTGATCGGCAGCTGAGCGTGGCCTTTGCCGTCAGTGCTTGCCTGGGCCAGCAACTTGCCCTTCTCGTCATGGATTTCGAGGTTGACGCCGTTCAGCGCCTTGCCGCCTTCCAGCGCCTGGGCGAACACGTCGAGGCGGTCGCGGTAACGGTGCGCCGACACACCGATGTCGCTGAGGGTGAACAGGGTCGCTGGCTGCGAGTAGTCATAGGTGCCCGAGGCACGCATCACCGCCAGGTACACGCCCGGGTCCTGCAGCGGCTTGATGCCGGCGATGGGCAGCAGCACGGTTTCGCGGGTGTTACGGGCGGGGTTGAGGTCGAAGCGGCCGCTGTAGACCAGCTCGGCCATGTCCAGGGTTTCCTTGGACTGGTAGTAGTACAGGCTGCTGTTGCGCCCCCAACTGGCGAGGAAGGTCGAGAGCATCTGCGGCTTGACGCGGAAGAACTCGACATCGACTTTGTCGACGTTCAGGGCAATCACCGGCAGGCCTTCGGCCAGGCGCGTGGGCAGCAGCGAACCGCGGCTGGCAAAGCCGATGGTCGGCTGCATGTCGCGGGTTTCCAGGCGGGTGACCGACTCGCTGTCCAGTTGCTTGCCGTTGACCGCGAGCAAGCCCTTGTCGACGGTCAGCACCAGCTTGCGCTGCGGCTCCAGGTGGCGCAGGCGCAGCTCCATCTGGTTGTCGGAGAGTTCCCAGGCGCCGTCGAGCTTACCCTTGACGGTGTCGACCAGGTGCACCTTGGTGGCGAAGTCCTGCTTGGCATCCAGCGGTGCGGAGAAGCTGATCGACAGCGTTGCCGCGCCATCGAGCTGCACTTCAGAAACATCCAGCACCGCAAGCTCGCGGCCCTCGTAGCGCTTGGCGAGCACAGCAGGGTCTTCGCGCTTGGGCGCTTGGGTTTCGACGGGCGCTGTAGCTACGGGTTTCTCGACCGGCGCCGGTTTGTCCGGCGTCGAAGAGTCACAGGCACTGAGCAAAGCCAGCGCGCAGGCCAGCAACAATCCTTTGTTGAACATGGAGTAGGAACTCTTAGGCAGCGTGTACGTGAGGGCAGCAACTATAGCTCAACGTCAGGTGCAGCACCCGGGCGTTGCGCGGCAAGTGAGACCATGGTCGCGCTAAATGGTTGCCGGTCGTTACACTGTGGCATTCGTTAAAGGGGGCCGCTGTGCGCCCCTTCGCGGGCCTGCCCGCTCCCACAGGTTTGGCGCCGGCCGCAAGAGCAACACTTTCCTGTGGGAGCGGGCAAGCCTGCGGAGGGGCGCACAACGGCCCCAGGTCTCATGGAATGCAAATGCCCCAACTCGCTGCCGACTGGCGCCACCGCCCCACCCATCACAAGGTCTGGGCGCTGGCTGCGCCGATGATCCTGTCCAACATCTCTGTGCCGCTGGTGGCGCTGGTCGACAGCACGGTCATCGGCCACCTGCCCCACGCCCACCAGCTGGGTGCCGTGGCGGTGGGCGCCACGCTGTTCACCTTCATGGTCGGCCTGATGGGCTTCCTGCGCATGGGCTCCACCGGCTTCGCCGCTCAGGCCGCTGGCCGTGGTGACGGTGCAGCGTTGCGCCAGGTGCTGGTGCAAGGGTTGCTGCTGGCGGTCGGTTTTGCCGTTGTGATCGGCCTGCTGGCCCTGCCGTTCAGCCAGCTTGCACTTCATGCGATGCAACCCAGCGCAGCCTTGCAGCAATCCACCGAAGACTTCTTCCACACGCGCCTGCTTGGGCTGCCTGCAGCGTTGGCCAGTTACGCGCTGGTTGGCTGGTTTCTGGGGACCCAGAACGCCCGGGCACCGCTGGCCATCCTGCTGACGACCAACCTGCTGAACATTGTCTTGAACCTGTGGTTCGTCCTGGGGCTGGATTGGGGTGTACTGGGTTCGGCGCGGGCATCGGTGATCGCCGAGTGGAGTGCAGCCCTGCTGGGCCTGGCCCTGACCCGCCCGGCCCTGCGGGCCTACCCGGGGCAAGTCGTATGGGCGGCGCTCAAACGCTGGCAGGCCTGGCGCCCGCTGCTGGCGGTAAACCGCGATATTTTCCTGCGTAGCCTGGCGTTACAACTGGTGTTTCTGCTGATTACCGTGCAGGGTGCGCGCCTGGGTGAAGCCACGGTAGCGGCTAACGCCCTGCTGCTCAACGGCCTGTTGCTGACGGCCTACGCACTCGACGGCTTGGCGCATGCTGTGGAAGCGCTGTGCGGCCATGCCATTGGCGCCCGCGACCGCGACACCCTGCGCCGTTCGCTGGTGGTGGCCTGCGGCTGGTCGCTGATCACCAGTCTGGGGTTTGCCGGGTTGTTCCTGCTGGGTGGGCACCTGTTCATCGACTTGCAGACCGACATCGACGGTGTAAGGGCGGCGGCTTATCCGTACCTGCCGTACCTGGCGTTGCTGCCGCTGATTGCGGTGTGGAGTTACCTGCTGGACGGCCTGTTCATCGGCGCGACCCGGGCGCGGGAGATGCGCAATGCGATGTTGGTGTCGGTGCTGATTGCACTGCCGGTGGCGGTGGCCATGAGCGGGTTCGGCAACCATGGGTTGTGGTTGGCGTTTCTCGGGTTCATGGGGTTGCGGGCGGTGACGTTGGGCTGGGTGGGGTGGCGGTTGCAGCAGAAGGGTGAGTGGATTCGGTGATGTTGGGGCCGCTTTGCGGCCCATCGCGACACAAGGCCGCTCCCACAAAAGGCCTGCATACGCCGGTCAATGTGGGAGCGGCCTTGTGTCGCGAAATGAGGGCGAAGCCCTCACCTGCGGTTTCACAGCCACACACAATCCCAATGCGGATACTCGCCCGCTCGCCGGACCAGGCCAGCCCGAATGGGATTGGCGATGATGTAGCGGGCAACCGCCCGGACATCCTCCTCACGTCTCAGAGCCCGGTCATGAAAGCTGGTCTGCCAGATATGTCGCCTGTCAGCGCCCACCTTGTACAAAGCACAACTGCTTCTGGACTTGAACCCACACATCAGCGTCCCCAGGTTCGTCGGGCCAAGCTCGATAAGCCAGTGAAGATGATCAGGCATCAAGACCCAGGCCAGAGATCGACAAGCCTTGCTCTCTTCACTGAACCGCAATTGCTGGACCACGGTCCTGGCGAATCGAAAATTATTGAACAACGGCGTTCGGTTACGAGTGGTTGTGGTGAGCAGATAAAGGCGCCCGGATTCAGACACTCGACCGCCACGTAAACGATGGGAGCCTGGACGTTGCATGTCGTCCTCCTTTGAACATTGCATTCAAAGGTAGCGGCATTGGTGCGATGGACCAGGGCCGGATATTTACCGGTTGTGACGCTGGTGAGGGCTTCGCCCTCATATCGCGACGCAAGGCCGCTCCCACAAAAGGCAGCACAGGCTTTTGCAGGAGCGGCCCCAGCAATTACGACGACAGGTACGAAGACCGGGTCAGCCCAAGGCGCAAGGCATCCAGGTACTGCGTGCGCTCACGCGCAGTGATTTTGGCGCTGGCCACCTTGTCGCGGTAGTGAGTCATCAACTCCTCCGGCGACAGGTGCACGTAGCGCAGCATGTCTTCGATGGTGTCGTGGGTCTCGATACCGGCGTGGTACACGCTGCCGTCAGCGTTCTGGTAGATGTTCACCGAGTCGGTGTCACCGAACAGGTTGTGCATGTCGCCCAGGATTTCCTGGTAGGCACCGACCAGGAACACGCCCAGCAGGTAGTCCTCGCCCTCCTTCAACGCATGCACCGGCATGCTGGTCTCGATGCTCTGCTCGTCGACGTACTGGTTGATCTTGCCGTCCGAGTCGCAGGTCAGGTCCTGCAGTACGGCGCGGCGCAGCGGCTCTTCGTCCAGGCGGTGCAGCGGGATGATCGGCAGCACCTGGCCAATGGCCCAGGTGTCCGGCAGGCTCTGGAACACCGAGAAGTTGCAGATGTACTTGTCGGCCAGCTTGTCGTTCAGCTCGTCGAGCACCTGGCGGTGCGAGCGCTGGCGGGCTTTGAGCGAATTATGCAGGCGGCGGCACACGGCAAAGTAGCACTGCTCGGCCAAGGCTTTCTCGCTCAGGCTGATCTTGCCATCGGCGTACTGTGCCGCCACGTCACCCATGTAGTGGGTGGCGCGCCAGTAAGTCTCGGTCACCATCTCGATGTCAGTCGGGCCAAGCAGGTCGGCCAGCCACTGCACGGTCTCGGGCAGGGCTTCTTTGTTCTCGATGGTGGGTACGTCGTCGTTGTGTTTCTCGACGTCGGTGACCTGGATCACCAGCATGGCATGGTGCGCGGTCAGCGAGCGGCCACTCTCGGAGAAGATGTGCGGGTGCGGCAGGCCCTGCGCGTCGCAGAACTCCTTGAGCATGCCCACCACCACGCCGGCATAGTCGTCCATGTCGTAGTTGATGGAGCTGGCATTGCGCGAGTGGGTGCCGTCATAGTCCACGCCCAGGCCACCGCCAACGTCGATGTGGTCGACCGGCAGGCCCAGCGCACGCAGCTCGCCGTAGTAACGGATGGCTTCCTTGAAACCGTGCTGGTAGTCGGCCAGGTTGGCGATCTGCGAGCCCATGTGGAAGTGCAGCAGGCGGATGCCCTGGTCCAGGCCGGCATCGCGGAAGCGTTGCACCACCGAGATCAACTGGGCAGCCGACAACCCGAACTTGGACTTCTCGCCACCGGTGTCGGCCCATTTGCTGGAGGCCAGCGACGACAGGCGCACGCGCAGGCCGACCTGGGGTTTCACCTTGAGCTCGGCGGCCTCGTCGATCACCAGGGCCACTTCCGACTCTTTCTCGATGACGATGAACACGTTGTGGCCAAGCTTCTGGCCCATCAACGCCAGGCGGATGAACTCACGGTCCTTGTAGCCGTTGCAGACGATGGTACCGCCCTTCGGTGCCAGCGCCAGCACTGCCAGCAGCTCGGGTTTGGAGCCAGCTTCCAGGCCGATGGAGACGTTTTGCGTGGCGATGATGTTTTCCACCACCGCTTCCTGCTGGTTGACCTTGATCGGGTACAGCGCGGTGTACTGGCTCTGGTACTCCAGGCGCGCGATATTGGCATCGAACGCACCGGTCAGCTGGCGTACGCGGTCCTGCAGAATGTCGGGGAAGCGCACCAGCAAGGGGAGCGACAGGCCGCTTTGGCGCAATTCGTCAACCTGCTCGTACAGGTCGATCGGCGCGCTGTCGGGGCCGTTGGGGCGCACTTCGACGCGCCCCGCTTCATTGATGGCGAAATAACCAGCGCCCCAATGGCGGATGCCATAAACACTGCGGCTGTCGGCCACGGTCCACTGGCTACCATCGTCTTTGCGTGTGCGTCGTACGGACATTCAAGTCCCCTATAGATAAGTCGAAGACACTGCCCCGCAGGCAGCGGAGCGAGTGTAAAAGCTGAAAATGACGATTCATCCGTGCTCAGGCATAGACCCTGACCACGGGAACGAGTTTAGAAAGCGCTGGGCAAAAAATCGCGCGATGGCCTCAGCCGCCGGACTTTTTCGCCTTGAAACCCTGTTTGGTCAGCTCGCCGATCAACAGCTCGACATGGTCGCCCTGGATCTCGATAACCCCGTCCTTCAGGGCGCCGCCGGTACCGCAGCGGCGCTTGAGCGTGGTCGCCAGCTCTTTGAGCTGGTCGGGCGGCAGCGGCACGCCGGTGACAGTGGTCACGGTTTTGCCGCCACGGCCTTTGCTCTCACGGCGCACACGGGCAATGCCGTCACCTTCGGGGATGATTTGCTGCTTGCAGATGCATGCATCCACCGGCTGGCCACAGTCGGGGCAGTGCCGACCGGCATCGGTGGAGTAAACGAGACCGCCAAGGGCGGAAAAGGAAGAAGCTTTCTTGGCCACTTTTGTTCCTCTGTGCTGAGGACAAAAACTGGTCGTGCCCTGGGGTTGAGGCCGACCGCGAAGCCCCACTCTGGCAGGGGCGGCGCTACTGCCGCAAGACTTGCGACAGCCCGAAAAGGGCGCGCAGTGTAACGATAAATCCGGCTGTTGCTAAGTACTGGAATGCGCCATTTTGCGAATGTTTTGCGACTTCAGCGCCTGTCGTCGCCCGCGCGGGTGCAAACTGGGGCGCCTTCCTCAGGAGACAGGCCCGTGACGATACCTCAAATCGGCGCATTCATTGCCAAGTGGCCCAAGCTGGGCGTAGCGCACGCGACACCATGGCAGGTAACCCTGACATGTGAAAGCAACGTCCTGTCGCTGATTGAGCAGCTCGAAAGGGGCTATCGGCGCGAAGGCGATTGCGCCATTCACGAAACGGCCATCGTCGAACCCGGTGCAGTACTGAAAGGGCCGATTATCATCGGCCCGCAGGCTTTCGTGGCTGCGGGCGCCTACCTGCGCGGCGGGGTATACATCGCTAGCAACTGCATTGTCGGACCAGGCTGTGAGGTGAAAAGCAGCTTCATGCTCAGCTCAAGCAAGTTGGCACACTTCAACTTCGTCGGCGACTCGCTGATCGGCGAAAACGTCAATATCGAAGCCGGGGCAATCATCGCCAACTACCGCAATGAACTGGACGGGGCAATGATCAGGATTCGCCATGGCCAGGCGGTCATCGACACTGGCGCAAACAAGTTCGGTGCGTTGATAGGCGATGGCTGCAAAATTGGCGCGAATGCAGTCATCGCGCCGGGTGCGTTGCTTCTGCCGGGTACCCGCGTGCCGCGCCTTGGGCTAGTCGACCAGTTTGCCTACGACTGACTGGCCTTGTAGCGCTGCAATGCCACTAAAGAGTCCGGACAGTAGGATTGGGTCTGGCTTTCTGACTCTGCCTGCTCCAACCCGATGAAGCGCGCCTCGATTACTTCTTCTGGCTGCAAACGCAAAGGCGCATCCGACACCGCCGAATACACAGCACACCACAGGCGGTTGTCGGGCTGGTCAAAGTAGAACCGCTCGTGAAAACGCAACTCGACACCTTCGATTCCCAGCTCTTCGGCCAGCTCACGGGCAGCCGAGTCGGCATAAGCCTCCCCGGCCGACACCATGCCGCCGGCCGCCACATCCCAGTAACCGGGGTATAGCGCCTTGCTCAGGGTACGCCGATGCACGCACAGCTCACCGGCACTGTTGAACAGCAGGATGAACGTGCAACGCCCGATCAGCCGTCGCTCACGCAGTTCGGCGCGGGGCAAGGCCCCCAGCACCTGGTCGGCTTCGTCCACCCAGGCAACCAGCTCGCGGTCGGAGGCCGCCCGGTGGGCGGCCTCGCTTGGGCTGATGGCCATTCTCAACCCTGCGACAGCAACTGACGCAGGTCGATGACCGCAGCGTTGGCCCGGGAAATGTAGTTGGCCATGACCAGCGAGTGGTTGGCCCACATGCCAAAGCCACTGCCATTGAGCACCATCGGGCTCCACAGCGGCTCTTGCGAGGCTTCCAGTTCACGGATGATCTGACGCACGCTGACCGTGGCATTCTTCTTCGCCAGCACGTCGGCGAAGTCCACCTCAATGGCGCGCAGCAGGTGCGACAGCGCCCAGGCTTGGCCGCGGGCTTCGTAGAACACGTTGTCGATCTGCAGCCATGGGGTTTCCACCACCTCCTCGTCCACCTGCGGTGCCTGGCCGGCAACGACCGACTCGGTCTTCAACGTGGTGTTGAGCTTGACCCGGCCAACGCTGGCCGACAGGCGCTGCGACAGCGAGCCAAGGCGAGTGGCCACGTCACCCAGCCAGTTGTTCAGGTTGTCGGCGCGGGTGTAGAAGATCGCACCCTTGTCGCCAGAAGCCAGACGCGTCTGGTAACGGGACAGCGACTTGATGCCCTCTTCGAACTCCGACTCGCTCGATGGCAGGATCCAGCTCTTGTTGTCGAAGTTGAAGCGCGGCTCGGCCTTGGCCAGGTCGGCATCTTCGGTGGACTGCGACTGCGAGCGGGCAAAGTCCTTGCGCAGGGCGCGGGACAAGTCGCGTACCTGGACCAGCACGCCATATTCCCAGCTCGGCATGTTGTCCATCCACAGCCCTGGCGGGAAGCGGTCGTTGGAGATGTAGCCACCAGGCTTGTTCAGCAAGGTACCGGCCACGGTCTTGAGGGTTTCGATGGTGGTGTAGCCCACCACCATCTGCTGGCCACCGCGCTCAGCGGCAGACTGGGCATTCTGCTGAACCGGGAACAGGTCCGGCTCCTGGCTCCAGTACCAGCCCAGGCCGATGCACACCAGCAGGTACAACCCGATCAGGGTCCCCAGGGCACGGCTCCAAAGGCCGCCCAGGTAGCTACGGGCGGCAGCGCCGCGGCCGTCGACACGCTCACGGGGCTCGGCTTTGGCCTCGCGGTTTTTCCAGTCCAGCATGGCTTTGTCCTTAATCAGTCACGACGGTTCTAGGGCTTGGACCACAGGCCTGCGCCAGGGTGCCACGGCAAGCCCGCATGGCAGCACTATAAAGCAGACACCACCGTACGCATAAGCGACCTGTCAGTCAGCAACTGAATATTCGTTCTGGCCGCTTTGTTGATACAGGGCAGTCACGTCTTTGAAAAGAGCTGCTAGCATAGAGCCATCATCGCCCCTGCACACCCCAACCTATAAGTAGCCAGGACATGAGCCAAGCAGTCGAGCCGAGCCCGCTGTGCCCCGCCCAGCAGCTGACGCGTAGCGGCCTGCGCAAGGATGACCCACTCGATCAGGTGCTCAAGCCGCCCCTGCGCAAACCGGTGTACATCCTGCTGCAGGACCACGAGCGTGCCCAGCGCCTGGCTCAACAACTGGAATTTTTTGGTCTGCTAGTGCAAGCGCTGCCCAGCGCTGCGGCGTTTCTCGCCTCGATCAGCGAATACCCGCCCTCGGCCGTGATCATGGATGTCGACTTCACCGGTGCCGGCCAAGGCCTGCTGCTGGCCACCCAGCTGCAGAAGGGCGTGGCGCAACCTGTTCCGCTGCTGTTCTTCAGCCACCATGAAGCCGACACCCCGACCCGCCTGGCGGCCGTGCGCGCCGGTGGCCAGGACTTTCTCACCGGCAGCCTGGAGGCTTCCAGCCTGCTGGAAAAGGTCGAGTTGCTGACCAACGCCGCCCCGCACGACCCCCTGCGTGTGCTGATCATCGACGATTCGCGCACCCAGGCCCTGCATACCGAGCGCGTGCTGGCCAGCGCCGGCATGGTCACCCGTAGCCTGACCGACCCGATCCGCACCATGGCAGAGCTTGCCGACTTCCAGCCCGACCTGATCATCCTCGACCTGTACATGCCAGCCTGCACCGGCCCGGAACTGGCCAAGGTGATCCGCCACAGCGACCGCTATGTGAGCGTGCCGATCATCTACCTGTCTGCCGAGGACGACCTGGACAAGCAGCTGGATGCCATGAGCGAGGGCGGTGATGATTTCTTGACCAAGCCGTTTCGCTCACGCCACCTGATCACCACCGTGCGCAACCGTGCCGCCCGCGCCCGGCACCTGAAGGCGCGCATGGTGCGCGACAGCCTGACCGGGCTGTACAACCACACCCACATCCTGCAACTGCTGGAAGACTGCAGCTTCCGCGCCCGCCGTGAGCAGCAGCCGTTGAGCTTTGCCATGCTCGACATCGACCACTTCAAGAAGATCAATGATCGCCACGGCCACCCCATGGGCGACCGGGTAATCAAGAGCCTGGCGCTGTTCCTCAAGCAACGCTTGCGCAAGACCGATTTCATTGGCCGCTATGGCGGTGAAGAGTTCGCCATTGTCATGCCCAATACCGCGCTGGACGCGGCGCACAAGGTGCTGGACGAGATTCGCCGGCGCTTTGCAGAGATCATCTACCCGGCGCAGCCGCGGGATTTGCAGTGCACCTTCAGTGCCGGGGTGGTGCAGCTGGATGAGGTGCTGGACGCGCTGACCATGGCCAGTGCAGCGGACGAAGCGCTTTACCGGGCCAAGCATGCGGGGCGTAATTGCGTAGTTCGAGTGGAGCCTTGAAACAGATTTACCCGCGAAGAGGCCGGAGCAGGTGAAACAAATGAAGGCACTGTGCCACTTTTTTCTGGCACCAAGCCCCTGTCGTCATCACCCCGTCACAAAATCGCAATAACTTCAGGCGCCTACCTCTCCCCTGCGCAGGAAGTTCGCGGCGATGCGCCTGAAGTGGCTGACCAATTTCAACACCCTGTTGCTGGTAACGGTGTGTCTCGCCCTGGGCGCCACCCTGTGGTGGTCGCAGCGTGCCCTGGAGCGCCCCTACCAGATGATGGAGCGCTACCTGGGCCTGTCTCAGCAGTTCCAGAACCAGGCAGCACGTAATATCCAGGTCTACCTTGGCAGCGGCGATGCCCTGCGCCATGCCGCCGCCATGGAGGCCAACCAGCAGCTTCAGGCCACCCTGACCGAGTGGCCCACTGAGCTGGCTGGCAAACTGCGCCCCAGCCTCGACAGCCTGCAGGCCTTCACCGCCAACGAGCTGCTGGCCGCCGGTAAACTGGCTGGTGACCCGCAAGCCCTGCTGTTGCAGGCCGAGCGGGAGCTGGGGGCCAACCTCGAACAACTGGCCGGCTACGCCCGCGACAGCGGCAGCGCCGATGCCAACCGCTACCTGTTGCCAGTGCTCGACGCCACCGTGCACCTCGGTCGCCTGTCGCTGGCAAGGGACAAGCTGGTCAGCAGCGGCCGCCCGGAGCTGGCCGACGAAGTAGAGCGTGAACTGCAACTGATCCGCACCCAGGCGCAAGCCATCGACAGCTTGCCGTTGTTGGGCGTGACCCGCGCAGCCGAATCCGTTGCCGACGACTTCGCCGCCATGATGGGCCTGGAAACCCAGGCCAGCGCCCAGCAGGAAGACATTGCGGTGGGCCTGAAGCGTGAACTGCAAAGCCTGCTAAGCCGCTACCCGGCCGAACTGCAACGCACCCGCGAACAGATCGAACGCCGCGCCGCCCTGGCCGCCAGCACCAGTCAGCGCCTGGAGGCGGTGCAGCAAGCCATCGCCGCGCTGGAACCCGAAGTACGCGGCGAGCATGCAAAGATCGCCGCCGAGGTGCGCATCATCCAGGGCCTGATGATCGGCCTGATACTGCTCATCGCCTTGCTGATCGACACCTTGCAGCGGCGCCTGACCCGCACCCTCACCAGCCTTGCCCCAGCCTTGTCATGTTGGGCCGAGGGCGACTTTGCCCAAGCCATCTCCCTGGGCAAGACCAACCGCGAACTGCACGATATCCAGGAGTCGCTCAACCGCCTGCGCCAGTACCTGGTGGAGCTGGTCGGTACCATCCGCCACAATGCCGAGCAGGTGGCTGGCAGCAGCCACGCCCTGGCCGGCATGAGCGCTGCCCTGCACGACGGCGCCGAGCGCCAGGCGGGCGATACCGGGCAGATCCGCGACGCCTTGGGTGAACTGGAGGCGACCATCCAGCAAGTGGCGGGGGATGCCAGCGCCGCCGCCGATGCCAGCCGCGATGCCGGGCGGGCGGTGGAGCAGGGCCAGGCGGTCATTGGCCAGAGCCTGTCGGGCTTGCGCGAGCTGGTTGATGAAGTGCAAGGCAACGCCCGCATGATCGAGCAATTGGCGGAAGAGTCGGCGACCATCGGCGGGGTGCTGACAGTGATCCGCTCGATTGCCGAACAGACCAATTTGCTGGCGCTGAACGCTGCGATCGAAGCGGCACGTGCGGGGGAAATGGGCCGTGGCTTTGCTGTGGTAGCCGATGAGGTGCGTTCGCTGGCGCAGCGCACCACGGGGGCGACCGGCGAGATTCAGGCACTGATCGACCGCCTGCAGCAAGCGGCGAAAGGTTCGGTGGCAGGGATGCGCGCGCAGCTTGAGCATGCCGAGGCTACGGCCAGCCAGGCTCAGGCGGCGGATGGCGCGCTGGACGAGATTGTCTGTGCCATCCGCACCATTTCCGACACAGCGGTGCGCATTGCCGATGTCACGGCGCAGCAGAGTGGTGCGGTGAGTGACATTCGTGACCACAGCGAGCGGATTCACGAGCTGGGCGAAGACAACCTGCAGCGCATTGGTGAAGGGCGCGTGCAAGGCGAGCAGTTGCTCAGCCTGGGCGGTGAGCTGAACCGGGCGGTGCGAGCATTCAGGGTTTAAGTTGGGCCTTTCAGCGCCTGTGAGATCGAGCGCCGCGCGGGCGGCGCTCGATCTGCCAGGCGCCAAACATGTCACGGCAAGCGCTGCTGGCCCCAACCCGCACCAACTCCGCTATCATGCGCAGCACGTTCCACCTCGCGAGTCCGCCATGCGCCGCCTGTTTTTCCTGCTGTTCCTGCTGCTGGCCAGCCCTGCCTTCGCCACGGGCCTGCTCGACAACCGCCCCAGCGCTACCCTCGGCGCCGCTTCGCTGGCCAACAACGCCGACTTCCTGCCGGTTCACGATGCCTTCAAGCTCAGCCTGGTCCAGGCCGACGCGCACACCCTCAAGCTGCGCTTCGTCGCCACCGAGGGCTACTACCTCTACCGCCACCGCTTCCAGTTCCACACCGAGCCGGCAGACATCACTCTGGGCGCGCCGAACATCCCCAAGGGCGAGGCCAAGCACGATGAGTTCTTCGGCGACGTCGAGGTGTACCACGGCGTGCTCGACATCGAACTGCCGCGCACCGACCCGCGTGCCTTCACCCTGCTGGTGGGCTACCAAGGCTGTGCCGACAAAGGCCTGTGCTACCCACCGGAAACCGCACGCCTGAGTATTGATGGCGAAGGCGGTGCCAACGCACCCGCAACGGCCGAACACGGCTGGAACTGGAAATCGCTGCTGTTGTTCTTTCTCGCCGGGGTCGGCCTGACCTTTACCCCGTGTGTACTGCCGATGCTGCCGATCCTGTCGGGCGTAGTGCTGCGCGGCCAGGTGGGTGGGCTGCGCGGGCTGGCGCTATCGCTGGCGTACGTGCTGCCGATGGCGGCCAGTTTCGCAGCCCTCGGCGCGCTCATGGGCCTGTTCGGCGCGGGCCTGAACCTGCAGGCGCGCCTGCAGTCGGCCTGGGTGCTGGTGCCCTTCGCCCTGTTCTTCGTGGTATTTGCCTTGGCCATGTTCGGCCTGTTCGAGCTGAAGCTGCCCCAGGCCCTGAGCAACCGCCTGAACAACGTCGCCAATCACACCCGGGGTGGCTCGCTGCTGGGTGCGGCAGTGCTGGGCGTGCTCTCCAGCCTGCTGGTTTCGCCTTGCGTATCAGCCCCCCTGGCTGGCGCCCTGCTGTATATCAGTGCCAGCGGCGATGCCCTGGGTGGCGCACTCAAGCTGTTTGCCCTGGGCCTGGGCATGGGTGCACCCTTGTTGCTGGTGGCCACCGGTGGCGCGGCCTGGCTGCCAAAAAGCGGCCCGTGGATGAACACGGTGAAAAACGCCATCGGGGTGCTGCTGCTGGGGCTGTCCATTGGCTTGCTCAGCCGCGTGCTGCCGGGCCCTGTGACCTTGCTGCTGGTGGGGTTCCTCGCAGCCGGCGTGGCACTTTTCCTGGGCGCCCTGGAGTTCGTCGTCAAGACCGCACGCCAGCGCCTGGCCCAACTGCTAGGCCTGGCTTTGCTGGTATACGCCCTGGCCTGCTGGTACGGCGCCCTCAGTGGCCAAGGCGACCCGCTTCGCCCGCTGCCCGTTGCAGCACTTGCGGCCACCGGCAGCAGCCAGGCGGCAAAGACGGATGCCTGGCAGACCATCACCACCCCCACCGCACTGGACGCCGCACTGGCCCAGGCCAAAGCGGCCGGCCAGCCGGTGCTGCTGGACTGGTATGCCGACTGGTGCATCAGCTGCAAGGTGATCGAGCATGAAGTGCTCAACGCGCCGCAGGTGCAGGCGCAGCTGGCCGGCTTCAAGCTGTTGCGTTTCGACATCACCGAGAGCAATGCCGAGCAACGCAAACTGCTCGATCGCTACCAGCTGTTCGGCCCACCTGCCCTGTTGTTCTTTGCCGCGAACGGCAGCGAAATTACCGCTGATCGGGTGATTGGCGAGATAAACGCCGGTGAATTCGCGCAAATTCTGGCCCGCGTGCGCGGCAAAGTAGGTCTATAACTTCCCGCGTGCCGGGAAAAATCCTGAAATAGATGACCAGATTTAATTATTTGGTCACATACTTCGCGCGAATCTCGGACATCGTGCTGGCTATTGCCGGGAACTGGACACTTGCCGTCGCTTTACGGCACACTCGCCGCGCTGTGTCGAATTGCCCTACAAATCCAAGGAATCCGCAGATGGCAACGCTACTGGTGCTCCACGGCCCCAACCTCAACCTGCTCGGTACCCGCGAGCCAGGCCATTACGGCGCCGTGACCCTGGCCCAGATCAACCAGGACCTGGAGCAACGTGCCCGCGCGGCAGGCCACCATCTGCAGTACCTGCAGAGCAATGCCGAATACGAACTGATCGACCGCATTCACGCCGCACGCAACGAGGGTGTGGACTTCATCCTGATCAATCCGGCTGCTTTCACCCACACAAGCGTCGCATTACGTGACGCATTGCTTGCAGTGAGCATCCCATTCATCGAAGTGCACCTGTCCAACGTGCACAAACGCGAACCGTTCCGTCACCACTCCTACTTTTCCGATGTTGCCGTAGGGGTGATCTGCGGTCTGGGCGCCAGCGGTTATCGCCTGGCCCTGGAGTCCGCGCTGGAACAACTGGCTGCCAACGCACAGCCCAAATGATGAAAACCCTGGCCTCAGTGGGCCAGGGTTCGATAGAAACGTATCGATACGTTTTTTAAATTTCGCCCCCTGACCGAACCTTTGGGAGTTGATGATTAATGGATATCCGTAAAGTCAAGAAACTGATCGAGCTGCTGGAAGAGTCTGGCATCGACGAACTGGAGATCAAGGAAGGCGAAGAGTCGGTCCGTATCAGCCGTCACAGCAAGACCCCAGCTGCCCAACAGTTCTACGCACCAGCACCGATGGCCGCTGCACCTGCTGCTGCCCCGGTTGCCGCTGCTGCTCCAGTCGCCGAAGCCGCTGCCGCAGCCCCGGCCCTGAAAGGCACCGTGATCCGCTCGCCAATGGTAGGTACCTTCTACCGCAAGCCTTCGCCGACCTCGCCGAACTTTGCTGAAGTTGGCCAGACCGTGAAGAAAGGCGACACCCTGTGCATCGTCGAAGCCATGAAGATGATGAACCACATCGAAGCCGATGTTGGCGGTGTCATCGACGCCATCCTGGTAGAAGACGGCCAGCCGGTTGAGTTCGACCAGCCGCTGTTCACCGTCGTTTGAATCGCGGAGAGCCAACGATGTCTGGGAAGCTCGAAAAAGTCCTGATCGCCAACCGTGGGGAAATTGCCCTGCGGATCCTGCGTGCCTGCAAAGAGCTGGGCATCAAAACCGTCGCTGTGCACTCCACCGCCGACCGTGAACTGATGCACCTGGGCCTGGCAGACGAGTCGGTCTGCATCGGTCCTGCATCGTCCAAGGATTCCTACCTGCATATCCCGGCAATCATCGCTGCCGCCGAAGTCACCGGCGCCACCGCGATTCACCCGGGCTACGGTTTCCTGGCAGAAAACGCCGACTTCGCCGAACAGGTTGAAAAATCCGGTTTCGCCTTCATCGGCCCGAAAGCCGATACCATTCGCCTGATGGGCGACAAGGTTTCGGCCAAGGACGCGATGATCAAGTCGGGCGTGCCGACCGTACCGGGCTCTGATGGCCCGCTGCCAGAAGACGAAGAAGTCGCCCTGGCGATTGCCCGTGACGTCGGCTACCCGGTGATCATCAAGGCCGCCGGTGGCGGTGGTGGTCGCGGCATGCGCGTGGTGCACAAGGAAGAGGACCTGATTTCCTCGGCCAAGCTCACCCGTACCGAAGCCGGTGCTGCCTTCGGCAACCCGATGGTCTACCTGGAGAAGTTCCTGACCAACCCACGCCACGTGGAAGTACAGGTTCTGTCCGACGGCCAAGGCAACGCCATCCACCTGGGCGACCGTGACTGCTCGCTGCAGCGCCGTCACCAGAAGGTTCTGGAAGAAGCACCAGCCCCGGGCATCGACGAGAAAGCCCGTCAGGAAGTGTTCAAACGTTGCGTCGATGCGTGCATCGAGATCGGCTACCGTGGTGCCGGTACTTTCGAGTTCCTGTACGAGAACGGCAGCTTCTACTTCATCGAGATGAACACCCGTGTGCAGGTTGAGCACCCGGTGTCGGAGATGGTTACCGGTATCGACATCGTCAAGGAGATGCTGAGCATCGCCGCTGGCAACAAGCTGTCGTTCCGCCAGGAAGACGTTGTGATCCGTGGCCACTCGCTGGAGTGCCGGATCAACGCCGAAGACCCGAAGAAGTTCATCCCGAGCCCAGGCAAGGTAAAACACTTCCACGCCCCGGGCGGCAATGGCGTACGCGTCGATTCGCACCTGTACAGCGGCTATTCGGTTCCGCCGAACTATGACTCGCTGATCGGCAAGCTGATCACCTACGGCAAGGACCGCGAAGAAGCCATGGCGCGCATGCGCAATGCCCTGGACGAGATCGTCGTCGACGGCATCAAGACCAACATCCCGCTGCACCGTGACCTGGTACGTGATGAAGGTTTCTGCAAAGGCGGCGTGAACATTCACTACCTCGAGCACAAACTGGCTAACCAGGACTGATCGAGCAGTGCGATGTCGCAAAACCCCGGACTGGTTCCGGGGTTTTTTATTGCCTGCCGGGGCCCTACCCCTTCATCCGCGGCATCTCGATGCAGTGCTCATGCACACGCCGATACAAGGTAGCCCGCGATATCCCCAACGCCCGCGCCGCATCGGCCGGTTTCCAGCGATGGCGGATCAGCGCGTCCAGCAGCAACTGCCGGGCCGGGCACGATACACCGCTGTCACTCGAAACGACTGCCTCGCCCCGCACCGCTTGTGGCAAATCCAGCAAGCGAACCTGCCCGACTTCACTCACCGCACAGGCATAGCGCAAGACCTGCCGCAGCTGGCGCAGGTTGCCCGGCCAGCGATAAACCAGCAACGCCTGTAGCGCATCATCGGCCAGCACCACGTCGACCCCACAGGCTTCGGCTTCTTCGGCCAGCAACTGGTGGATCAGCCCCAGGCGGTCCTCGCGCTCACGCAAGGGCGGCAGCTCGAAGCGGGCATTGGCCAGGCGGTAGTACAGGTCTTCACGAAAACGCCCGTCCGCCACCATCGTTGCCAGGTCACGGTGGGTGGCGCAGATCACCTGAATGTCCACGCGTTCGCGCCGTGCAGCACCCAGCGGCGCCACTTCGCCTTCGGCCAGCACGCGCAGCAGGCGGGTTTGCAGGTTCAGCGGCATGTCGCCGATTTCGTCAAGGAACAGGGTGCCGCCATCAGCCTGCTGCAACAGCCCCTGCATGCCTTTGCTGGAAGCCCCGGTGAAGGCCCCGGCCACGTAGCCAAACAGCTCGCTCTCAATCAGGTTTTCCGGGATGGCGGCGCAGTTCAGCGTGACAAACGGGCCGTCGCGGCGCTGGCTCTGCTGGTGCAACTGACGGGCGAAAACTTCTTTGCCGACCCCCGTCTCGCCTTGTACCAGCACCGCCAGGTTGCAGTCCTTGACCCGCGTGGCCAGCCGCAAGTGCTGCTCGATGCGGGGGTCCTGAGCCTGACGCAAGGGCTGCACGCGCGGGCGCTGCTGCGGGGCGCTGACACGGCCATACAGCCCGCCCAGGCCCGGCAGGCGCTGGGCGGACGAGGTGTTGACGCGCCGTAGCTGCCCCATGTCGAACAGTTCGCCAATGTGCTCAGGCAAGCGCCCCAAGTGCTGTACCAGCCGCTTGCGCGCCAGGCTGTTGATGGCTTGCAAGCGGCCGTCGGCATCCCAGGCCAGCAGGTAGTCGGGCTGGCTTTCCACATAACCCGGTGTGCCATGGGCACGCATCACCCAGTGGCCCTGTGCACTGTGCATGAAGAAGGCGTTTTCGATTTCACGGGCAGTCTGCTCGACCAACTGGCGGATCAAGTGTTGGCTGCGGCGATCATCCGGTGACTGCAGGGCCGAAACATCCACCACGCCCAGCAACTCGCCCTGCGGGTCGAACACCGGCGCTGCGGTGCAGGTCAGGCCGATGAAGGCTGCGCGGAAGTGATCGCGCTTGTGCACCGTGACCGGCGCCTTGCTGGTCAGCACCGCCGCCACACCGCAGGTGCCCTCCTCACCTTCCGACCAGCAAGTGCCCAGGTACAGCCCGGCCTTGCGGCAGTCATTGCGGATGGCCGATTCGACCCGGTAATCAATGGTGCGCCCCTGGGCATCGGTCAGCAGCACGCAGTAGTCGGCGCCGCGCACCCGCTCGTGCAGGCGTGCCACGGCATCGCCAGCGATGCGCAGAAACAGTTCGGCGCGTTCGCGGCATTCGTTGAGCAGGCTTTGGGACAGGATGCGCGGCCCCTGTTGGGACCCGGGGTCGAGGCGGTACAGCTCCATGGAACGGCGCCATGAATCGAGGATCAGCGCTGGCACCGGTGCCTGGGGCAGGCGGTCGGCATTCTTCAGCACCCGGCTGACGCAGTCGACATGGGCTCGGGAGTTCGCGGCAAGCATTCAGGCCCTCCGGTTCTCGTTGCTGTTTTTATCGTTGTCCGGCCATTAAGCGCTTCCACGCATGCCCCGACAAGCACTGTGTGATTACCGGCTGGCTTGAGACGCTGCGTCTCAGCGTCTCGTCAACCAACGCCCCCCGTTGGCACCCAGCGTCTCGTGGACGCCACCAGGGGCACGTGCTGCCGTGCAAGCAAACCGCTCTGGCACGGGCGCTTCAGCCAAGCCATGAAAAGCTGGCACCGGGCTTGCTCCTGCCCTTGCAAACAAAAATACGAGGTGCGCCATGCCGCTACCCGCCCCGATCGTCGGGATCATTGCCAACCCTGCCTCTGGCCGCGACCTGCGCCGCCTGACCGCCAATGCCGGGCTCTATTCGAGCACCGACAAGGCCTCGGCGATCCAGCGGCTGCTGGCTGCCTTCGGTGCTACCGGCGTCGGCCAGGTGCTGCTGCCCAGCGACATGACGGGCATCGCCGCCGCCGTGCTCAAGGCCAGCCAGGGTCCGGTCGCCCGTGACCAGCATTGGCCAGCCATCGAAATACTCGACCTGCCGTTGACCCAGACCGTTGCCGACACGCATCTGGCTACCCGCCGCATGGTCGAGCGTGGCGTGGCGATGATCGCCGTGCTCGGCGGCGACGGCACCCACAAGGCGGTCGCTGCCCAGGCGGGTGACGTACCGCTGCTGACCTTGTCCACCGGCACCAACAATGCTTTCCCCGAACTGCGTGAAGCCACCAGCGCCGGTCTGGCCGGCGGCTTGCTCGCCTGCGGGCGGGTACCGACCGATGTCGGCCTGCGCCGCAACAAGCGCCTGCTGGTCAAAGTGCCCGAACAACAGCTTGCCGAGTGGGCACTGGTGGAGGTGGCAGTCTCGCCCCAGCGCTTCATCGGCGCCCGTGCGCTCAGCCGCAGCGAAGACCTGTGCGAGGTTTTTGCCTGCTTCGCCGAGCCCCATGCCATTGGCCTGTCAGCCCTGTGCGGGCTGTGGTGCCCGGTATCGCGCCAGGCCCCCCATGGCGTCTGGGTGCGCTTGAACCCCGGTGCCGAACAGGCGCTGCTCGCGCCCCTGGCGCCCGGCCTGCTGCAAGGTTGCGGCATCACCGCCAGCGGCACGCTTATGCCTGGCGTCGCCCATCGCCTGAGCCTTTCCAGCGGCACCTTGGCCCTGGACGGCGAGCGCGAAATCGAATTCGCCGAACACGATACACCCACCATCACGCTCGACCACCAAGGGCCGCTGAGCGTGGACGTCGAGGCGGTCCTGGCGCATGCCGCCCGCCATCACCTGCTGACCGTGCCACGTGGCCATCGGCTGCACCCTGCAACCCCGCGTTGAGACAACCCTGGAGAACAACAAGATGTCCAATCAACTCAGTACCGAGCAACTGCTGCATGCCTATGAAGTGATGCGCACCATTCGCGCCTTCGAGGAACGCCTGCACGTGGAGTTTGCCACGGGCGAGATCCCCGGCTTCGTCCACCTGTATGCCGGCGAAGAAGCCTCCGCCGCCGGGGTCATGGCCCACCTGCGCGACAGCGACTGCATTGCCTCGACCCACCGCGGCCATGGCCATTGCATCGCCAAGGGCGTGGATGTGTACGGCATGATGGCCGAAATCTATGGCAAGAAAACCGGCGTGTGCGGCGGCAAGGGCGGCTCGATGCACATTGCCGACCTGGAAAAGGGCATGCTCGGTGCCAACGGCATCGTCGGCGCCGGTGCACCGCTGGTGGCCGGGGCGGCATTGGCGGCCAAACTCAAGGGCCGTGATGACGTGTCGGTGGCCTTCTTCGGCGATGGCGCTTCCAACGAGGGTGCTGTGTTCGAAGCCATGAACATGGCGTCGATCATGAACCTGCCGTGCATCTTCGTGGCCGAGAACAACGGCTACGCCGAGGCCACCGCCTCCAATTGGTCCGTCGCCTGCGACCACATTGCCGACCGCGCCGCCGGCTTCGGCATGCCGGGCGTCACCATCGACGGCTTCGACTTCTTTGCCGTGTACGAGGCCGCCGGGGCCGCCATAGAGCGCGCCCGTGCGGGGCAAGGGCCGTCACTGATCGAGGTCAAGCTCAGCCGCTACTACGGCCACTTCGAAGGCGATGCGCAAACCTACCGCGCCCCGGATGAAGTGAAGAACCTGCGCGAATCCCGCGACTGCCTGATGCAGTTCCGTAACAAGACCACCCGCGCTGGCCTGCTCACTGCCGGGCAACTGGACGCCATCGACGGGCGCATCGAGGACCTGATCGAAGACGCCGTGCGCCGCGCCAAGTCCGATCCCAAGCCACAGCCCGCCGACCTGCTCACCGACGTCTACGTCAGCTACCCCTGAGCCGCGGATTACAAGAACAACAGGAGAACCACCATGGCAAGAAAGATCAGCTACCAGCAGGCCATCAACGAAGCCCTGGCCCAGGAAATGCGCCGCGACAACACCGTGTTCATCATTGGCGAAGACGTTGCCGGCGGTGCCGGTGCACCCGGCGAAGATGACGCCTGGGGTGGCGTGCTGGGCGTGACCAAGGGCTTGTACCACCAGTTCCCCGGCCGCGTGCTGGACGCACCGCTGTCGGAAATCGGCTACGTCGGCGCTGCCGTCGGTGCCGCCACCCAAGGCCTGCGCCCGGTGTGCGAACTGATGTTCGTGGACTTTGCCGGCTGCTGCCTGGACCAGATCCTCAACCAGGCCGCCAAATTCCGCTATATGTTCGGCGGCAAGGCGGTCACCCCGCTGGTGATGCGCACCATGTACGGCGCTGGCCTGCGTGCGGCCGCCCAGCACTCGCAGATGCTCACCTCGCTGTGGACGCACATCCCCGGCCTGAAAGTGGTGTGCCCGTCCTCGCCTTACGATGCCAAGGGCCTGTTGATCCAGGCTATCCGCGACAACGACCCGGTGATCTTCTGCGAGCACAAGTTGTTGTACAGCATGCAGGGCGAGGTGCCGGAAGAGGTGTACACCGTGCCGTTCGGCGAGGCCAACTTCCTGCGCGATGGTGACGACGTGACCCTGGTCACCTATGGCCGCATGGTCCACGTGGCACTTGAAGCAGCCAACAACCTGGCCCGCCAGGGCATCGACTGCGAAGTGCTGGACCTGCGCACCACCAGCCCGCTGGACGAGGACAGCATTCTTGAAAGCGTGGAAAAAACCGGCCGCCTGGTGGTGATCGACGAAGCTAACCCGCGCTGCTCGATGGCCACCGACATCAGCGCGCTGGTGGCGCAAAAGGCCTTCGGCGCACTCAAGGGCCCGATCGAAATGGTCACCGCACCGCACACCCCGGTGCCGTTCTCCGATGCCTTGGAAGACCTGTACATCCCTGACGCGGCGAAGATCGAAGCAGCCGTGCGCAAGGTGATAGAAGCCGCAAGGAGTGCCGCATGAGCCAGATCCATACCCTGACCATGCCCAAGTGGGGCCTGTCGATGACCGAAGGCCGGGTGGACACCTGGCTCAAGCAGGAAGGTGACGCAATCAACAAGGGCGACGAGGTGCTGGACGTCGAGACTGACAAAATCAGCAGCAGCGTCGAAGCCCCGTTCAGTGGCGTACTGCGCCGCCAGGTGGCCAGGCCGGATGAAACCCTGCCGGTCGGCGCGCTGCTGGCAGTGGTAGTGGAAGGCGAAGCCGAAGAAGCGGAAATCGATGCGGTGGTGCAGCGCTTTCAGGCCGGGTTCGTCGCCGAAGGGGGGGGCGATCAGGCACAGGGGCCGGCCCCACAAAAGGCTGAAATAGGCGGCCGCCTGGTGCGCTGGTTCGAGCTGGGGGAAGGCGGCACGCCGCTGGTGCTGGTGCACGGTTTTGGTGGCGACCTCAACAACTGGCTGTTCAACCATCCGGCGCTGGCCGCCGAACGCCGCGTGATCGCCCTGGACCTGCCAGGGCACGGCGAGTCCGCCAAAGCACTGCAACGTGGCGACCTGGATGAGCTGAGCGAAACCGTGCTGGCGCTGCTCGACCACCTGGACATCGCCAAGGCCCACCTGGCCGGGCACTCCATGGGCGGCGCGGTAAGCCTCAACGTGGCGCGCCTGGCGCCGCAGCGGGTGGCAAGCCTGAGCCTGGTGGCCAGCGCCGGCCTGGGCGAAGCGATTAACGGGCAGTACCTGCAAGGCTTTGTCGCCGCCGCCAACCGCAACGCCCTTAAACCGCAGATGGTGCAATTGTTTGCCGACCCGGCGCTGGTGACCCGGCAAATGCTGGAGGACATGCTCAAGTTCAAGCGCCTGGAAGGTGTTGATACCGCATTGGCCCAGCTGGCATCGGCCATCGCCGACGGCAACCGGCAGCGCCACGACCTGCGTGGGGTGCTGGGGCAGCATCCGGCGCTGGTGGTGTGGGGCGGGAAGGACGCGATCATCCCGGCCAGCCATGCCGAAGGCCTGGAGGCCGAGGTGCTGGTGCTAGCCGACGCCGGTCACATGGTGCAGATGGAGGCGGCTGAAGAAGTGAACCGCAGGATGGTGGATTTTTTGCGGGGGCATTGAAGGGTATGACTTGAGTTGTTCATCGCCTGTGAGATCGAGCGCCGCCCGCGCGGCGCTTCGCGGGGCGAGCCCGCTCCCACATTTGTTTCGGGCCAGTCACTCCTGCACCCTAGGCGCGCGCCCCCTGGATGTATGACATGAGATTAATGAAGAGCAGCTGCTTACCCTTCGATATCGAATGGAACAAACAAGGGGCCGCGCGGAAAAGGGTCAGGTAGTACTGGCCCGAAACAGATGTGGGAGCGGGCTTGCCCCGCGAAGCGCCGCGCGGGCGGCGCTCGATCTCACAGGCGATGAACAACTCAAGGCATGCACTTGTCTGCCCACCCTCGATCCCCCGACATTCACCCCACAGCCATCTCGCCGCGCCGGTCCGTTGCCTCCTCTACTTGTGCCCTATCTGTCTCGGCCCCTTATTCTGCGTCATACTCGGCAAACCTATTGCCCGGTCCTCACCATGCGTCCACTGCTCCCCATTACCTTGGTCCTGCTGCTCGCCGCCTGTGGCGATGGCGAATCGCTGCTTGCGCCGGACGCACGCCTGCCTGACGGGGGGCGTTACCGGGGGCAAGTGGTCGACGGCCTGTTGCAGGGCGAGGGCCGTATCGACTACCCCAACGGCAGTTGGTACGCCGGCGGCTTCAAGGACGGGCAATGGCATGGCCAGGGCGAGTGGCATGGCCAGAACGGCGAGGTTTACCGTGGCCAGTTTGCCGAGGGGCTGTTCGAGGGGCTGGGCGACCTGACCACCCCGGGCAGCCACTACAGTGGCACCTTCAAGCACGGCCGCCGCGACGGCGAAGGCACGCTCAAGCAAGCCGACCAGACCTACCGCGGCCAGTTCAAGGACGACCTGTACGAAGGCGCGGGCGAGCTGGAGCTGGCCGACGGCAGCCGCTATCAAGGCCTGTTCGCCAAGGGCAAGCCCAACGGCGCCGGCGTACGCAGCGATGCCAGCGGCAACCAGTTCAGCGGGCGCTTCGTCAACGGCCAGCTGCAAGGCAGCGGCACTTACGACAGCGTCGACGGCGAGCAGTACATCGGTGAGTTCAAGGACAACCGTCTGGAAGGCCGTGGCCGCTATGAAAGCGCCGATGGCGATGTGTGGATCGGCGAGTTCAAGGATGGCTCGCTGGTGGGCGAAGGCGAACTGCTGGGCAGCGACGGCAGCCACTACAAGGGCGAGTTCATCGACTGGCGCCTGTCGGGCCAGGGCAGCCTGCAGCTGGCCGACGGCAGCACGTATGTCGGCGGCTTCCTGAACGATGCCTACCATGGCCATGGGCGGCTGACCCTTGCCAGTGGCCAGGTCGAAAGTGGCACCTGGGCCAACGGCGTTCGCGTACGCGACCAGAAAGGCAAGCTGCTGCCCGACCCTCTCGACCTGGCCCTGCTCAACCAGGGCCGGCTGCTGGAAGAGGCGCTTGCGCGCGTACCGCGCTCGGCACCGCCCATTCAGCTTTACAGCCTGGTAGTGGCCGGCGATGGCCAGCAAAGCGTGTTTCTGCGAGAAGCCGACTATGTCAGCAACATGCTCAAAGTGCGCTTTGGCGCCCGTGGCCAAGTGACCTTGGTCAATCACCGCGACCACATGGCCACCCGACCTATGGCCACCCGCGAGACCCTCACCCGTGCCGCCATCACGCTGGCCGAACGCAGCGGCCCCGAAGACCTGGTGTTCATCTACCTCACCAGCCACGGCAGCCAGGACCACCAGTTGGTGCTCGACCAGCCGCGCCTGCAACTGGCCGACCTTACTGCCGACGAGCTGGCCACCGCCCTGGCGCCACTGAAAAACCGCGACAAGGTAATCGTCATCTCGGCGTGCTATTCAGGCGGCTACATTGCCCCGCTCAAGGATGAGCGCACGGTGATAATGACCGCCGCTCGGGCCGACCGCGTGTCCTTCGGGTGCTCGGAAGAAGCCGATTTCACCTACTTTGGTGACGCCCTGTTCGCAGAAGCACTGAACCAGACCGACGACCTGAAACAGGCGTTTGAACTGGCACGCGCCAGCGTTGCCGAAAGAGAACAAAGGGAAGGCTTCGAGGCTTCGGAGCCCCAGCTGTGGGCGCCGCCAGCAGTACTTGAACACTGGCAGCACTTGCGCCGGCAACAGGCCGAAGAAGCATTGCGTAACGCCGCACAGGCCAACGTGGGAGGACAGGCAAAAATGCCTGGCAGCCACTAGACTTGTGTGTAACAAGGGAGAGACATCATGTATTTGACGCCTCAGCATGTCCTGCTTGCCGGTGCCACCGGCCTGACCGGTGAGCACCTGCTTGACCGCCTGCTCAACGAGCCCACCATCACCCGCGTACTGGCGCCTACCCGCCGGCCGCTGGCCGGGCATCCGCACCTGGAAAACCCGGTCGGCGACCCGGCGGTATTTCTTCCACAGCTGGCCGGGCGTGTTGATATCGCCTACTGCTGCCTGGGCACCACGCTGAAACAGGCCGGCTCCGAATCGGCTTTCCGCGCAGTGGACCTGGACATGGTAGTGGCGTTCAGCAAGCGTGCCCGGGAGATGGGCGCACGGCATTTGCTGGTGGTCAGTGCGCTGGGCGCCGACCCAAAATCGTCTATTTTCTACAACCGGGTGAAGGGCGAGATGGAAGAAGCGCTCAAAGCCCAGGACTGGCCGCAGCTGACCATCGTGCGGCCGTCTTTGCTATTGGGCGAGCGGATTGAGCCACGGCTCGCGGAACAACTGGCTTCGCCGTTTTCCCGGTTGATCCCCGGCAAGTACAGAGGGATCGAGGCTTGTACCCTGGCCCGAGCCTTGTGGCGGCTGGCGCTGGAGGAAGAGGACGGGGTGCGGATTGTGGAGTCGGATGAGCTTCGCAAGTTGGGCAAAACCCCCTGAAAGCTGCACTGGACCGTTGCAGGAGCGGCCTTGTGTCGCGATAGGGCCGCAAGGCCGCTCACACAAGGGTGCACGGCGCTGGCTAGAGGCCGCCGGTGGCCTGGAAGCCTACCCCGGCCGCAGTCAGCAATGACAACGGCAACAACAGCGTATCGAGCAGCATGCTGCCGGGCAGGTCCAGGCCTGGATAGGCCGGTGCATCAGCCCCGTAGTGGTCCCGCGGGCAGCACCCGCCATTGATGACGTACAAATCCAGCCGGGTACCGGCATACACCACCGGTGCCCCTGGCTTGGCGGCATCCAGGGTGCGCGCAGTGGCGCAGCCGCCCAGCATCACCAGCGCCGCCACACCTAGCAACGCACGCTTCAATCATCCACCCCGAAATGATGCTCGCCCCAACGCGGCAACATGTCCTGGGGAATGGCCAGCAGGTTGAGGATGCGCGCCACGACAAAGTCGACCAGGTCATCGATGGTTTGCGGCTGGTGATAGAAGCCCGGCGCCGCCGGCAGGATTACCGCCCCCATTTGCGACAGCTTGAGCATGTTTTCCAGGTGGATGGTGGAAAACGGTGCTTCGCGGGGTACCAGAATCAGCTGGCGACGCTCTTTGAGGGTAACGTCTGCCGCACGTTCGATCAGATTGTTGCAGGCACCTGTGGCGATCGAGGACAGGGTACCCGTAGAGCAAGGTACCACCACCATCGCCGCCGGGGCGCCGGAGCCTGAGGCCACCGGCGACATCCAGTCTTCCTTGCCGTACACACGGATCTGGCCGTCGGCGGCGCCGGTATATTCGGTAAGAAATGCCTGCATCGCCTGGGGCTTGGCCGGTAGCACCACGTCGGTCTCGGTGGCCATCACCAGCTGCGCGGCCTTGGAGATCAGAAAGTGCACCTCGCGGTCCTCGCGCACCAGGCAATCGAGCAGCCGCAGGCCATACTGGGCGCCCGAGGCGCCCGTCATGGCCAGGGTGATGCGTTCCGGCCCGCTCACTTCAGGGCCTCGGCCAGCTTGCCGTGCAGGCCACCGAAGCCGCCGTTGCTCATGATCACCACGTGGGTGCCGGGGCGTGCCTGGCCTTTGACCCGCTCGATGATCGCGTCGAGGCTGTCGGCCACCACGCTCGGTACCTTGCACTTCGCAGCGGTGGCCGCCAAGTCCCAGCCGAGGTTGGCCGGGGCGTACCAGATCACCTGGTCGGCATCGTTGACGCTTTCCGGCAATCCGTCACGGTGGGCGCCGAGCTTCATCGAGTTGGAGCGTGGCTCGATCACGGCAATCACAGGCGACTCGCCAACACGCTTGCGCAGGCCGTCGAGGGTGGTGGCGATGGCGGTCGGGTGGTGGGCGAAGTCATCGTAGATGGTCACGCCCTGCACTTCGGCAACCTTTTCCATGCGCCGCTTGACGCTCTTGAAGGCGCTCAGGCCCTCGATGCCCATGGCCGGGACCACGCCGACATGGCGGGCCGCCGCCAAGGTAGCCAGGGCGTTGGCAACGTTGTGCTGGCCAGTCAGCGCCCAATCCACCACGCCCTGCACCTCACCCTCGAACAGTACCTCGAAACGCGAGCCGTCGGCGCTGAGCAGGCGCGCCTGCCACTGGCCGCCTTCGCCCGTAGTCTGCACCGGGGTCCAGCAACCCATGCCGATCACCCGCTCCAGCGCTTGCTCGGTGGTGGGGTGAATGACCAGGCCTTCGCCCGGGATGGTGCGCACCAGGTGGTGGAACTGCCGCTCGATCGAGGCCAGGTCCGGGAAAATGTCCGCATGATCGAACTCAAGGTTGTTGAGGATCGCGGTACGTGGGTGGTAGTGGACAAATTTCGAGCGTTTGTCGAAGAAGGCGCTGTCGTACTCGTCGGCTTCGACCACGAAGAACGGCGTATCGCCCAGGCGCGCCGACACCGAGAAGTTCTGCGGCACACCGCCAATCAGGAAGCCCGGGCTCATGTCGGCATGTTCCAGCACCCAGGCCAGCATGCTGCTGGTGGTGGTCTTGCCGTGGGTGCCGGCAACGGCCAGTACCCAGCGGCCCTGCAGCACGTGGTCTGCCAGCCATTGCGGGCCGGAAACATAGGGCAGGCCTTTGTTCAGCACGTACTCCACCGCCGGGTTGCCACGGGACATGGCATTGCCGATGACCACCAGGTCTGGCGCCGGGTCCAGCTGGGCGGGGTCATAGCCTTGGGTCAACTCGATGCCCTGGGCTTCGAGCTGGGTGCTCATCGGGGGATAGACATTGGCGTCGGAGCCGGTGACGCGATGGCCAAGTTCCTTGGCCAGCACCGCCAGCGAGCCCATGAAAGTGCCGCAAATACCGAGAATGTGAATATGCATGGTTGACCTCGCAAAACATCGAGGCAGGGTAGCCCAGGGCGCGACAATTCGCACTCGCTGTTTCGCTTAGTCAACCCGGGTGATGCCGTGTTTGCGCAGTTTTCGATACAAGGTATTGCGGCTGATGCCCAGGTGCTCGGCGACGCGGGTCAGGTGCCAGTGTTTTGCCTCTAGTACTGACAGGAGAGCTTCGCACTCAGCGGTCTCAAGGCGCACCGGCGTGCTCTTGTGGGAGAGACTGTTTTGCTCATGATCTCCAAGGCTATTGCTGAACCCGTTTGGGAGCGGGCTTGCCCCGCGAACACCGGCAAGGCCGGTGCCATCCACCGCGTTGCCTGCTTCGCGGGGCAAGCCCGCTCCCACAGAGGCCGCATTGCTGCGGAAGGTCGCGGGCAGGTCGCAGAGCTCAATGAAGGTGCTATCGCAAAGCGCTACCAATGTACGCAGTACATTGCGCATTTGCCGCACGTTCCCCGGCCAGGTGAAGTCCAGCAGCGCCTGGCGCGCACTGGGCTCCAGCTCGACCCGATGCCCCTGCGCCTCCTGACGCAGCAGGAAGTCCAGCAACTGCGCCTTGTCACTGCGATCGCGCACCGCCGGCAACGCCACCTCCAGGCCATTCAGGCGGTAATACAGGTCCTCGCGGAAACTGCCCTGTGCCACCCGCTCCAGCAGGTCGCGGTGGGTAGCGCTGACAATGCGCACATCAACCGCCTGCGGTTCACCCCCGATCGGCACCACCTGGCGCTCCTCCAGCACCCGCAGCAGGCGGGTTTGCAGGGCCAGCGGCATGTCGCCGATCTCGTCCAGCAGCAAGGTCCCGCCGTCAGCCTGCAGCAGCTTGCCGCGCATGCCTTCTTTGCGTGCGCCGGTAAAGCTGCCACCTCGGTACCCAAACAGCTCGCTCTCGATCAGGCTCTCCGGGATCGATGCGCAGTTGATGGCGACAAACGGCTTGCCGCGCCGCTCACTGGCCTGGTGCACGGCCTGGGCAAACGCCTCCTTGCCACAACCGGTCTCGCCACGCAGCAACAACGGCACATCACGCTCAAACACCCGTACGCAGCGGCGAAAGTCGTTTTGTAATGCCGGGTCGAGCAGGCAGATGGCCGGCTCCACTTCGCGCACGGGCTGGCGATAAGCGGTGGGCACTGACCATACCGGCGTACGTGCCTGGCCGCGCAGGCTGGCGAACACCTGGCGGCCGTCCCGGGTGTGTAGCGGCCATACCGTACTGCCAGCGGGCATGGCGCGGTTGAACAACTCGTCGTGGCTGCAGGCAAAGAAGCGCTGCATGGGCTTGCCCAGCACGCCACCGCGCACGGTCCCCAAGAGGTTCAGCGCACTCTGGTTGGCCGCACAGATGCGCCCGTCACCGTCGAACGCCAGCAAACCTTCGCTGAACAGGCCAACCGATTCGGCCTGCAGGTGGAAACGCAGCAACCACTGCTGCTCGAAATGGCGTAGGAAATAGCAGCTTTCAATCATCTTCGCCGAGAGGTTGACCAATGCCATGGTGTGAAACTGACTCTGGCGGGAAACATCAGGCCGGGCCGACGACACATCAAGCACCGCCAGCAGTTCGCCATGGGGGTCGAACACCGGGCTGGCCGAGCAGGTCAGCCCGGTATGGCGGCCCCGAAAGTGCTCATTCTGGTGGATGGTCAGGGCCTGGCGCTCGACCAGGCAGGTGCCGATGCCGTTGGTGCCCTCGCGCGCTTCGCTCCAGTCGGCGCCCAGCCACAGCCCGGCACGCTCGAAGCTGCGCCGCTCGGCGGGCGCGCTGACGCAATTGAGGATTACCCCGCGGGCGTCGGTCAGCAATACCGCGTGGCCAGCCCCGGAAAGCTGCTGGTGAAGGCTGTTCATCTCATGGTCGGCAATTTGCAGCACCTGGTGCAGGCGCTCGCGGCTTTCCAGCAGGCGCCCGTGCTCAAGCACCAGCGGGGCCTCGATCACAGCAGGGTCAAGGTGGTAGTCCTCGAGGCAGCGCAGCCATGAGCGGGCGATGGACGGGTCACTGCCCCCCTCCCCGGCCCCACCGTGGGCAACGGTATGGACTTGCTGGGCATGGCGACTGAAAGGATTGCTCTGCATTGTTGTAGTTCTCCGCAGATAGAGAGTCTGATCAGCATCCTCCACCCGGGATGGCTTTGCAATGCACCCTGCGGCAACGTGTCGCAAATGGCACAAAGTGTCACCCCACTGCGTACCGGTGCTGGTACAGCGCCCGTCAACCTGGCCCAGGCAACTGACCCAAGTCATTGATTTGCCTGGCGTGCCAAACGCTGGCCCAACCTTTGCTCTACGCTTCTCAACTCCCCAACAAACATAACAGCCAGGAGACACACCATGCGTTACGCACATCCCGGTACCGACGGCGCGAAGGTTTCCTTCAAGAGCCGCTACGGCAACTACATCGGTGGCGAGTTCGTAGCTCCGGTCAAGGGACAGTATTTCGAGAACACGTCCCCGGTGAATGGCAAACTGATCGCCGAATTCCCCCGCTCCACTGCCGAAGACATCGACAAGGCGCTCGACGCCGCCCACGCCGCTGCCGATGCCTGGGGTCGCACGTCGGTGCAGGACCGTTCCAACGTGCTGCTGAAGATTGCCGACCGCATCGAGCAGAACCTTGAGCTGCTGGCCATTACCGAAACCTGGGACAACGGCAAGCCCATCCGCGAAACCCTCAACGCCGACATTCCGCTGGCCGTCGACCACTTCCGCTACTTCGCAGGCTGCATCCGCGCCCAGGAAGGCGGCGCCGCCGAGATCAACGAAGGCACCGTGGCCTATCACATCCACGAGCCGCTGGGCGTCGTCGGGCAGATCATTCCGTGGAACTTCCCGATCCTGATGGCGGCCTGGAAGCTGGCGCCTGCGCTGGCCGCCGGTAACTGCGTGGTGCTCAAGCCTGCCGAGCAGACCCCACTGGGCATCACCGTGCTGCTGGAAGTGATCGGCGACCTGTTGCCACCTGGCGTGCTCAACGTGGTGCAAGGCTATGGCCGCGAAGCGGGTGAAGCGCTGGCGACCAGCAAGCGCATCGCCAAGATCGCCTTCACCGGTTCTACCCCGGTTGGCTCGCACATCATGAAATGCGCGGCCGAAAACATCATTCCGTCCACCGTCGAGCTGGGCGGCAAGTCGCCGAACGTGTACTTCGAAGACATCATGCAGGCGGAGCCGAGCTTCATCGAAAAGGCTGCCGAAGGCATGGTGCTGGCATTCTTCAACCAGGGCGAGGTCTGCACCTGCCCGTCGCGTGCCCTGGTGCAAGAATCGATCTACCCGCAGTTCATGGAAGTGGTGATGAAAAAGGTGCTGCAGATCAAGCGCGGCGACCCGCTGGACACCGACACCATGGTCGGCGCCCAGGCCTCGCAGCAGCAGTTCGAGAAGATCCTTTCGTATCTGCAGATCGCCCAGGACGAAGGCGCCGAGCTGCTGACCGGTGGCAAGGTCGAGAAGCTGGAAGGCTCGCTGGCCACCGGTTATTACATCCAGCCGACCCTGCTCAAGGGCAACAACAAGATGCGCGTGTTCCAGGAAGAAATCTTCGGACCGGTGGTCAGCGTCACCACCTTCAAGGACGAAGCCGAAGCACTGGCGATTGCCAACGACACGGAGTTCGGCCTGGGTGCCGGCGTGTGGACCCGCGACATCAACCGTGCCTACCGCATGGGCCGCGGAATCAAGGCCGGCCGCGTGTGGACCAACTGCTACCACCTGTACCCGGCGCATGCGGCGTTTGGCGGGTACAAGAAGTCCGGCGTTGGCCGTGAGACCCACAAGATGATGCTCGACCACTATCAGCAGACCAAGAACCTGCTGGTGAGCTACGACATCAACCCGCTGGGCTTCTTCTAAACCGCGTCGCGGCCTTCGCAGGCTCGCCCGCTCCCACAGGTTCACCGTTGCTTCCAGAACCGATGCAATACCTGTGGGAGCGGGCAAGCCCGCGAAGAGGCCGGGCCAGATCTACACAAAACCCAGAGCGGCAACCGTGCACCAACCGCTCTGGCTCGCTTCCTGCAGTACACATCACCATCGGCCCGAACCCTTCCGGCCACCAAGAAAAAGAACAGGTGAATCTATGCCAAGCGATCATTCCGCCGGCTCGCCGGCAGGCTCTTCCGTCGACTTCGAAAAAGTTGGGTCGGACTATTTCCAGCAACGTGAACTGAAAAAAGGCGCCGCCGGCTGGGTACTGCTGGTCGGCCTGGGCGTGGCCTATGTCATCTCCGGCGACTATGCCGGCTGGAACTTCGGCCTGGCCCAGGGTGGCTGGGGCGGCATGTTCCTCGCCACCTTGCTGATGGCCACCATGTACCTGTGCATGTGCTTTTCGCTGGCCGAACTGTCGTCGATGATCCCCACCGCAGGCGGCGGCTACGGCTTTGCCCGCAGCGCCTTCGGCCCGTGGGGCGGCTTCCTGACCGGCACGGCAATCCTCATCGAATACGCCATTGCGCCCGCAGCCATCGCCGTGTTCATCGGCGCCTATTGCCAGTCACTGTTCGGCATCGGCGGGTGGATGATCTACCTGGCGTTCTACATCGTGTTCATCGGCATCCACATCTTTGGTGTGGGTGAGGCGTTGAAGCTGATGTTCATCATCACCGCCATCGCCGCTATCGCCCTGGCGGTGTTCCTGGTGAGCATGGTGCCCCATTTTGATGCAGCCAACCTGTTCGACATCGCCAAAACGGACGCAGTAGGCGCCAGCAGCTTCCTGCCGTTCGGCTATGTCGGCGTGTGGGCGGCCATCCCTTACGCCATCTGGTTCTTCCTTGCCGTCGAAGGCGTGCCGCTGGCCGCCGAAGAAACCAAGAACCCCAAGCGTGACCTGCCGCGCGGCCTGATCGGCGCCATGCTGGTACTGCTGGCCTTCGCCCTGCTGATCCTGGTGGTCGGCCCTGGCGGTGCAGGCTCCGAAGCGCTGAAAGCATCGGGCAACCCGCTGGTCGAAGCGCTGTCCAAGGCTTACGGCGGCAGCACCTGGATGGGTGGCTTCGTCAACCTGGTGGGCCTGGCCGGGCTGATCGCCAGCTTCTTCTCGATCATCTACGCCTATTCCCGGCAGATCTTCGCCCTGTCCCGCGCAGGCTACCTGCCGCGCAAACTGTCGGAAACCAACAAAAGCAAGGCCCCGGTACTGGCCCTGATCATCCCCGGCATCATCGGCTTTGCCCTGTCGCTGACCGGCCAGGGCGACTTGCTGATCCTGGTGGCGGTATTCGGCGCTACGCTGTCCTATGTGCTGATGATGGCCGCGCACATCACCCTGCGCATCCGCCGGCCGAAGATGGAGCGCCCGTACCGCACCCCAGGTGGCATCTTCACGTCAGGCGTGGCACTGGTGCTGGCCTGCCTCGCCGTGGTTGCCGGTTTCCTGGTTGACCCGCGTGTGGTGATTGGCGCCGCAGTGATCTATGCGGTATTGATTGCCTACTTTGCTTTCTACAGCCGCCACCATCTGGTCGCTGGCACGCCGGAAGAGGAATTCGCCGCCATCCAGCAGGCCGAAGAGGCCTTGCACTGATTGCTGCCACCCGCCGCGGGGCAGCCCGCGGCTCTGGAGATTTGTATGGCAAGTTTCGTACACACGGTAGGCCACCTGGTCTACCGCTTCGACAGCCTCAAGGACGTGATGGCCAAGGCCAGCCCGGCACGCTCGGGGGACTACCTGGCAGGCGTGGCGGCCAGCAACGACGGCGAGCGTGTTGCTGCGCAGATGGCGCTGGCCAATATCCCGCTGACCCACTTTCTCAATGAAGCCCTGATTCCTTACGAAGCGGATGAAGTCACCCGCCTGATCATCGACACCCACGATGCCCAGGCCTTTGCCCCGGTCAGCCACCTGACCGTGGGCGGCCTGCGCGACTGGCTGCTGAGCGAAGAGGCCGATGAAGACAGCCTGCGCGCACTGGCGCCAGGGCTGACGCCGGAAATGGCGGCGGCGGTGTCGAAGATCATGCGCGTGCAGGACTTGGTGCTGGTGGCGCAGAAGATCCGCGTAGTCACCCGGTTCCGCGGCACCATGGGCTTGCGCGGGCGCTTGTCTACCCGGCTGCAGCCCAACCACCCGACCGACGAGCCGGCCGGTATCGCCGCCAGCATTCTCGACGGGCTGCTGTACGGTAACGGCGACGCGATGATCGGCATCAACCCGGCCACCGACAGCATTGCCTCGATCTGTGCCCTGCTGGAAATGCTCGACGCCATCATCCAGCGCTACGACATCCCCACCCAGGCCTGCGTGCTCACCCATGTCACCACCTCGATCGAGGCGATCAACCGCGGCGTGCCGCTGGACCTGGTGTTCCAGTCCATTGCCGGCACCGAGGCGGCCAACGCCGGGTTTGGCATCAACCTGAACGTGTTGCAGGAGGGGTTCGAAGCGGGCCTGTCGCTGAAACGCGGCACCCTTGGGCAAAACCTGATGTATTTCGAAACCGGCCAGGGCAGCGCACTGTCGGCCAACGCCCACCATGGCGTCGACCAGCAAACCTGCGAGACCCGTGCCTATGCCGTGGCCCGCCACTTCAAGCCGTTTCTGGTCAACACCGTGGTCGGTTTCATCGGCCCGGAGTACCTGTACAACGGCAAGCAGATCATCCGCGCCGGCCTTGAAGACCACTTCTGCGGCAAGCTGCTGGGTGTGCCGATGGGCTGCGACATCTGCTACACCAACCACGCCGAAGCCGACCAGGACGACATGGACACCCTGCTGACCCTGCTGGGGGTGGCCGGGATCAACTTCATCATGGGCATCCCTGGCTCCGACGACATCATGCTCAACTACCAGACCACCTCGTTCCACGACGCGCTGTACGCACGCCAGACCTTGGGCCTGAAGCCCGGGCCGGAGTTCGAGGCATGGCTGGCCCGCACCGGCATCTTCACCCAGGCCGATGGCCGGGTGCGTTTCGGTGACAACCTGCCCCTGGCTTTCCGCCAGGCCTTGGCACAGCTTGCATAGGGATGACCATGGACCATCGCACGCCTACCCCCGACAACCCTTGGCTGGCCCTGCGCAACCTGACCCCGGCGCGCATCGCCCTGGGCCGCGCCGGCACCAGCCTGCCGACCGGGGCGCAGCTGGACTTCCAGTTCGCCCATGCCCAAGCCCGCGATGCCGTGCACCTGGCGTTCGATCATGCCGGCCTGGCTACCCAGCTGAGTGAGCGCGGACGCGAAAGCCTGGTGCTGCACAGCGCCGCCAGTGACCGCCATCAGTACCTGCAACGCCCGGACCTGGGCCGGCGACTGAACGATGCGTCGATTGCCACCCTGCGCCAGCACACCCAGGCCAACCCCGGCGGTGTCGATCTGGCCATTGTGGTCGCCGATGGCCTGTCAGCGCTGGCCGTGCACCGTCACACCCTGCCGTTTCTGAACCGTTTCGAGGAACAGGCCGCCGCCGACGGCTGGACCAGCGCCCCGGTTGTGCTGGTCCAGCAGGGGCGCGTGGCAGTGGCCGACGAGGTCGGTGAACTGCTGGGCGCACGGATGACGGTGATGCTGATCGGCGAGCGCCCGGGGCTGAGCTCACCCGACAGCCTTGGCCTGTATTTCACCTACGCGCCGAAGGTGGGCCTGACCGATGCCTACCGCAACTGCATTTCCAACATCCGCCTGGAGGGGTTGAGCTATGGCATGGCGGCGCACCGCCTGCTGTACTTGATGCGTGAAGCCTGCCGGCGGCAGCTTTCAGGAGTGAATCTGAAGGACGAAGCCGAGGTCCATAGCCTGGAGAGTGAAGGCAGCGCCAGCCAGAAAGGCAACTTCCTGCTGGGTAAAGGGTAAAAAACCTGTCACGAAAGGCGGATTGCACTTGTGACATGCATTGGGCAGGATGCCCTTGAAAGCTGCTGGCATTCCGCTGTTTCCCCAAATGGACTCTGAGGGCCGCACATGCGCATCATCAAGGCAACCCTGGAACACCTCGACCTGCTCACCCCATTGTTCGTCAAATACCGGGAGTTCTATGGGCAGTTGCCCTACCCCGACAGCTCGCGCAGCTTTTTGGAAAAGCGCCTGAAGCGGGATGAATCGGTGATCTACCTGGCACTTCCCGATGATGACGACAGCAAGCTGATGGGTTTTTGCCAGCTCTACCCCAGCTACTCGTCGCTGTCGTTGAAACGGGTATGGATTCTGAACGACATCTACGTGGCCGAAGACTCGCGGCGCATGCTGGTGGCCGACCACCTGATGCGTGAAGCGAAGAAAATGGCCAAGGAAACCAACGCCGTGCGCATGCGGGTGTCGACCAGTGCGGACAATGAGGTAGCGCACAAGACCTACGAATCCATCGGGTTTCGTGAAGATACCGAGTTCAAAAGCTACATCCTGCCAATCAGCCAGGATTGACCCGCATGCCGGTACA
>NZ_JBWKXT010000028.1:69966-78089 GCF_059423245.1 Pseudomonas sp. GW460-LB5
CCATCGGGTTTCGTGAAGATACCGAGTTCAAAAGCTACATCCTGCCAATCAGCCAGGATTGACCCGCATGCCGGTACAGTCGATACAACTGTCCAGGCCTTGCACCGTAACCCCCCGCTACAATCTCTCCGGGCATGCCCCTCACTTCGCCGTATAATGCCCCTCCTGTCATGTGTGAAAATTTACCCATCCTCAGGTAACCCTGCCTACACCCAAGAACACAGGTGCTGTACATGGATTTCAACCCGTTGGACCTTATCCTGCATCTCGATGCTTACCTCGATCTGCTGGTCACCAATTACGGTCCCTGGATCTACGCCATTCTATTCACCGTGATCTTCTGCGAAACCGGGCTGGTGGTCATGCCATTCCTGCCGGGCGACTCGCTGCTGTTCATCGCCGGCGCCGTAGCGGCAGGTGGTGGCATGGACCCTGTGCTGCTGGCTGGCCTGTTGATGGCTGCCGCAATCCTGGGCGACAGCACCAACTACGTCATCGGCCGAACAGCCGGGGAGCGGTTGTTCAACAACCCCAACTCGAAAATCTTCCGCCGCGACTACCTGCAGCGCACCCACGAGTTCTATGAACGCCATGGCGGCAAGACTGTGACCCTGGCGCGTTTCCTGCCTATCCTGCGTACCTTCGCACCGTTCGTCGCCGGCATCGCCCACATGCATTACCCGCGTTTCCTTGGCTTCAGCGTTGCCGGGTCGCTGCTGTGGGTCGGCGGCCTGGTCACCCTGGGCTACTTCTTCGGCAACGTGCCATTCATCAAGCAGCACCTGTCGCTGATGGTGGTGGGCATCATCATCCTGTCGCTGGTGCCGATGCTCCTCGGCCTGTTGCGCAGCCGCCTGGGCCGTGCGGCCAAGGCGCACTGAGCTTTCAGAGAACAGCAGGCATGTGGTCGTTCAGCGCCTGGCGGCGCAAGCGCGCGCTGACGCGCTACCCCATCGAGCCCGAACAGTGGCAGGCCGTGCGCGAGCGCCTGCCCATACTGGACGGCATCAGCGACGAGGAAGACCACTGGCTGCGTGAAGCCTGCATCCTGTTCCTGCTCGACAAGCACCTGACCTGCTTGCCAGGTGTCGAACCCGACGACGAGCAGCGCCTGTTGCTGGCCGCCCAGGCACAGTTGCCGCTGCTGCACCTGGGTGAGCTGAACTGGTACCAGGGCTTCCACGAAATCATCCTGTACCCCGACGACTTCAAGAGCCCCCAGCGCCACCGCGATGCCAGTGGCGTGGAGCATGTGTGGGACGGCGAGCACAGCGGCGAAGCCTGGCAACAGGGGCCGATCATTCTGGCCTGGAACGGCGTGCTGGCCAGTGGTGGCTGGGAGGCCTACAACCTGGTCATCCATGAGCTGGCGCACAAGCTCGACATGCTCAATGGCGATGCCAACGGCCTGCCCCCGCTACACAGCGGCATGCCGGTGGATGAATGGGCAACGGCCATGCAGCAGGCCTACGACGACCTCAACCGCCAGCTGGACAACAACCCCGACGCCGAAACCGCCATCGACCCGTATGCCGCGGAAAACCCGGCGGAATTCTTTGCCGTCACCAGCGAATACTTCTTTAGTGCCCCCGACCTGCTGCATCAGGCTTATCCACTGGTCTACCGCCAGTTGTCGCAGTTCTACCGGCAAGACCCGCTGGCGCGGCTGCACCGGCTGCAGGCCGAACACCCCGCATACGGCGAAAGCCACGCCTGACGGGGCCGCACATCAGGCCAGGCGTGGCATGCCCCGGCAGAATGTGCCTATAATCGCCGCCACTTTTTTGGTCAAACACGGGGGCACTGCCCAATGAGCTACAGCAAGATTCCGGCGGGCAAAGACCTGCCGAACGACATCTACGTCGCCATCGAAATCCCGGCCAACCACGCGCCGATCAAATACGAGATCGACAAGGACAGCGACACCCTGTTCGTCGACCGTTTCATGGCCACCCCGATGTTCTACCCAGCCAACTACGGTTTCATCCCGAACACCCTGGCTGACGACGGTGACCCGCTGGACGTGCTGGTGGTTACCCCTTACCCGGTAGCGCCAGGCTCGGTTATCCGCGCTCGTCCGGTTGGCGTGCTGAACATGACCGACGACGGCGGCGGTGACGCCAAGGTCATCGCTGTGCCTCACGACAAGCTGTCGCAGCTGTACGTCGACGTGAAGGAATACACTGACCTGCCAGCCCTGCTGATTCAGCAGATCGAGCACTTCTTTGCCAACTACAAAGATCTCGAGAAGGGCAAGTGGGTCAAGATCGAAGGCTGGGATGGCGCTGACGCCGCCCGTGCCGCGATTACCAAATCGGTTGCTGCCTACAAGGGCTGATACCGATTGTAAAAAAACCCGCTTCGGCGGGTTTTTTTATGCCTGATTCGGCGACAAGCCTTCATCGGTAAAATGTCCTACGTAGTCCTACACCAACGCCCTACAACGAGGCACTTTTCTTACAAGCCTCGTCAACAACTGGTTCATTTCCTTGCGGGGGACCCGTCGTTACACTCGCCCCATGAACACTTCCGGCGACCGCCTTAAAGCCCTTCTCCACGAATGTGGCCTGTCCGCTTCCGCTTTCGCCGCCCAGCGCAGCGTCACACCGCAGCACGTCAACAACTGGTTCAAACGCGGCGTGCCCCTGGCCCGCCTGGACGAACTGGCCGATCTGTTCTGTGTGCATCGGCGTTGGCTGCGCACGGGCGAAGGGCCAAAACACCCAAACCCGGTCCAGCGCAACTGCCCGCCACGCCAGGCGCCGGCCAACCCGCCCAGCCCACTGTCGGCACACCGTGCCCGGCAGGTAAAAGTGCCCTTTTTCGAACTGCAAAATGGCCTGCTTTCGCCGGTGCCCAGCAAACACCTGCGCCTGCCCGCAAAAGCGCTGAAAAGATTGGGAGTGCACGCCGATAACGCCATCTGCCTGGCCATGACGGCAAACAACATGGTTCCGCAGGTGCCGCTGGGGGCCACTTTGGCAGTCGACCTGGGCATGACGCGGGTCATTGAGGGCGAAACCTACGCGCTGCTGCATAACGGCGCGCTGAGGGTAAACAACCTCAGCCTCAGCCCACAGGGCACCCTGTACCTGCGCAGCCATGACCGGCGCAATTACGCCGTCGAACGCTACACCCCTGCCCAGCGCCAGGCGCAGGGCCTGGAGATTATCGGGTGGGTATTCCACTGGTCGCATTTCCGCCAGCAGCGGCCCGGCTGAAACAACCTGTGCCATTTTTTGCTGGGCATCTTGCGCGTGCCCTTGTATGCTACCCCGCACATTAAGCCCCGACCGGCGCAAGCCGCGGTCCAGAGGGCTCGGCGATATCCCACACGGGCATCTGCCATCTCTTTCAGGCCCTTGATGGCCACACAGTTAAGGCGATTGCGGCTTACCATAAATTAGTCGGAAGCGTCCCCGAGAAGCCGGCCACAAGCCGGCTTTTTAATTGTCCGAAATAATCCTATCCCATCCGAGAATCTTCCTGATAGCTTAGCTATTCCGGGGGTTTCAGACATTTCCCTGTCCGATGGTGTTCAACGCCATTTGACCTCATCCGAGGATGAAGTGGGGGGACAGGTGGGGGGACAAAGGAACAGTAAGGGGAAATCAATGAGTAAACTGAATCCGAAACAAGTCGAGAACCTGACCGAGCCTGGCACTTACGAAGATGGTGATGGCCTCCGTTTGGTCGTCAAACCTACCGGACGTAAATCCTGGCTACTTCGCTTTCAATTGGCGGGGCGTCGTAGGGAGATGGGATTGGGCTCATTCCCTGAAGTCAGCCTCAAGAAAGCCAGACAAGCAGCCAGCGCCAAACGCAGTCAATTGAACGATGGCATTGATCCCCTGGCAGCCAGAGACGTAGAGCGTGCAGCTCAACGGGAAGCCCAGCGTGCAAGTGAAGCCAAGCAACTAAAATTCGAGACGCTCGCAACGCAATACCGTGATGCTCACGGCGCGGCGTGGTCGGAAAAGTGGCATAAAGGGTGGCTGCGGAAACTGGAGCTGTATGCGTTTGATCACATAGGCAAGCTGTCAGCCGAAGACATAGGCACTCCCGAAGTACTTAAGGTGTTGCAACCCATCTGGGCCACCAAGACCAGAACCGCTGACGAGGTACGCGGGCAAATAGAACAAGTCCTGGACGCAGCCAAAGCACGCAACCTGCGACAAGGTGAGAACCCTGCTCGCTGGCGCGGGCACTTAGACAATCTGTTGAGCCGCTCTGAAAAGAGGAAAGCTCGGAAGCGTGAGCACTTTGAAGCTTTGCGCTGGCAGGAAGTGCCTGAGCTGATGATAAAGCTCAGGGCGAACGCCACACCTCCATCATGGGCCGCTCAACTGCTGATCATGACCAGCGCACGCGCCCACATGGTCAGGTTCGCTCGTTGGGATGAGTTTGATCTAGAAGCTAAAACTTGGTCACTGCCAGATGAGAGAATGAAAATGCGGGTAGCTTTCGTCATTCCGCTTGCCGAGGAAGTCGTAAGGCTGGTGAAAAGTATTCCGCGAGATGAAGGAAGTCCTTTTCTGTTCCCAGGCCAAGGCAAGACTGGGGCAATGCATGCAAATGCTGTACGAACCCTACTGCATGACATGGGGTACAAGCACATCACTCGCCATGGCTTTCGATCTTCGTTTCGTGACTGGGCCGGTGAATGTACCCATTATCCTCGTGAAGTCTGTGAAATGGCGTTAGCACATGACGAGCGTGATCAGACCGAGGGAGCGTACTCTCGCTCGGACTTTCTTGATAAGAGGCGTTTACTCATGAATGACTGGAGCCTATTTGTAGCACCCCCACCCTCGTTAACCTGAGCACTAATTAATCTATTGCTCAGTCTTAGAAAAAGCACACCTTCAGTAGGTGATTTCATCACCTCTCGCGCATGCAGAGCCTTGCGCGAGAGACCTTCAAATTTTGCGCCATAGACGTATCGGTGCGGTTTAGCATTATGTAGCCAAAAAGTAACACTGAGCGATTTACTTTAAGTGACGGATAAACCAACCACAGCTTAAAACGCTTTACATTCTCTACCGGGACTTAACAATTTTCTTGGCTGCTGCATCATTTGCTAGCATATCTAGAATTAAACCACACAGATCATCTCGATTACGCTCAACCCCCTGACACTTAACACTATGAAAAACCTCATCAATTATCTTGTCAACAACAGATACATAAGTGGTGCGTGCACGGTAAGGAACGTGTGCACGGAGAGCATCCAATATAGTTTGACGGATGAGATCCTCAATTTCACCAATTTTACGACTAACCTCCGCACTAGCCTTCGCCTTACCATGCCCGCCCTTAAATCCCCTCTCTCGCCGCGCCCGCCCCTCTCCCGGATATAATCGATCGTATAATTCGACATAATTCAGAACACCAAGATACGCTTCATTGTAACCAACATAGTCCCCACGCAACAAAAAACCATACGCTTTCGTTGAACACATTAAAATAGCCTCTATCAAAGAGCGCTCATGCTCCTTAGACCTAGAGTTTCTACTAACAAGAGAAAGAACGTTTTCTTCATACTCAGAATCTATCTCCCCAAGACTAATTCGCTTTTGAGTTTCATCTAACATCCCAATTACCCGATCCGAGTTTATTCCGCGCCTCCAAAACTCACCCGTGCCACCTGACAAAATTCTTTCAAGATCAACACAAATTTCTTTAAAGCTCTCAAATTCTGAATTTTCAACCACCCTCTTAAACCTGTCATCAACCAGAGCACCACTCATTTCAGCTATACTTGCAGCCACAGCTAAAACAGACATTTCCAACTCAAACTCACTATCATTCTTTAAACTAGAGATAAGATTAGCCGCCCCCTCAATGCTGTACCAGTCAACCGAAAACCCATCCAACCCAACAGCCTCCTCAGAGCCAACTAATTTAACAATAAAATACCCACACATTCCTCGCGCACCAAAATAAATATCTGTCCCAACAGCGTCCACTCGCACCTGCAACCCACTCTCACTAAATACTAAGTCGGCAATTGCGTCTTCTGGAGACTTATCGACAGGTAGCTCAACCCTTATAAAGAACCCTCCAACCAAGCCGGGTTTTGTGCGTAATAAAACACGACCATTAGATCCAACCAGGATAACCAAGCACTCTATTGCCTGAGGCACGTCCATTCATCACCCGCCAACACTTAAAACACTAAAAAAATACAAAATCATATTAAATTAACTCAATCTCCGCTACTCGCCCATACGCAACCTCCTTCACTAGCCCCTTTTCCACCAGATAATCAACTGCGCGATTGAGCCGCGTAGCACGACGCAAGGCTGCTGGCCCCCGCTGCAACACGTCATTTCGCTTTGTCCGCCTAAAAAGTGGGCTATCACACCTAGACTGCAACCAAGAGATTAGCGCTTCAGCATCAGTAACAACTTGAGGCGAAAACGAGAAAAGCCTCTTATACATTACAGAGCACCCCATAACAATTTTCTCAGCAGACGACAACTCGGACAGTGAAATTTCAGCTCCACCAGATTCAAAGAAGTGAAGCAAAGCGGCCACTCTAGAAATATTTTCCACCAACTTTGACGCATGATCACGAGCCCGTTCATAGCCTCCACCAACCCTCATTTCTTTCTCGATCTTATTGTGAATCCATATCAATTCCTCGCTAGCCTCAACTGAAAAACCAACCACTAACTTACTCGCATCACGGGCATCAAACTTTTTAACATTTTCTTCGAGAAGTTCTTCTATCCTCTTTTCATATCGACTTAAATCGACCTGAACCTTACCTTCAATAAATCGAGTACCCTGAGTAGACTCTGGATAAAAAATCAATGACCTCGCAAAAAATCCTGATGCCTTACCAAGCTCGCCTTTTCTTTCTAGATATTCCTCAAACACCCTTGGCTGGACCCCAATACCAATACTAAACCGCACGTCTGTCAATGAGAAATCCCCAGAATAAGCCCGCCCAACTTCAAGGCCGGAGCCGCTCCATAAAGCGTTCATCATGCCTACCTGATTAAAAACGCCCCTTAAAGCTATATCACCCTCACTCGTAAATAATGCTGCGGACGGACAGTCTTGTGCCAAGGCTTTAGATAATGCAGCCCAAGTGACATCTTGATGAGTCATCTTAAACATCGGCGGGCGAGTAGGCTCTGATTTCGCGTGCACCAGAAGATCGCTTTCAAGCTGCTTATAACTGCTCAACGTTAAGCTTTCATCAAGCATTTTCTTTTGAATCTTCTTTTTTTGCCTTTCCCACAACTCCAACAAAACTGACCACTCTCTTATTTTCTGAGAATCCGACAATTTACGCTTCTTTTCAAACGCTCTTAGCGCTTTAACTGCAATATCTTCAATCGCGGTTTTCCTCTCACCTGAAAGCGCTATCGAAAAAATCATTAGTGATACCGGCCCAAGGCTTCCCCACGGCCTTCTTACATCTATTAGATACTGACAAACCAGCGAAACAACTGAAAGTACAACCGACAAAACCAGGTCAATCGGCGCCAGAGTTTGTTGAACGATACTTATTACCGCACTTTTAAAAACCGGGAATGAATCGATTTCTTCCATATCAACGGACGTATCTTCAAACTCATTGCCATCAAGCCTATTACCTTCGAAAAACCCCATTATTTCACTCCTACTTACTCAACCTTAAATAATTATCTATTAGCTATTCAACTGGTTAAATTTTCATTTTCTGGTGCCGAGCCAACGCATAACGTCATCAAGAAACCAGCCAACCGCTACTCCCTTTGCAGACAAGCGTACTGGCCTCGGGAATTCTGAGTCATAACGGGGACTACTTGGATTTAGCCAGTCATACAGGGTTGATCTCGAAACCGAAAGCATCTCGCTTAGCCGCTTCATACGGATCACCCTCACCTCAGGTCCACCTGCCACCCATCCAGCTTCGCTACACTGAGTTCTATGTTCACAATTCATGAGCCACCTCCAAATCGGTTGAGGCGTCATCGTATTGCGTGCACCCCGATACCTCATCTGCACTGCTTAAAAGTTATACGAACCCCCTAAGCACAGATCTTGACATTTACACAAAAACAAGATCCAGGACCAAGAAAATTCCCAAATCTAATACCTCAGACCTGCTATTCCTGCTACCGAGT
>NZ_JBWKXT010000029.1:0-68145 GCF_059423245.1 Pseudomonas sp. GW460-LB5
CGGGCAAGGCTTTGTTTTCCACCCGTTCTTGTCCGAGCTGGTCTGTGTGCTGAGGGGTGAGTTGGCCAGACGGTTACAGTCGAATTCGGTTATCGACAACAGCCTCGACGACTGCGCCTTTGAGCGTAACGGAGTGCGGTCAATGTTGGATTTCTCCACAGACTTGATCAGCAGTGGATCCGTAAGGCTGAGCGCGGTGCGTAGCCCGAAGTAGCGCTCAATCGCGAGAGGATCAATCAGGTGCCTGGCATGGCCAAAAGTGAAGCAAAAAACCCTGCCTCTAATTGCCAGGACGAGCAGCGCTTTGAGCGATCTGCCGGTCAGATCAAGGCCCGCTACTTCTGGAACAGCGCCGAAGAGCTGCGTCCACTTTGGATGGGAAGGGTTTTTCTGGTGATAGAAGAGGCATTCAACATCACCTAACGCGAACGCGATTGGTCGTAGGTTGACCTCGTCGGAAAGCGCGTCCTGGATGGTTCGCCCTTCCTTGAGCAAGAACACATTGATTGTGATCTTCACGCATCACTCCTTGACCCCTCGCCTTGATGTTAAATTGGCATCTGCCACTGCCCCCGTCAAGCCAGGTAAACGACGCGCTAGGCCACCTACTTTGGCCAAGGTGGGGATCATGAAATTAGGGTGTGCAGCACCCGTACGCGCTACCCTGTTGTATCACTCATGCAATGCACGAGGAGCGCAAATGAAGCGAAATCTGGATTCAATGCTTATGCCCGACTCTCCCGCTGTGCAAGAAGCCGTTGAGGCCATGAAGCGCTATCACCAAGCCCAAGACACAGGCGAGCCTGATTGCGAAGTCGAGCGGCTAAGATTGGCAGCAGAACAGCTGTTCCAGTCAATCAGCGACTACCAGCTCGCAGCCTTGGGGCATCAACCCCTTGTTCGCCACTGAGCATGGCTGAGCACCCTCAGACTCCCGATGGACGCTATTTCGTGGTGAGGGGGCGCCTATGGCGATGCAGCGATCCCACGCTCACCGTTGAGCACCGGCAGCAACTGGTCGACGCATTGATGGACGCTCGACGTGCAGTGAAGCTGGCAAAGGCAGCCAATGATCCTGACCAGCTTCTGAGAGCCAGGCAACAGGTTGACCAGGCGAAAGTTGCCTTGGGTGAGCGCGGGCCAGTTTGGTGGAGCGATGGTGCGCCCGATTACAACCGCAAGCTGGTCACCAACTCGCCTTACCATAGCTGGTACCAAGCTTTGAAATCTGGAGCCTAGCGGGCGCTATGCACCAGTGCACGCTCAGTCCTTACTCGATATATTGATGATCAGCCCGGTTATCGAGTAAGCACAGTTTGTCATTCTTTGAGTGGAATTACCCAGCGGCCCGGGACACTGAGCATCTCGTTTGGGAGGCCGCTGTGGCGGCCTATGGCGCGGATCTGCCTGCCATCCTCAGTGACCTTCTCAATCGCTACACTCGCAGTCCTGGGATGGATACTGTCGCTCGCGTAACTCCTGAATGCCTATAGATTTGGTTCGGATGCTGCTCAAGCTGAAGTTTCTGCAGATGTTACGAAGGCATGTTGAGCAGCCTGCAGCCGCTCTTGCAGCCGGGCAACATAGGCCTCAGCTTCAACTGCATTCGCGAACGAAACTGGATGGCCGTCAATGATCATTTTGCAGCCTGATCCGTGTTCGTCGACCTGGATATCGATCTTCATGCCCGCCATCTCCTTGGTGTTGTTTTGGCGGCGCGGAGGGTGTGCGGTTGTCGCGAACAGGCAGCACGCAAATTGTTCATAGGCGTGTATGCCGGCAGCGGTATGGCACTGCATGAAGAAGCCTTCGACACGCGTCCAGGAGAGTCGATGACGCGTGCCTTGGTCTGGGGGGACGTGCGAGGTGCCTCGCTACCGAGCGCAACCAGCCTTCGCAACGGCTTGCTTGAACAAGCAGCTGGAAGCCGTGGGTAGCAATTTCCTCTCAGCGATCCACGGCTTGATGAGTCCAGGTGACATAAGCCGCTTTGAGAGATTGAGGCAGTTGTGGGGAATCGGGTTTCAATTCGCCCGATTTCTTCACCCACTCGGTGAGCCAGGCGATGACCAAAGTTCGAGTGACAGGGCTGGGCCCAACCTGGCGCTCCAGTTCGGCAGCTACCTGATCTAGGAACGCGATCTTCAGCGTCCAACTGGGCTAGCTGATCAGCCATTGTCTCGTCCTCCTACCCCACGTGCTGCTTCGGTTCTTGGGCGGATAGAGCCAGGGCACGACCCCGGCCAGCGCCCCGCGCCATGGCCCTAGTTACGTATTCACCAGGCCTTTTTGCATAGGCTTCCTCAATCCTAGCCAAGCCCGAGCGCTCGTAGATCCCGATGAACAACTGGGTGTCCCCTGTGCGGGAAAGCCGAACCTGAACATCGAGCTTGGCTCCGTCATCTAGTTCCTCCACATGGGAATGGAGCTGCAGAGCTGGATCTGCACAAGCCCAAAATACCGCTCCACGATGTCGCATCCTTGCCTCATCAGGTCTTCCTCATTCGCTACATACAAGGACGCGAAATCATAGAGCAACGATGATTAGTACCACCGATCCGAGCTGCGACAGACTGTGGTGAACACCTGAGGCTCAGCGATTACCTGAAAAAGGTAGGGCGCATTTCCGTCGCCCCTGACTTTGGGAGTTCAGCATGAAAGCCATCGTGTACAACGGCCCACGTGACGTCGCGGTCAAGGATGTACCAGACGCAAAAATTGAAAAGCCTACGGACGTGCTGGTACGCATTACCACGACCAACATCTGCGGTTCTGATTTGCACATGTACGAGGGCCGCACCTCGTTTGAAGCCGGGAGAGTCTTTGGTCACGAAAATCTCGGTGAGGTGATCGAGGTGGGGGCAGGGGTCGACAGGGTCAAAGTCGGTGACCGTGTCTGCTTACCCTTCAATATTGGCTGTGGATTCTGTGAGAACTGTGAAAAAGGCCTCACTGGGTTCTGCCTTACAGCGAATCCTGGTGCTGCGGGCGCCGCTTACGGTTTTGCCGAGATGGGCCCGTATCAGGGCGGGCAGGCCGAATTGCTGCGCGTGCCCTATGCGGATTTCAACTGCCTGGTACTACCGGAAGATGCCCAAGAGCGTGAGGATGACTACGTCATGCTCTCGGATATCTTCCCTACAGGTTGGCATGCAACAGAGCTTGCCGGTTTGCTACCGGGTGAAAGCATTGCGATTTACGGCGCAGGGCCTGTCGGCCTGATGGCCGCCCATTCGGCAATCATCAAAGGTGCATCTCAGGTGTTCGTCATCGACAACCAACCGGATCGTCTGCAACTTGCCGCGCAGCTGGGGGCAACCCCAATCAACGCAGTCGAGCAGAAGGCCGTGGAAGAGATCATGAACCTGACCCATGGCAAAGGCACCGACCGGGGATGTGAGTGCGTGGGCTACCAGTGCTGCGACAAGCATGGCCATGAAGCGAACTACCTCACCATGAACAACCTGGTCGCTTCAACCAAGGCCACAGGCGGCATTGGCGTGGTTGGTGTGTTCGTGCCAGAAGATCCTGGAGCGAAAAACGAACTGGCGAAGGAAGGCAAGATGGCCTTCGACTTCGGTGCGTTCTGGTTCAAGGGCCAGCAGATCCGGACAGGCCAGGCGAATGTGAAGGCCTACAATCGCCGCCTGGCAGAGCTCATCCATCATGGGCGCGCCAAGCCCTCGCAGATCATTTCCCATCGTTTGAAATTGGCCGAAGGCCCAGATGCCTACAAGCATTTCGATGCGCGGGATGATGGTTGGACGAAAGTGGTGCTCAAGCCTGCTGCGTGATCCGCTCTCACTGCTTCCAGGGAAGGAAGCTTGGCGAGAAGGGAGATCTGCATGCTTTAGAAGCTAGCCTCACCGGCTTGTCAGGGCGTTATCACCCGGCAATTTCCAGTTGTGTGTTCTTCCGCCACCCTCGCAGATTCATGGCGCAAAGGCAAAACTGCAGGATGATCAGAGCCCAGGCTTGTGCTTGCCAGCCCCACACAGCCCACAGCACGTTGCTTGCGATGAAACAGCAGAATCCTATCTTCCTTCTACCCGGACGGCGCGAACCGATGCACCAGGCTGCCAGTACGGTCATCACCATGGCAGGCCATTCAAGTAACCCGATCCAATATTCCATGAAACTTTCCAACTGATGATGGGATATCTGAAACTAATCACCTGCCAGCGTTCTGAGCGCTGGCAGGTGATCGCTTGACTAAGCCGCTCGCTTCTCGCCCTTGAGCATCTTTTTCTGCATTTCCATGGTTCGCCCCAGCTCCTCAAGGATGTCCTTGCTGAGCAGCTTCTTCGCCGTGGGGAACAGCTCGCCTTCTTCTTCCTCGATGTGATGCTCCAACAACTCTTTCATGACCTTGACCCGCCCGGCGAATTCGACGGTGCCGGTTTCGGTATGCAGGAGGTCGGGTAGGACGAGGGAGTCAACAGTCCGGTGTTCTTCCTTGGCCTCGTAGTACATCTTCGCTTCTTCCTTGCCACCCGCTTCCTTGATGGCCGGATAGAGAATTTCTTCTTCGAGCGCGGTGTGAATCTGCAGCTCCTGCTCGATCCTGTGGAGTAGATCGGCCCGTTTTTTCACTGCTCGCTCGGTGGTGGTCGACAGCTCTTCGAGCAGCTTCTTTACCAACTTGTGGTCTTGAATCAGTAAGTCGATAGCGTTCATGGCGTTACCTCATCACGGATTGAAAGAATGGAAAACTTGCCTGTGGTTGAGTGGCCGCCAAGCGAGACGGTTCAACGCAGATGATGTCTGGCGTCATCGTTCGGGATGGCAGCCCCCGATGGCCATTGCGGCCTTGAGGGCTGCCAGGTGAGTCAGGCCCTGCGGAAGGTTTCCCAGATATTGTCCAGTCTGCGGATCGATCATCTCCGAGTAGATGCCTACACCGTGTGACAGCCCTTGCAAAGCGTCTGCATAGGCGGCTTCGGCGCGATCCTGGTTATCCAGAATGGCCCAGGCTTCGATAAGCCAGAATGTGCAGGCCAGGAAGCAACCTTCCTCTTCCTGTGCATCGGTGTAGCGATAATGGAAAGCGCCGGCCCCCAGATCATGATCAATGGCTTCCAGCGTGCTGCGTAGACGTTCCTGGCTGGGGTAACCGAACCTGACGGCCAGTGCCAGTGAAGCGTCCAGTCGGTCGCTGCCTGGATAGAACAGGTATGCCTGACGCTCTTCGCTCCAGCAGTGCGCCTCGATCCATTGCTGGATGCGCTGTCGCTCGCGATCCCAGCGTTCCCGGCATGTAGTGGGAAGGTGACCGCCATCGGCCAATTCGATGGCCCGGCTCAAGGCTTGCCAACAGCTGATTTTAGACATCGTGTAATGCTGTTTTTCCGGCAACTCCCAGATACCGGCGTCCTGCTGACGCCAACAGTCTGCGCATTGGTCGGCAAGGCCTGAGAGGAGCATGGCGCTCGGGGAATCAAGAATATTGCCGCTGTCAATGAAACAGCGCGCTGTTTCGAAGATATCGCCGAAGACGCCGTGTTGAAGTTGGTCGCGGGCATCATTGCCGACGACTGGAGGGGAGTTCTTGTAGCCAGGCAGGTCGACCGGGCGCACGCAATCACCGATTGCACCATCGAGGGTATAAAACACCCGTGGCCCATGTTCATCCAGCCGGCGCAGCAGCCAAGTGAATGCAGCTTTTGCTTCTGGCTGCGCGCCGATGCCCAGAAATGCTTCGATGGTGTAGCCAGCGTCGCGTATCCAGGCGAAGCGGTAATCGTAGTTTTTGCTGCCGCCAATCCGTTCGGGAAGGGATGAGGTCGCTGCCGCCATGATCGAGCCACTTGGAGAGGACAGCAGCAGCTTGAGGGCCAGCGCATTTCTGATGACCTGGGTCTGGTACGGGCCGTCGTAGACCAGCCCCTTCTACCATTGGCACCACTCCCGATGCGAGCCGTCGATGCGTTCATCGATCAAGGCCAATGGGGGCACCACCAGGGGCTCATCTCGTCCTGCGATGATTGCGACCACTGAGCGTTGTCCTGCTGCAAGGCTAAGGACAGCACGCACGCCCATGTCATCCTTGCGTTCGATGTGCACCTGATGGTCGTGCAGGAACATGCCGAGTATTCGGCCCGCATGAAAAACGCAGGCATTGTCATTCGGCGCCACGTAGGGGCTTACCGTGTCGGCTTGGGTTCCGAAGTCGATGGCGATGTCGAAGTCGACCTTACCCTCGATACCTTCGATGCGTCTGGCGAGTTCGGCCCAAGGCAGGCGTCCAGCAGGGCCACTGTTCAAGGATTCCGTCAGCCGGGCACGACCCTGACTGGTAATGAAGATTGTCTCAAGGACGTTGCTGTCTGCCAGGTAGCGGCGCTCAGCAACGAATGCCTCGCTAGGGGTAATGGAAAAGAAGCCTCCAGTCTGAGGGGCCAGCAGCTTGTCGAATAGGGGAGGTGAATCCATGTGCGGCACACACCACCAGTCGATGGAACCGTCCAGACCAATCAGTGCCACAGAGCGCCCATCGCCGAGCGCACCATACTGCTCCAGGGGCAACCATCCACCCTCATCACGCTGAGGTGCACCCTGTTGAGCTTCTACCGGTTCTCTTTCCATCGGTATGCCTTCGAGATCACGTGTTCTGATTCCGACAGGGCTATCTGGCGTCTGGTTCGTCTTGTGTGAGCGCCGCCCAAATAGAGGGAATTTAGGATTGGCATGGATATCTCATGTAAAGCGAGACAAAAGGGCGCTTCGTCCCCTCGCATTTACCCTGCAGGGAACAAGAACAAAAGGGGGCTTACATGAGTTGTCTGATTTGCGCGGGGCAAGCTGAGTCCGTCGAATGCACCAGTGGCTGGGAAGAGCGACACTGTTCTCAATGCGGCTGTTACCGAATGTCCCAGGCGCTCATTCTGGTGATGATGGAAGAGGGTCAGATTTTTGATACCGAGCGGATGCGGGCCTGGCTGGTATCTCGGCGCGAATTGATGCCCATCCCTACCATCGACCATAGCCAGGCGATATTGGCACTTTAATCGGGCCTGGGCTCTACCACTGGCTACCTGGTGTCTCACTCAGCAGGAATGATCGAAATCTTTCCATTGCGTTCGACGATGGCGAACTTGACATGCTCTATGTTCTCGATGCCTTGGCTGTCCCGCGCTGACTCAAGGATATCGTCCTCCGTGAGGCGTGCCCGACGCATGCGGTGATGCAGAAAACGTCCATTCTCAACAACCAGGGTAGCGTGCCCATCCAGAAACCTGGCCAAGGGCTTGGAGTTGAGCTTCGCGAGCGAAAGGCCGACGTCCAAAACGATCAGCGTGGCAATCACCAGCATGGCATTGGTGAATGAAAAATCCTCGCCCAGAAGTGCCTGCTGGGTGGCTTCCCCAATGATCAGTAGCAAGACGAAGTCGAAAGTCGTCAGGTCGGCCAGTGAGCGCCGCCCGGCTACGCGAAACAGCAGCATGAGGGCGACGTACATCCCGGCTGCGCGGAGGATCGAATCCATGACGCACTCCTAGGGGTAAAGAAATGTGGAAAAGTGAACGGCGCTTTGGGGGCCAGCCCTGACGCTACCCTCCAGAGTGCCCACGTGATCACTTCTAAGGGTCAGGTACAAGGTGGCCAAGCCATCTTGCCCAGTACCCAGTTGGAACAGCATGGCCTGGCCATGGGACATCGACAGTTGCGGCTGCGGTTGCAACGTCTCGATACTGGCGTTACGAAGCAACGATCCCTCAAGTTGCACCTCCACCGGCTGACCGGAGATACCCTGAACGGTGATGAAAAGGCTGTCTGTCGTGCCACTTCGGCTGAGGCGCTGGTACTCGACCCGTACCCGGCCATCCTGGCTCACCACCTCGGCATCGCTCAGCGGGCCATTACCGAAGAGGCCTGCCAAGGCAAGCAATACGATGGCCACGAGCACGTACCACCCCACGCGCTCGAAGCGCCAGACGCGCTGCTGCATCGGCATATTTTCTTGAACAGGGTGACGTCTGGATACCAATTCATCTTCCGACATGACCACAGCCCTCAGGCGCGCTCACCGCGTAACCAGCGCTGGTGATAGTAGGAAAGCCGGGTCAACCCGAACAGGGCACCTTGGCGCATGACCTCAGACCGCTCGCCGAAGAAACGTTGAGTGCGCGTGAAAACGGCATTTGGCTCGCCGGCGAAAGCCCACGCAAAGCACATCGTCCCCGGTGGTATCCCGGATTCGGGCGCCGGCCCGGCTACCCCGGTGGTGGCGATCACAACATTTGCATCGCTGTCTCTCAAGGCGCCCAAGGCCATTTCCCAAGCTACTGCTTCGCTGGTCAGGCCGTATCGTTCGATGGTTTCGGCGCTGACCCCCAGCAGGCGTTTCTTGGCGCTGGGTGAGTAGACGACGTAGCCGCTTTCCAGCACCTCTCCTGTACCCGGTACCGCGGCCAACAAAGCCACCATGCAGCCCGCAGTGCACGATTCTGCGGTGGTCAAAATCAGTTTGTTGTTTTTGAGATAGCCGAGGGCGGCCAGTACAGGGTCGTTTTCCATTCCAGAATCGACTCGCTTGTTTTGCGGTGGACGCGAGCCTGGGGTAATTGGTTCATCGCCCCTGTTGCCCGCCCATCTCCTGAAGTGTCACTGACCTGAACTTTGCCCCGTGGATTGGCTTCCCTTGTTCAAAGGCAATGGGAGGAGAGCAACATGCAGAAAGTGAGCGACAGGCAAAAAGAAGGTGCGCAGACAAGGCCGCATGGGGAAGAGGAGCGAGACAACGATGCTCATCGTCCGGATGGATCCACCGGCACATCACATGACTCGACAGCGCAAAAAACGGCCCGTGATCACGATCAGCACAAACGCTGAAACTGCCACGCAAAACGGTTTGAGGCTCGCCAACTCGGCGAGCCTCTTTTCGCTAAAGGATCGGTTTGCCCCCAGTCACTGCGTAACGTGAGCCACTTATATAACTGGCCTCGTCGGAGCCCAGCAGCACGTAGATCGGCGCGACCTCCACCGGTTGACCAGGACGTCCCAGTGGTGTTTTCGAACCGAAGTTCTTGACCGCTTCATCTGGCATGGTGGAAGGAATTAGAGGCGTCCAGATAGGCCCTGGCGCAACGCTGTTGACCCGAATGCCTTTCTTGCCTAGCAGCTGAGCCAGGCCAGCAGTGAAGTTGGCAATGGCCCCCTTGGTCGTGGCGTAGGCCAGCAGGCTGGGGGATGGATCGTCGGAATTGACCGAGCTCGTATTGATGATCGAACTGCCCTTGGGCATGGAAGGCAGGGCCGCCTGGCAAATCCGGAAGATGGCGGTGATGTTGGTATCGAAGGTTTTCACCCATTCATCATCGTCGATCTCTTCCAAGGTCTCGTGGGACATCTGGAACGCCGCGTTGTTGACCAGGATGTCGATACGCCCGAACTGGCTGACGGTCTTTTCGACGATGTCGTAGCAGTGCTGTTTCTGCGCCAGGTCTCCGGGCAACAACAGGCATTGACGGCCTGCGGACTCAACCCAGCGCGCGGTTTCTTGCGCGTCGTCATGCTCATTCAGATAAGCGATAGCGACGTCGGCGCCTTCACGGGCATAGGCAATCGCCACTGCCCGCCCGATGCCGCTGTCTGCTCCGGTGATAAGGGCAATCTTGCCTTCGAGTCGATTGTGGCCGGTATACGACTGCTCACCACAATCCGGGTAAGGCTCCATCTTGCGTTGTGAGCCGGGGACATTTTGAGGCTGCGAAGGGAAGGGTGGGGTAGGGAAGTCGCGCATGGTAGAAGCTCCTGCAGTTGAGAACGTTCATACCGGTTCGAAAAGCCTGGCCTGCGCGTGTTGGTTTCAATCTGCGGTTGGTACGACGAGCGGTGCGGAATATCAATCCAATTGAATTCCATGCCCCATCGCCTGTTCTACCGGACTCAGCTCCAGTCTCATCTCTTCGCTCGGAGCCCAATTCCCGGAGTAGCGAGTGTCTCGAATCATTACCCCAGCGACCCCTGAGCACGAGATCAGCGAGCACAATGCCAGGATGTTTGGCTCTCCCAAGGAGCGTCTGGATTTTTACCGGCGTGAGATCCAGTACGAAACCAGCATCCTGGCCAACCGTACGGATGCCTACCTGGCGGCGCAGTCATTCCTGGTCATCGCTTTCGTCTCATCCATGGGAAACCTCAATCAAGGGTGGGGCGAGATGTTCACCCTCATCGTGCCCGCGTTCCTCGCCTTGCTCGGGGTACTGAGTTCGCTCAACGCCTGGCCTGGCATCCGGGCGGCGTACAACATCATCGATCACTGGCAGTTCAAGCAGAGCCACCTGCTGCGCAGCGAGCCATTGATGGGGTTGGCTTACGACGAGTCGCCGCTGTTCTGTGAGGCGGAAACCTCGCGTGCAGGGCATCGAAAGTCATTGCTGTTCTCGCTACGGACGCCGTGGATCTTTCTGGTGTTCTGGGTGTTATTGGGTAGCTACTCGGTTTACATCCAACTGGCCTGAACACGTTTGCGTGCAAACATGGAGGTAACGTTTTGACGACTGAGGCATTACTGACCGAGCTCCTCAACGCCCGAGGGCCGGGCGGACAAGAAGATGAAGTACGGGCCATTTGTCTGCGCGAGCTGCGCCTATTCTGTGATGACACGCACATCGACCCTGCTGGCAATGTGGTGGGGGTGATTCGTGGGGGCCGCACTGGTAGCCCAGAGGCAGCCATACGCGTTATGGCCCACCTCGATGAGATCGCGATGATCGTCAAAAATGTGCTGGAGAACGGCACCCTGGAGGTGCTCGCTCTAGGTGGTTCGCAACCGATAAGCTTCGGTGTCTGCCCTGTCGATATCCTGGGCGATGAACACATCCTGCCGGGTGTTTTGTCCTACGGTTCCATGCACAACAGCGGTCGTACTTCGAATGGAAGAGACGTGCTGGCAGGAAATGTTCAGTGGAAAGATGTCTATATCGTCACGCGCAAGAGCCAGTCGGATCTCCAGCAACTTGGCGTTCGGCCTGGTACTCGAGTCGTGCTCAGTCAGCACTGGCGTAAGCCCTTCAAGGTACATGACTGTATTGCCGCTCACTTCCTCGACGACCGAGCTCCGCTGAGCGCTGTCATTCTCTGTGCGAAGCTGCTGAGTGAACGGCGAGGAAAACTGAAGCAGGACGTTTGGTTCGTGCTTACGACGCTGGAGGAAGAGTCGAATGCCGGCGCCATGTACGCAGCTTCCCGACTGCCCGGCGACACTACAATCGCTGTCGAGGTCGGCCCTGTACTTGAGGAATATGGCACGGAGCTTTCGGCCAACCCGATCATCAATACCGGCGACCAGAAGGGATACTACAGCCGCACCGTGGTGCAGGGCCTGATCGCCGCTGGCCTAAAGGCCGGCTTTAAGCCCCAGTCGGCATTGCTCGTCGATTTTGCATCCGATGCAAGCGCGGTGATGAGCGCCGGGATCGATGCCCGGGCTGGTTGCATTGCTATACCGACCGAGAATACCCATGGCTTCGAAATGGTGCTTCTGGAGGGGATTACGGCCTGCGCCGCAACACTGGTCGAATTCATGCTGGATGCCCATCTGTCCGACATTTCAAGAACTGGCTGAACGCCATTGGAGTAGGGCGCCCTGAGCTTAAGACAGGCGAAGAAACCTTCGCCCTCGCCTTGGGAGTGTCCTATGCAAAAGTGCCATTGGGTGGCTGCGGTTTCGGTCTTGGGGGTCTCGATAGCGCTGGGCGGGTGCGCCCGCGATCCTGAAAAGCGCTCGGTCTCCGAGCTTGCTGTGAGTGGCACCAAAAGTCTTTTGCGCACGGATTCCGACATGCAGAAGCTGCTGAACAAGTTTGCCAGCTTCGATGCCAAGGCCATCGAGAAGACCACGCCTCAGGAGGCCCGTCAGCAGCCGACCATGGCCGATGCTGTGAAGGGCGTGCTGGAAGATCAGAAACGCAGTTCGAGCCCCGAGTCATTGGTGCCCGGCGTCACCACGCGGGAAATCTCGATACCCAGCCCGTCAGGCTCCATGCCGGCCACGGTGTATACGCCGCCAGGCAATGGCCCTCTCCCAGCGGTGCTGTTCTTCCACGGCGGCGGTTGGGTGATAGCAGATCGGAAAGTTTACGATGGCGGCGCACGCGGGTTGGCCAAGCAAGCCGATGCCGTGGTGGTATCGGTCGATTACCGCTTGGCTCCTGAGCACAAATTCCCCGCTGCGCATGACGATGCCCTGGCGGCTTACCGTTGGCTGGCAAGAAACGCCGCCTCCGTTGGCGGGGATCCAGAGCGCCTGGCATTGGCCGGCGAAAGCGCAGGCGGCAACCTCGCCGTCGCTACTGCAATGGGCGCCCGAGATGCTGGCCTGACAGCACCGAAACACGTCCTTTCGGTGTATCCGGTTGCGCAGTCGAGCACCGATACCGCTTCCTACCTCAAGTACGCCGATGCCATGCCGCTGAATCGTCCGATGATGCTGTGGTTCATCGGCCAAGTCACCAGTTCGCCTGCCGATGTCCAGGATCCACGTATCAACCTCGTCAAGGCTGACCTGCATGGCTTGCCTCCGGTGACCATCATCAACGCGGAAATCGATCCGCTGCGCGACGATGGCGCCCAGTTGGAGCAGGCGCTACGCACAGCAGGTGTGGCGGTAGATCGCAAAGTCTACGACGGCGTGACGCACGAGTTCTTCGGCACTGCCGCCGTCGTGAAGAAGGCTGAGGACGCACAGGCCTATGCGGGTCAGCGCCTGAAAACTGACCTCGCCAAATAGAGCGCAAGCATGCGTTAACGCCAATCAGTGCCCTTGAGGCAGCCGGAGAATCCTGATGAATAACCAACCGGATACACCCGTTGCAATTATGCCGCTGCGCTTCCAGCCCTCTTTCGAGCAAATTCCGGATGACGAAGCCGAGACGAGCAGGGAGCTGGCTGAAACCCTACGGCAGATCATGGAAACCACGTTCAAGGACAACGGCCACGCCAACCGCAGTGTCCATGCCAAGGGACACGGATTGCTGCGCGGGAAAGTGACCATCCTCGAAGGACTGCCAGCGGAACTGGCACAAGGTGCCTTTGCCAAGCCCGCTACGCTGCCGGCCTTTCTGCGGTTTTCCACCAACCCAGGGGATGTGCTCGATGACAAGGTATCGACCCCGAGGGGCTTGGCACTGAAGATCGTGGGTGTCGAAGGCTCCCGCCTACCTGGCAGTGAGGGGCAGGTGACCCAGGACTTCGTCACCGAGAATGCCAAAGCCTTCACCTCGGCAACGCCCAAGGCGTTCCTGAAAACGCTGAAGATGCTCGCGAAGACGACGGACAAGGCACCAGGCATGAAGAAGGCACTGTCAGCCGCACTGCGGGGAGTGGAATCGCTGGTCGAATCGGTGGGCGGCGAAAGCGCTACGCTGAAGAGCCTCGGTGGCCATCCCCAGACGCATATTCTGGGCGAGACCTTCACCACGGTGGTGCCGATCCTCTACGGCCCTTATTACGCCAAGCTGGCCATTGTTCCTGTGTCGCCCTCGCTAACCGAGTTGACTGATCTCAAAGTGGAGCTGAAGGGCGACCCGGACGGGCTTCGCCATGCCGTAGAGGCGTTTTTCAGGCAGAACGGCGGCATCTGGGAGCTGCGTGTGCAGCTGGCCACTGACATCGAGAAGATGGCCATCGAGGACGCATCAGTGAAATGGTCGGAAGCGTTGAGCCCCTACGTGACAGTTGCCAGGGTAGAGGTCGAACCGCAGGCCGCCTGGGATGATGAAAAGGTACGCGACATCGATGATGGCATGGCATTCAGCCCCTGGCATGGGTTGGCTGCGCATCGTCCCCTGGGAGGCATCATGCGGGTGCGCAGGCCCTCATACGAAATGTCAGCGCAGTTTCGCGCTACGCACAATGGGTGCCCGATTCACGAACCGCGTTGAATTTACGCAGTTGGCACATTTTCCATCCATGAGCGATGTGCATGCCCCCTGGCAATCCAATGGAATTATCTCTTCTACGGCTTGCTCAATAGCGTATGAACTAGGGAGCGGATCTTGTGCCAGCACTTCAATTGTACGTAATCGAGTATGACCTGCACGGTGACCATCGGACGTTCATCATCCGCTTGGAGAAAATGGACAACGCCGTGGCTTGGCACTGGGCCAGTTGCGATGCCGGCGTTGGCATCATCCCAAGATTCAGTCAGCAGAAAATCAAGTTGGTCAGTCGACCGATGGCCGAGCGCTATGGCATCGCTAAGGTGAAGTGGCGGCTCGCCGGCGATGGCCCTGAATTCGTAGCGCAACCTATCGAAGTCAAAAAATTCTCGGGGGTTGCTGAAGGTACTTGAAGCCCGGCGCCCCGATCCATCTGCTTTGAGGTATTGCCATGCAGCCGAAAACCGAAGGCTCCGAAGAAAAAGGGCCAAGCGACGTGCCCTTCATTAACGATCCGGAAAAGCCCACGTCGCCGCCACTCAATGACGCTGATGCAACGGAGGCAGCCGAGGCAGAGGAAGACATCCAGGATGACGGCGAAGCCATTTAACCAAGAGGAGCACACGATGGACAATTACCACCTCAGCCCGACATCAGAAGGATGGGAATTGAAGGAAGCCGGTGCTGAACGCGCCTCCAAACGAGCGTCGACGAAGCACGAGCTCGTCAGCGCCCTTGCGGATTTCTTTGATGGCAAGACGGCGTCGGTGAAGATCCATAAAGCGGATGGCACTATCGAAGAGGAACGCACCTACCCACGATCTGCTGATCCGCGCCGTAGTAAAGGTTGAAGACTATAACTGCCTGTGACCTCGGCATTGAGGTCACGGATGCCCTTGGCGTGTTCAGATGGTTGTTGGCCAGCTTTCTCATGGGGAAGCGCATCCGCGCCACCGTAGCAGTGCAGGCGTACCGGATGCTTGTCGATCAGCAGGGCCTGGGTACGCCGATTAAGCTTGCCCAGACTTCTCATTCCACACTGGTCAGACTGCTCGGGCAGGCCGGCTATGCGCGCTACGATGAATCCACTGCCCGACGACTGCATGATCTTGGCAACAAGGTAGAAGTGGAACTTGCTGCTCAACTTGAGGCACTGCAGGAAGAATCAAATGCTGAGGGATTCAAGCGCTGGCTACTGAGTTTCGAGGGCGTAGGCCCAAAGACCGTGGAGATTTTCATGCGTGAAGGCTTGGCCCATTTGACGAAGTTGGAAGGCCATTGAGCATGGGTGGCCTTTAGCCCCCATCGACGCATGTCCGGATGAGTGAAACACTCGAAAATCTAACCATGGACTGGAGCAGGTGATGAAGCTCGACATCGAGGGTTTGTCGCTGTCAGGTAAGACGGTAATTGTGGTAGAAGACGATCCAACGCTTCAGACCCTGTTGGTGGACATCCTGATCGAGTTGGGCGCCACCTGCGATGCGTTCGATAACTCAGAAGATGCCTTGATTCACTTGATGGGACTTAAGAGCGACTGCTCGTTGATCGTTGTCGACCATGGTGTTCCGGGAAGCATCAAAGGTATGGAGTTCATCTCCATGGCACACGAAAGGTGGCCTGGACTACCCGCCATTCTGACTTCTGGCTACCAGCTTGATGCTTCTCAGGTGACGCCACCCGTTACCTACCTCTTCAAACCGTGGTCGATAGACGAGCTCGCTCAAGCTATTAGCCAGGCGCTTCACCCTGCAAATTTACCTTCAACTCTCCCGCCGCTCGACCAACAAGGACTCTAGCGCTGCAGGTTATCCCGAGCACCATCGTCCGTGTGATGCTCAGCAGGCGCCTGATGGTGGGGATCACATTCGCTGCCCATCGCCTGATATTCCTTGCGAAGTTTATGGATTTCCCGGTTATCGAGCGCTTCGAGATCCAATACCGACTGCTCCGCAGATTTCGTAGCGCGGATCAGTTCGTCGAGCTTCACGTGGATGATGTCGTTATCCCGGTTCTGGGTGTTCTGAATCAGGAAAACCATCAGGAATGTGATGATGGTGGTCGACGTGTTGACGATAAGTTGCCAGGTATCGTTGTAGTGAAACCAGGGCCCAGATGCAGCCCACATGGCGATCAACACCACGGCGATCAAAAAGGTGCTCGGTTTACCGGCGTGGTTGGCGAGCCATTGGCAGAACTGGGCGAATTTCATGACGTCATCTCCATTGCGATCCATAGGGTTTGACCGCAGCGGAGCGCTGAAATCTTTTTTTACATTTACCTCAGGTATTGGGTGAACCCACTAAGCGCAGCGGAACGACGTGGCGTGCCGGAAAGTCAAAAAAATACTCGAAAACTTTCCCAAGGCTTCTGCGCAGATGACCTTCATCGTCTGGTTCGCCACGCTGGGCGCAGTCTTGCTGCTGCTCGCACTCTCATCCTCCTACCTGCGCTGGATCCCTGTGACCTCGTCTGTAGTGTGCCTTGCCCTGGGTATCGGCCTGGGTACATCGGGGCTAGGTTTTCTTCAGCTGGACGTGAGCAAGTCGAGCGGATGGATGGAGCACCTTACAGAAGTCGCGGTGTTGTTTTCGCTGTTCTTCAGTGGTTTGAAATTGCGCCTGCCCTTGCACAACCGCCGTTGGTGCAGCGCCTTTTTTCTAGCAGGGCCAGTGATGTTGATCTGCATCGGTGGGGTAACGCTGGTGCTGCATCACGGCCTGAACTTGGGGTGGGGAGTCTCGCTACTAATCGGGGCGATCCTCGCACCCACTGACCCCGTGCTCGCAACTCTGGTGCAGGTGGTTGATGCCCAAGACGATGATCTTGTCCGTTTCAGCTTGTCGGGTGAGGCAGGGCTTAACGACGGCGTGGCGTTTCCCTTCGTCATGCTTGGACTGTTCCTGCAACAGGACAATGGCCAGGCCTGGTTCAGTGACTGGTTGTTCAAGGACATGCTGTGGGCAGTAATCGCAGGCCTGTTGCTTGGCTACTGGATGGGGCGCGGCCTGGGCAAGCTCACGCTGTTCTTGCGTCTGCGCAACGACGACAGCACCGTCTCGCCCAATGACTATCTGGCCCTTGCCCTGATTGCGTTGGCATACGTGAGCGCCGAGTCGATACAGGCCTATGGGTTCCTCGCGGTGTTCGCTGCGGGCCTCGGTTTACGGCAGGCGGAGGTGCAGACCGCCAATAGCCCAGAAGAACCGGCTGCTGAACATCTGGTACAGCCTGTGGTGGGTCACCAGCACGTGGCGCCGGAGCTAGCCGTCAAAGGCGATTTGAAAGGGCTCGACGACTCGCAGGTAGCAGCGGGGATCATGTTGGGTGACATGCTGGCTTTCGGTAGCCTGATCGAACGGGCAATGGAAGTGTTTCTGGTGACCCTGCTCGGGGTAGTGCTCATTGAGCATTGGGACTGGCGGGCAGTGCTGGTGGCCGGCGCTTTGTTTTTTGTCATTCGCCCCATCAGTATCCTGCTGTTTCCGGCTCGGGGAGTGCTGGATATCCGCCAGCGTGGGCTTTTGGGGTGGTTTGGTATCCGAGGTATCGGTAGCTTCTACTACCTGTTCTATGCCCTCAATCATGGGCTGCTTCCCACGTTGGCCGCGCAGAGCATCAACCTGGTGCTGTCAGTGGTGGCGTTGAGTATTCTGCTGCATGGGTTGAGTGTCCAGCCGCTTCTTGCCAGATACGAAGCGTGGAAGGAAAGGGTTTCCTGATGGCCGTTCAGGAGAAAAGTGCCAGGGCAGCTATTGCCCTGGCACTGGATCACCGCCAGTTAGCGGTTTTCGCTACCGCGACCGCCGGCGTGGCTGTTTTGCCCGCCTTTACGGCCCGCTTCGGAGGCACGCTCACGGTCGTTGGCAAAATTGCCGCCTGAACTCTGCCCGCCTTTGCGACCTGCCTCCGACGCCTTCTCGTGATCATTGGCAAAATTGCCAGGATTGTTCTGAGCAGTGCCACCTTGATGGCCACGATTGGTTTGGTTGTTAGCCATGATCTTTCACCTCATGTCGTCACACAGGAAAGTCTGTGTTCAACTCGGACGTCGGGGCGCGGGGTGTTTACTCCGTGGGTTTTAGCCGAGGCCGACGGGTTGCGCGAAAGAACCGGTGCAGGCGTGTGTGGCGTCCTTAAGCTTTGTTCGCGAACGTTTGGAAAGGATCAAGCTTGGCAGACGTCGACCTTCCAGCCCCGTCGGCGTGGTTAAGCTGAGCGCAGAGCAGTTCCTGGAGCTGGGTTATTGGCCACGGCTTAGGAAGGAACTCCGCACCTGGCGGCAACACTCTCCCTGCAAATTCGTAGTATCCGCTCATGACAATGATGCGCGTCTGAGGTTTTTGCTGGCTTGCCATCCAGGCAAGATCAACCCCATTGAGTAAACCAGGCGTTTGTACATCCGTTATCAGCAGCGTCCAATCTTGCTTCCTCAACGCCTCATTGCCGTCATCGGCAGTCGCCAACGCTGTCACCATGGCCCCCCATTCTTCCAGGTACAGGGTCAAAAGCTCTCGAATCATGGGTTCGTCCTCAACGATGAGAACAGTTGGGCGAATTATCTTCGCAGCGGAAAGCAGCTCTTTCATACGGGTACTCGGACATGCGGCTGCAGGAAGGGAGGGACATCCAGGTCTGCTTGCTTTCTTCCAGCAAGACGTAGCAGCGCGCCATCACTACGACATCGCCAGCGTTCAAGAAATTCACTCCAACTTGAGTCAGTGCCGTCCATACCCATCCTTGAGCGGAACTATAACGGTGCGACCCTCTGGACACATCGACGCCGCTGACACCGCTTTACTGAACCTCTGGAATTTTCGTGACTCAACCCTCCATCAGCGTGTGAGGCCTCCTGATGCGAACGTTCGAGAAAAACCTCTCTGCCGCCCAATTGCTGAAGCTCAACTGTCTGGCAGACTGGTACCGCGTGCTGGAAAGCAGGGCCTTACGAATGGATTCGCCAGACGAATATCATGAGGAATTGCTTCGCCAGGCCGATGAGATGGATCGTCGAGGGATTATCTGCTGGCAGGAATGGCGCGATCTTCGTCTGGAGGCTGACGCTGCTTACTTGAGAGCGGTAGCAGGGGAGGACTATCGCTCGGTTAATCCCACAAGCTCGTCAGCAGAGTAGGATCGAACGTGATCTCGCAATCACGCTCATTCCTCGGTACGCAGACCGCCTCTAGTTATCCCTGCGTCGTGAATGTGTGAGGGTAAAACCCACAAGGATTCCCAGCGCCGCTGCGCCGATCAGCAGGAGCGTCTTATCTTTTGGCTTCCTCCAACCTCCGTCGATACCCCTCCTGCCACTCGGAGGCTCAAAGAGGTTGCCTGATGATGCTTCGGCTATGGGGCTGCGATTTATCCCCCAGCGCGTCAGCCTTCCTGACAACAGAGGCAGGCCTGGTATCAGGTAGCTGGCCAAATGCGCGAGGCGCGCCGCAGCGCCAACCGTGGTGTGAGCACGAGGCGAGATTGCGCAGGCCACCATAGCCTTCGCCACCATTTCGGGATCGTATACGGGGCCTGGCGGTGTCAGCGCATGCCCGGTGTAGTTACCGCCGTCTCGGAAGCCTGGTGTGTCCATGACGGCTGGATAGATATCGCACACATGGATGTTGGGAAACTCAGTCAATTCGCCCCGCAATGCCTCGGTCAGTCCGCGCAAGCCGAACTTGCTCGCCGAGTACGCGGCGGCGTAGGGCTGTGCCACCCAGCTGCCCAGCGACAGCGTGTTGATCAGAATGCCGCTGCCCTGTGCCTTGAAGAAGGGAAGGGCGACGTAGGCCCCTCGCAGGTAACCGATCAGGTCAGTCTGGATGACCTGCTCGTGCGCCTCCAACGGCGTTTCTTCGAAATTGCCGACCGCGCCGACCCCGGCATTGTTGACCCAGATATCGATCCGTCCCTGTCCAAAGTCTGCGGCCTGAGCGGCAAGCGCTTGAACCTGGTCGCTGTGGGTGACGTCGGTCGTGATCGCTATGGCATCCGTACCGCAATCGGTGCATTCATCCAGCACGTCGAACAACGCCTCTTCATCGCGTGCGGCGAGTACAAGGCGAGCACCTTTGCACGCAAAGGCATGCGCGGCGGCTCGGCCTATGCCGCTGGATGCGCCGGTGATGACCACGACCTTGCCGCGCAGAGGCCCTCTGAGCGGAGCGCCACGGTCAGGCGCTTCTCGTTTCGTAGCCGAGGCGCTGGGGTCAAGGGGTGCAATGGGGTCGCTGGCCTCGATCCGCGAGAGCTCAAGGGAGGTGCCATCGACCAGGGTCAACGTCAGCCCTTCGACCGTGCCTGCCGCTCGGTTTGGAAATACGGGCTCACCTTCAGCATCCAGGCTGTCGTAGATGAAGCGTGTACCTTCGAGCCAGCCCACGGCGGTGAGAAGTTCAGGGCCGAGATAATACTTCCCGTCTTGAAAGAAGCCTGGAAACTGATGAGCGCGCTCCACGTTTTCCACGCGATAGCGTTCGCCTGATTTCATCCCTGTCGCTTGATCGATCATATTGAAACCCCTGTAAGTGGAGCTCGGAAATGTCAGCCTTTGCTGTGCTCGTCGGAAGTGGGCCCGGTACCGCGCTTGATACCGCGCGGGCCAGCAACGCCCCAGATACCTAGGCCAATTAACGGTAGCGCGACGATCAGCAGGGCCCAGGCCGCTTTGACTGCATCTGACTTGTCGCTTCTGAACACGCTGACAATGGCCCACAGATCGATGAGTAAAAGGATTGCCGCGACGGCAATCCAGAAGTAGCTGGCGACCTCATTCATGATCTTGTCTCCTCTACACGTAGTCAGGGCCCAAGGTGCCCGGTGCAGCGCCCGGCACCAGGATGACTTTGCGACAGTTGTCCTGCTTCTGGTCGAACATCTTGTAGCCCATGGCCGCTTCTTCGAGTGCTAGGCGGTGGGTGACGATGAGTTCCGGTTGCAGGCGTCCCGCCTCGATGTGTTCAAGAAGTTCAGGCAAGTATTTCTGCACGTGGGTCTGGCCCATCTTGAACGTGAGGCCTTTGTCGAAGGCGTCGCCGAACATGAAGGCGTGGATGAAGCCGGCGTACACACCCGGCACACTGACAACGCCGCCGCGACGCACTGCAGCAATGCTCTGGCGCAGCGCCTTGCCACTGCTGCCTTCGATTTTCAGCGCCGTCATCACCGTTTCGGCAGTGCTGCCCTTTGCCTCGAAACCGACCGCATCAATCACTGCATCGACGCCGCGCATGCCTGGTGTCTGGCGGATGATGCTGTCGGCGGGATCGTCGTCTTGCTCGAAATTGATCGGTATGACGCCGTAAGCCTCGCGGGCGTAGGCCAGGCGGTAGTCGTTGTCATCGACCATGAAGATGGTCTGTGCCCCGAGCATTCGCGCACAGGCGGCGCTTAGCAAGCCCACCGGCCCGGCACCATAGATCGCCAGCGATGAACCCTGGCCAATCTCGGCATTGATGACCGCCTGCCAAGCGGTGGGCAGAATGTCCGAGAGGAACAGCACCTTGTCATCGGCCAGGTCGGTGGGCACTTTGAACGGGCCGACGTTACCTTTGGGCACCCTCACGTAATCCGCTTGGCCGCCAGGGATACCGCCATAGAGATGGCTGTATCCGAACAGCGCGGCGCCCGGGGGAATGCCCTTCTTGTTGATGATCGAGCCCCGCCCCGTATTGGTGGTTTCGCAGGCAGCGAACAGATCGTGCTGACAGAAGAAGCAGTTGCCGCAAGCGATCACAAAGGGAATCACCACGCGGTCGCCGATCTGGAGATTGGTGACGGCATTCCCGGTGTCCTCGACGATGCCCATGAACTCATGGCCGAAGATATCGCCGGCTTCGGTTTCTGGGATTTTGCCTCGGTAAAGGTGCAAGTCGGAACCGCAAATGGCTGTGGCGGTGACCCTGAGGATGATGTCGTCTTCTTGCTCGATGATCGGGTCAGGAACGTTATCGACCCTGACGTCGTGTGCTCCGTGGTAGGTCAGTGCTCTCATGAATGTCAGCTCCTGCAGCCGCGTAATTTCGTGATCGGTATGCAGGGGAAGCCATGGCGGACAGCAAAGTTCAGACCAACAAGGCAGGCGGTACTGATTCGCTGCCTATCCGAAAGTTGGCTGAACCAATCGGATCACATCGATATCAGAGCGATCTAAATGGAGCTGCTGGGACGAATCGGTGGCCATCCATCATAATCGGCTGTTCGAAAGGGCTAGCTGTGAGAATCCCAAGCTCGGGGGCTTCAACCGTTCCGCTTTAAAGCTAAAGGGGGCTGGCATGCGAATACGTGGTGATGTCTTCTGGAAATGGGCTGACCCCGCGCTTGCCCACCGCAGTTATGATGAAACGCTGGACGACGGAACCGCTATAGAAGTCCAGACGAGGTTGTCACGAACCGGAGCCACCCAGGTTTTTATCGGGGTTTATGCCGCGAGTGGAATGCCCCTTCACGAAGAGGCATTTGCTGCCATGCCGGGCGAATCGATGAATCGTGCGCTGGCTTGGGGGATAGGACGGGCCAAAAGCATTGCCAATGAGCCAAATAGGAAAGGCATTAAGCGACCGCCATTCAGTACGATGGGGGAGTAGGCAAGCCCAGCCAAAACCAGAAAATTTCTCCTCGTACCGATACTTTTCTTGGGACGGGCAAGTTTTCTGATCGATACTCATCAGTGCTGCTGCCTATTGAACATCAAGCTCCTTGGCTGATTCAGGCTATTCGTTAGCGGTGATTATTCCTTCTCGTCTTAGCAGATCTACGTTGGTTGGCTTGACTGAGGTTTTGGTGATTTCCTGGATCGAGAACCAGCGACACTCCACTATCTCGTGCGAAGGTCGAGGCATCATGCTGGCCGGAACGGCCATTCGGTACAGCCAGTGCTCTTCCGCTTGGAGCACGTGATGCCCCAAAAACTGAGCGTCAGTCAGTTCTAGGCACGTTTCTTCCCGTGGTTCACGACGTGCCGCTTCAAGCTGCGTTTCGCCAGGATCGATTTTCCCGCCAGGGAGTGACCACTGAGGTGCCTCCTTGCGTACAAGCAATACCTTCCCTGCCTGCAGGCAGATGACGGTGGAATGAAGTTCTCTCGATGGGCTCATCACTTGTCCTCCCTTTGACGGAAGGCTCTCATGATCTGGTGAAGTTCACTTGATGCGTCGAAAGGCGTTCGACTTACCTGAGCAGGGCATTACACGCTTCGGCGCCGATAACTTGAACGTTGCCCTCGTTACACCGGTCATCTAACCGACACACGGAAGATTTATTCTCGGCAAGGAACCTGCCGGATCTAGGCCAGCCAACGTTAAGGGCAGCGCATGAAGGCAATGGACACTGCAACAGCGAAACGCAAAGGCATCAAGCTGCGCGCCACCATCATCTATCGCAAGGATGGTGAAGTCTTGTTCGTTCGCAAGCGCAACGCCAAGTGGAACCTACCTGGTGGCCGAGTCGAGCGAGACGAGACGCCGCATGAGGCGGCTATGCGGGAGATGGCCGAAGAAACTGGTCTCGCATTCGACGAGCTCCGTTACCTCACGATGTACCGGGAAGACAAGGTGATCCATTACCTGTTCGAAGCCCGCAAGTCAGACGATAAACCACGCCCTCGAAACGAGATCGAAGCTTGTCGTTGGATCAAGGCTAGGGATGTACCGAAGCGTCGAGTAAGGCGCCCGATCAAAACCATCCTGAAACGCTGCGCCTGATCAGGCCACGTTAACCGTTTGTTTCAAATCCCGAGCGCTTGCGCGCTTCGGCGTCCGCTTCATTCTTCTGCGTCTGGGCCTTCTTCGAGATGGCCGGAAGCAGCTGCTTCAGCTTTTTCAGTTCGGCCTCAGCCTGCGCCAGTTCTTTCTCCGACGACTCTGCCCAGAGACTTTCGAGAGGTTGAAGATCAGGCTCTTCGTGGACACGCAGGCACCATTGGTGGTGGTCGTGCCATGAGCCCAAGGCACCCTGAACTTTCTTCAGCGATTTCGCAGCTTCAGGGGAGAGCGGCGACAACTCTTCAAATGCTTCGGTGAGATAGCGAGCCCGCTTGACCAGGATCCGCAACTCATGGCGGTCGTGATGCTTGTCATCTACCGCGATATGTACCTTGTCCAGCAGCTTGGTCAGTGACTTCATCACCGCCCCACGCAGCGCTTTATCGTCATGCCCAGCAGAAGAGGATCTGAAAGTTGCCGGCCAGAGATCGAGGGCGGTGAACAGTTCGTTGAGCTCCTGACTCTTCGCGATAGCTTTGTACTGATCAGGCAATCGACTTCTTCGGGCCTGGGCGGCTTCGGTCAGTCCACGTGTATCCAGCTCTCCCGCCATGACCTCAAGATCTCTGGTGGGAGTAGTAAGTCGACCTACCTCGGCGGCAGCTGCTTTCAAGCGCTCCACGCCTTCGAGCTTGCGGACGGGGATCAGTAAGCTTCGGATACGTCTGACGGCGATCCGCATGTCATGTAACGCCTCGTCATCGGTCGAAGCCAGAAGGCGTTCTCTGGCATTCATAAGCGTCACTTCGAGCTCTACAAACTCGCAACGTACAGGTCAACAAACGCCATCTCGTCCTCCCCCTTGATGAAGTACGGGTGCTGAACCACTCACCGTATCGCTTACACATCAGATGTGATGGGCGAGTATAGATTTTGGTTCGGTGGCTGCTCAGGCTGAAGCTTCTGCAGATGTTACGAAGGCATGTTGAGCGGCCTGCAGCCGCTCTTGCAGACGAGCAACATAGGCCTCAGCTTCAACTGCATTCGCGAACGAAACTGGATGGCCGTCAATGATTACTTTGCAGCCTGATCCGTGTTCGTCGACCTGGATATCGATCTTCATGCCCGCCATCTCCTTGGTGTTGTTTTGGCGGCGCGGAGGGTAACGTAAATAGATCAGCAGGAAAATCGCCAGGGCCGCTCTAGCATGCAGGTTTCATCGATTATCATCAGTTCGGCAAAACGCTGTAACAACTCCAACCGTCTGATTATGAATGGATTTGCCGGCCATTTGGATGCATGAGAGCCGCTGTGGGCTATGGTGGGATGACCATCTGTCTAATACTAAAGTCGTAGGAGAGCGGCATGCGCATACGCGGTGACATTTTTTGGAAATGGTCAGACCCGACGCTTCATCACCGAACTCACGATGAGACGCTGGACGACGGCACGACGATGGATATCCAAGTGCGGTTGTCGCGAACGGGCAGCACTCAAATGTTCATAGGCGTGTATGCCGGCAGTGGTATGGCACTGCATGAAGAAGCCTTCGACACGCGTCCAGGAGAGTCGATGACGCGTGCCTTGGCCTGGGGGGTTGGCCGTGCGAGGTGCCTCGCCACCGAGCGAAACCAGCCTTCGCAACGGCTTGCTTAAACAATGTGCTGGTAGCCGAGGGTCGCAATTTTTCTCAGTGATCCACTTCTTGATGAATCCAGGCGGTATAAGCCGCTTTGAGAGATTGAGGCAGGTGTGGTGAGTCGGGTTTCAATGCGCCCGGCTTTTTCACCCACTCGGTCAGCCAGGCGATGACCAGAGTGCGAGTGACAGGGCTAGGCCCAACCTGGCGCTCTAGCTCCGCAGCTATCTGATCCAAGAACGCGATCTCAGCGTCCAATTGGGCTAGCTGATCAGCCATTGTCTCGTCCTCCTACCCCATGTGCTGCTTTCGTTCCAGGGCGGATAGAGCCAGCGCACGACCCCTGCCCGCGCCCCACGCCATGGCCCGAGTTACCGATTCACCAGGCCGTTTTGCATAGGCTTCTTCAATCCTGGCCAAGCCCGAGCGCTCGTAGATCCCGATGAACAACTGCGTGTCGCCAGTACGGGAGAGCCGAACCTGAACATCGAGCTTGGCTCCATCATCTAGCTCTTCCTCGTGGGAATGGTGCTGTAGAGCTGGATCTGCCCAAGCCCAAAATACTGCTCCTCGATGTCGCATCCTTGCCTCCTGATTACCTCTCCTTCAAGCGAGCTTAGTCCGTTTCGTCTAGATCGGTGGTTTCAATCATTTCAGGACATTCCAGTGCATGTCTTTGACTCACTCATGATCATGTGACCGGTGGGAATTCAGAGACTTCATGCTTCTTCGCATGGAAAACCGTCAATTCGGAACTCTGCATTCAGCCATGGATCATCAGATCATGGATGATCATTTTCGCGTTAAGGATGTCGCCCATTCTCTAGGTGCGATCCCTTATGAGCGTCACTACGCATCGCCCAGTCAGAGCTAAGGCCACGATCATCTGCTTACGAAATGACAAGGTTCTGCTTGTCCGCAGGAAGGGGGCTAAATGGAAGTTTCCAAGCGGCGTGCTCGCGACCGGCGAAGCGCCAATCGTTGCCGCTGCCCGTGAGCTTTGGAAGGCGCTGGCGCTTCATTGCTCAGGCTTGAACGCTGTGGGCACCGTCGAGGTAGGCAATGTTCTCCACCATATTTTTACGACTGACGTACCCGACGGTTGCTGCGTCGCGCTTGGCAGAGGCATCGTTCATTGTAAGTGGATTTGTTGGGAGGAGCTGAGTTCAACCATGCTGAAACCCACAGCCGCTGCTTTGCTTTCACGAGACCTGCAGGAGCTCGTTCACCATGATGGGTGCCCGGAATCAGTCTCGTCTTTCAACACAAACTGAACGTCAAGATCAGCGTTCGGGTCGGATCGTTAACTGTCATGAAAAAAGGAAGTTAGTGATGAAAGCGATGACACGAGTGTTCACTGGCCTGGCGTTGGTTGGTGCTATGGGGGCTACTTCTGCATGGGCTGATACGCCCGGTGCTGACTGGAAGGTGAACAAGGATCAGGCTGAGGCCACCTTGAAAGGCGCAGGCTACACCCAGATTACCAAGATCGAAGCTGACGATGGTCACTGGGAAGGCGAGGGTATCAAGGCTGATGGCAAGCAATACGAGTTCCAGGTTGATCCGCACGACGGCAAGATTATCAAAGACGAGCTGGATAACTGATCAGGGCGGGTGTTGCTCTCTGAGCGGCCCGTGCCTAAGGCGCGGGCTTTTTTTCGTTAGTCATCCCAAACGGATTTCGGCGTTTCTGGGCCAGTCTCCTGGCAACGGAAGCAAGCGGCGGCTATCGACCCAGCTAACCTTGAGGTTTCTCCCCAAGGTCAAAGAGCAAGCTTTTCGCTCGTTCTAATAACAGGGATTATGTCGATGGCTGTCTCGGAAAGCTCACTCGAAAAGTCGTGCCTTGCTCAGGGCTAGATACGACTTGAATGCTGCCGGCATGGCTGGCCGTGATTTCCTTGGCTATGAACAACCCTAGCCCTAGACCTTGGCTCTGCTCACCGTCAGCACGACTTGCGCGTGTTAAGCGTGCTTCAGGATCAAATAGGTAGGTGATCTGGTCGGCAGAGATTGGTTTTCCCCAGTTGTGTACCTCAATTACGGCCATGTTCTCAACGCAGCTAGCACCTACTCGAATCGGCCGCTCAACATCCCCGTGTCGTATGGCATTTACCATCAGATTGGATATCACCTGGCTCATGCGTAGCGGATCGACGCTCGCCGGCAGTGCATCGGTACGTTCGAAAACAACGTTAATCTGTGGATGGGCGAAGCAGACCTCTTGTACAACCCTGGCACACAACGAAGTCAGATCGATATCCTGACGTTGCACCGTGATGCCCAGGCCCAGGTTGCATCTGGCGAGATCCAGTAGATCGTTTACCAACTGATTGGCACGTTCGGCACTCGTATCGATCTGCACCGCCAAGCTCTGTTCACGGTCTCCCCACTGCTTGGCTCTGGTAAGCAGCGCCGCTCCCATTTTAATGGCCGTTAGTGGTGATCGAAGATCGTGACCCAGTACCCCCAGCACCATTTTGCGTGTGGTATCGACAGCCTTGCCATAGGATGCGATGGACTCTACAAGAGCCTGATCGATAGCTTCGTTGAAACGGATTATTTCGGGTACACGATCCGCTTGATCGAGTGATGCTTCCTGTGAAAGCCAAAGCCTGAGCACGCTGGATCTGAGGGCTCTGTACTCGGATACCATCTGATCGAGGGTAAATCCATCCAGAAGGCGAAGTACGGCATGAGTCTCAGCAGCGCTTTCGCCCTCAATAGCTGGGCCTAAACCCTGCGATTTATCGATCTCCTGCTGCAAGCTCTGTGGTGTATCCATATCGCGAGCCACGGCTTGGAGGATGAAGGCGGCATGATTTCTTAAGCCCTTGTCACTAAGCGCTTCGCGAGGTAATTCAACGGTACGAGCGAAATCCTCCCAAGCCTGCAGGATGCTGCCCATGTGCTGAGTGATGAATGTCGACAACCGCATGCAGCCTGCCCTCCGTCCTAATCGCGTATCTTTTCCGTTGAGTCTGTAGAAGCGTAGCTCCCTGGCATCTGGTTGGTGACTTCCAGCGCAACGCGACTGATTTGATACTAAAGCAAGCGTCCGCTACGGGGCGACTGCTGTCACTCGCCAAAGGAATTGAGCACGCTGATAATCTCGGCAGTTCAGCTCTGGGTTGCCCAGAGGCATCCTCGTCGAACTGCTTTGTCCAACAGGCGATACGCTTTTGCTGACAAAGGCTGCGCATGAGGGGGCGGATTTACCGGGAGGGTTTCCGCTACAGCAAAGCGGAGGTGCTGTTGCTCGACCTCAGCCAGCGTAATGAGATTAGTGGTGACCTGTTCGGGCTGCTCAGCTAGTGGCGAGTGAGAAGCTGATGGGGGGGCAATCCATGGACGATGGGAACGATGCGTCTGGCGAGCGCCCCGGTCGACCTGTCATGGGGATGATGAGCCAAAGCTTCACGACACGAGTTAATGAGCTCTGTACTGTTTACTGCAAATAGAGCGGGGCCATGAGCAAGGCCAGGGCTTCCAGCTCCCCTGGCCCTAAACAACCTTACCGGTTGTCTTCAGTCATGCCGCTGTCTTCGTCCTGCACCGCTTGCGAAGCTTCGTCAATTTCGCTTTGGCCATTGTCCGATTTGGGCCCCGTGGTATGACCTCCCATGCCGCCTCTATGAGCTGTACCAACTGCGCCCTGGTGATCGCTTTGGTACCCACCGCCTAAATCCTGACCATCTTGATGCAAATCTCGTTGAAGGTCGGATTCGCTCTCCGACAACTGTCCACCTCTTTGATCAGGCTCAGATGGTCGGTGTGGATCATTCTCGAAGCCATCAGGATTGTTTTGAGTGGTGCCACCTTGCTGACCGGTTTTTTCTTGATCGTTTGCCATGATCTCGCACCTCGTGTGGTCACACAGAGAGCCTGTGTGTTCTGGTGAGATGCTTGGCGAATTAGGGACGCTCCCTTTACTTTCGTATTAGCTGACCGGGTGCGCGAAAGATCGTGAAGCGCAACGAATCGTGTAATAAAGGTTGCTGCATAGCTTGTGCAGTTGTCCGCGCTCGGTATGCCACTACCCGGCGTCCAAGAGAGGCAGGCGCTGCCTGATGTCGGCAATCAGCCGTCTACCTTCTGCCTCCATCAGATCGCCATAATTGGCAATGGCGGCACACCCTCGGCACGTGAGGATAGCCTTCTTGTTCAACCTCTGTGGTACTACAAGGTCTTGCCCACCGCATTTGAGACATCTCAAGGTGACGCTCACAGTTTTCCTCTCCATGGACGTTGATCAGAATCCTTCCCTCGCCGTGCTGATCACTAAACACGGTGCGGTACATGGAGTGTCGCGGTGTGCTGATCGTTCACTTTGAGACAAGGACTAGGCCGGGCATTTGAGTGTCGGCAACTAGCAAGCGGAGCGCGCAGCCCATGGAGGGGCGGAGGCGTGAGGATGGAAGCCCGGTAGGGCCGTGACCCTGGCAGCGCCAGGGTGCGGTACACGACAGCCGCTCCCCCGAAAGGGGGGACACGCCCGAGGCCCCATCCACACAAAGCTGATGCAGGCGGCTATTGGCTGGATCGGCTATTTGTAGTGGATGGTGTAGCTGTTGAAGGGCGATGTAAATGGGCACCGGTTGGATCGGTGATTTGAATGACGTTACCGTGCTGCCAGCCATTCGCCTGGGGATCAGCATCAGGAATACGAATGTCAGCCCGCTCAGCTTTGGTTTTTGCAGCATCCACACCCAGGCGCCGATTGCGCTGTTCGACCATCGCCGGGCTAGCCTGGCCATCAGCGGTAAAGCCCATCATCAATTGCGGCACACCTACAGGCAGCGATTTATCCTGATCGGTGTGCCAGGTGTGCCATGTCTTCCCATAAGTATGCGCCAGTCGCTCCATCAAGGCATGTTCAGCAGGAGCAGGGATGCCTGGGGCGATCAGCTGCCCAGACGCGACCTCGTAGCCATGACTGTGCCACATCGCCTTCTCCTTGATTGGTAATCCGGCAAACAGCTTCTCGTCGATGATGTACTCGACGCCCATGATCTTCGCACACTTGGTATTGCCGTCGAATATCACACACTGAATGACATCCTCGTTGAGGATGGAGCAGTAGTGATGCGCTTCCATTTGCACGTCCTGATGGCCGTTGTAGAAGTGAAATCCATCCAGGTAGGCGTTGATGGCCTCAATGGGCGGCTTGGACTGCAGCGTCGCGGCGCCGGTTTCCAGCAACTGGGTTTTTGCCGACTCTGGCCGGCCTGGTGCCTCCACAGGAGACTTCGTTTCGGGAGCGGCGCATGCCCACAGCAGAGTGCAGGCAAGGGGAAGAGTTATCGATTGGAATAGCTGTCGCATGAGGAAGCCTCTGGCTGATGTCCTTAGAGGACAGCTTTGGCCGATGAAGCGGACAGCCCAACGGACGAATGGCCCGAGTCGATGAGGAATGGCGGGCAAAAGAAAGCCCGCTGCTAGGCGGGCAAGGGAGCTTCTATCACACGTAGGGATAGCTAACGCTCCCACATAGCATGTGAAAAGGGCGTGAATAAATCCGTCAGTGAAGACGGTGCCTGTCCAACCCCCGCGCTATTAAGTGGATTAGGTCTAGCGGTTGCGCACGGTATCCAATGCAGGTGACCAGACGTTATGTCCGCAGCGTTCACACACGACTGAGTCTTGAGGTTCATGGAAGGTTGGGAAGCCGCAGCTGACGCAACAGTGAAGGCCCGCGTTCGGCGGTGCCAGGTACTCCGGACGATGTTCGACTGGGAGCACCGACAGCCCTGGCCGGGTGTCATCTTGCCCATAGAAATACAGACTGAGATCGCCATCGGTTTCCAATAGGCCGAGTCGAACTTGGCCGAGATGCTCCACGCCTTGTTGGCGCAGCTCCATGAAGAGCTCGTTGGACGAGATGTTCAAATTCCGCAGCTAATGGATCTCGTACATTCCGTCCTTTACGACCGTGATGGGCAGTCCATCGATCCAGGCCTCGCATGTTTTGCTGCGCCTCATCATGTAGACGGTTCCGCGATAGAGCAGCAAGAGCGTAAGGAAAACCAATGCGACCGGGAGGAGGGGTACATCTTCATAAAAAGTCACATCGCCTGCGGCTGAGCCCAAGGTGAGGATCACCACGAGCTCGAATCGGGACAGCTGCCTGATTCCGCGTCGACCACTGAATTTCAAAAAGAAGAACACGGCTAGAAACGCCGCTGAAACACGAAGGGCGACCTCCAAGAGGAAGGTCAGCGGGAACTCGCCAATGAGCATCCTTTGTAGATCAAATGAAACCATTCGCTGTACCCCGCCAGTTGCAATCTCCCGTTACAGACTGACCCGCAATTATCGATCTTGGTTCATGCGGCGGTGTCGGCGAGATCAGTAGACCTTTTGCCATACGTTGATTGGTGCAAGGCTTTGGATTCCATAGTAGCTGGGTGACGTGCGGTTAGATGGACGCGCGCTTCGGGACTGCGCCCATATCTATGTGGCAGCAGATCTTCGCCCTTGGACGAAGCTCCCAATTATTGGGGGGTGAGTTGCAGTTTGGGCAACTGAGCTGGGATTCACTGAAAGTAGCTATTTCATAAGTGCTCAACATGTCCGTAGACTCGCCGAGCTCAGATTGCGACGATGATGTCTTCGCGACCACACTTTTCTGAGCCGCCAATCATCAATACCTGGTTTTGTCCGAGGTCATTGTCACTATCTGCATCTGAGCAGTCTGCAAGTGGCTTGGCACAAGAATGGCTGGTGTTTCGGTACTCCAATGGCGAAGTTGAATCCGTAGGCATCCATTGGCATTGCTGTCGACACCTTGAATCTGGCGGCCCCCCTGGGGAGGAGAAGGCGATTAGCCTGCCGGGATGTCCCAAGGGCAGGCAACAGCGGATGGGCATGCCCGATTATCTCCAGGCATGCTGTGTGGACGCTTGATGTTAGGATGCTTGGGCATCATTAGACTTTAGCAAATCGGCGATCTCAGCAGCGATCTCATCAATGGTGTGCACCGCGGTGCTGCGCGCCACCTTGTCCGCGATCGAAGAACTGAAATCCATCACCTGCTGCTTGGTGATGTTGTGCCAAATCGGCAGCAATATCTGTTCGCCAGAAACCGAGCGGGTAACGATCCCGTCCAATTCGTAATTCGTCCATCCCTTCTTGATAAACGCTGGGGACAGAACCACAAGTCCAACGCGGCTATTAACCAAGCCTTTATCAATTTTTTGACGCAAGCTGTCCCCGATACGAAGTGTCATTTCGTCAAACCATACCTTGAGCCCAACTGCAATCAACGCATTGGCCAATGGCCTGACAAACTCGTCCTTGTCCTCAGATGCATGAGATATGAACACGTCATAGGTTTGCCCGTTCGACTGCGCCGGAGTTGGAACCTCGCTGCGGACTAGGCTTGGTACCTCAGATAGCGGACGACGATAGATTTCCGGAACTCCACTGGGCAAAGCACGTGACGTGCGCCCCCCACCCCCACCAGATGAAGAGGATGATGACGGAGAAGAGTATGAGGTGGAGGAATATGAGCGTGCTCCATAGCCCCCATAGCGATTTCTACACGCAGGACAATTTGCTGCCGCGCTTGCGGAGCGGTGACCCTTACTAGGTGCGGTGCATGTCGCCATATCGATTCTGACTCCCCAAACGCAATGTGCGCCTTGTACGTGCCCTGCCTCAGTCATGGCATTAGCGGGACAATCCCATAGGTTCAGCGCTAGAAAATCATGCCAGTTTGAAGCGCCTAAACTGAAGGATTACTGATATCAACGTGCCATGCAACCCTTTTGGGGTATAGCGAAACGTGGATCGCTGGCAAGCAGCGGAAACTATGGAAGGAACTTTCGAGTGCGCTTGTGTGGCTGAATTGAACTCGGTTTCGTAGATACCTCGAACGGCTGCAAAGAATCGATTGCGGTCGGTCACCACTGGCTGTTTTCGACCCAGGGGTGCCAGTGCAGTTGCCAGTAATTATGTGGGAGTGGGCTTGTCCCGCGAAGCGGCCGGCCCATGCATTGGAGGTAGCTGGCACGGGCTACGCCCGTGTTCGCTGGGCAAGCCCGCTCCCACAAAAATCAACTCTGAGTTCACCGCCAGCAACGCGTCGTAGGCTAGCGGTCATCATTTACCTCTTTCTATCCAAAGCTCCCAAACGGGAGCGATGGTCACGCTCAATTCCCAAAGCCTGTGGCCGTGGACGAAGACCGTGAGATACCCGCGTTGTGAGCTTCACTGGTACCCATCTCCCTGAGTAATAGATGATCAGGCCACATGCTGGATCAGGGCCCGATGTGTTGTATCTCGAAGTAGCACTCCACCTCGTCTTTGGCCTACCTCTTTCGGCTGAATAACCTGCAGTTCCGTGGAGAAATCATTGTCGCTAGGGGCGAGACGGGATCAAATGATGCAGCCAGTTCAAGCTGTGATAGCGGCTATGTTAATGTGCCATCACGAAGCCAGTAAGGAATATTGTGATGGGTTGGAAAGGGACAGTTCGATCTCTGCAAGCGTCTGCAAGGCGAGCAGAACGTAATGCGCATCGCCGCCAACGTGAGCTGGAGAAGCGGCAGAAAGAGTTCGCGAGAATGGAGGCCCTCGAACAGGCGGCCTACGAAGTCGAGGTGTATGAGAACCACATTGATATCCTGCTCTCGATGCATAAGGAATGCGCTGAGCCGGTCAAATGGAAGAAGATTCTGTCCAAGCCTGAGCCTAAGCCGCCCGTGAAAAGCGGGGCCCTTGAACAGGCCGCTATGCAGGCCTCGGCGACTTATCGTCCAAACTTCTGGGCCAAGCTGTTTAAGTTGGAAAGCCGTCAGCGTGCGGCCCTCATCGCGAAAATCGCCACTGCCGCAACTGAAGATGAACGGCTGTTCCAGGCGCAGTTTGAAGAATGGAAGACTCAGCATTCTGATTGGTCGGAGGAGCGGGACATTGCCCTGCGGATTCTTGATGGCGATCGCCAGGCAAAGCTCGACGCTATCGAGGCGTTCGAGTCGTTCGAGGAAATTTCGCACCTTGGCTCATCCATACAGATGATCGTTCATGAGGGAGGCGTGCTGGAAGCAAAGCTGGCTATTCACGGCTCGCACGTCATTCCCACCGAGATCAAATCGCTGCTCAAAAGCGGAAAACTGTCGACCAAGGCGATGCCTGCAGGCCGCTTCAACGAACTCCACCAGGATTACGTGTGCAGTTGCGCACTGCGGGTAGGCCGCGAGCTGCTGGCCATCTTGCCGGACGACCTCGTCATCGTTACGGCGATGGATAACGTGCTGAACAGCTCTACCGGGCACATGGAGGATCAGCCGATCCTCAGCGTTGCATTCTCCCGTGCCACTGTCGAAGGTCTTAACCTCGAAGCCATCGACCCTTCAGATGCGATGAAAAACTTTGTTCACAATATGAGCTTTAAAAAGGGTGCTGGCTTCTCGGCGGTAACGTCCTTAGACGCGCAGCGCTTTGCTCAGGTAGGTGTGTGAAGCAGCACAGGCCTAATTAGTGAGATGGATATAGTTTCCTTATATTGCTGCTGAGCCTGCAAGTGCTGTTGTGGTGAACTAACTCCACGTTGCAGCATCAAATTCATTAGGCCCAGCTCCACATTTGGGTTAACCTGTAAGCACTTTTTTAAATACCTGAGGACTACATATGTCTCGTTTGGCAGAATTCCGAAAGCTTGAGCAGACCCTGGCCGCGCAGCTCGCTGAGCTCGAGGCGATGAAGGGCAGCACCGAGCTGAAGAAAGAAATCGAATTTGAAGAAAAGCTTCGTGATTTGCTGAACAAGTACGGCTTCAGCCTGCGTGACATCATCAACCTGCTGGATCCTCAAGCGGGTCGTCGTAGCGCCCCGGCTGTGGCAGAGAAATCGCCGCGTCGTGCACGCCAAGTTAAGCAGTACAAGAACCCGCATAACGGGGAGATAATCGAGACAAAAGGCGGCAATCACAAGCTGCTGAAAGAGTGGAAGGCGCAGTACGGGGCCGAAGAAGTAGAAGCTTGGGTTTCCTGATTTATTGTTGCTGCACTCAAAACGGCCAATCTGGCCGTTTTTTTGTGTCAGGGAAATTGGTGAGGTAGCAGATCAGCCTTTCTTCCATATGTCGTTTACCGTCGACCATGGAATGCCAAGCTCATCTGAGATTTCTCGCTTGGATTTGCCAGCCGCTTTGGCTTTGAGCACCGCTTCAATCTTCGCTTGCCGTGCTGGCTGACCAGGCTTGTGGATTACAAGATGCCCACCTCAGGCTGACGACGAGGCTTTTGTTGGACGTGGCCAAGGCTGACCATGGGGCCGATGAAATCGCTGAACAGCTCACTCAGTGGTGGTCAGCAAAAGACGCGGCGCGTATTGCTCATGAGATCAAAGCTCACTTGATGCGTATCAACAGCGCCTCGCATGTCCCCAAAACGTCTGACGATCCGGACTTCATCCCCAGAATGATTGAGGCGGGAGAGCGGCGGATGACTGGGCCCTGATTGTGCGACAGGGGGAAGCTGACGCGGGATAGGTGGAGTACAAATGTATTCTTTCCTGTTTTCATGCCAGTGAATGGCTTAATGAGCGCCTGAATTTCTTCTGCTTTCAGCAATCCCAATGGTAGCGTCGCTCAAGTGCCCGTCTGAACGAGGCCGAGTCAACCCAGGAGATTACAAGCCTGCAAGTCGTACCGTTCGCGTCCTCTCGGATACTGATGTCTCCTAGGGAAGTCCCGCTATGATGCTGAAAATACATTGTGATCAAGTCCTGTGCACACTGGCGAACACACTCTAGGCGACGGGATTGACAGAAAAATGATGGATTGATGACGCCACTGAGAGGTACCAGCGGCAGTAAGCATGGCGGATCGTGCTGTCCGCAGTCCTAGTAGGAGTTGTCTGATCGCGGGTGGTCAGAAGCTAGGAATGAAGTGGCCCTGTTTACCAGGTACGAGATGAGAAGCCACAGCAGGGTTACGATGCTGTCCGGATGGATAAGATATGTGAGCTGCGAAAGGATGGAGGCGGGCGACCGACTGATCGCCCGCCGGAGGGTTAAATCAGGCCGCTCTTCTTCTGCGCGCGACGGATTCTGCGTTTGATTTTCTGAAGGGGAGGATCGGTGACGACCAGGTGCTCCTTCAGGAACAGTGAGGGGAAATTGGCTTTTGCTAGCGCCACTGGGACGGCTGCAAACGACCCCCAGTTCCACCGCCAGGCTGACAGCTCAGCGCCGGTCTCGATCACATAGAGCGGCTCTTCATAAAACGCGCGGAAGTCCATGATCGCCAATTGCTCGTAACCGGGCTTGGGCATACGAACCTCCCTCCCGTTTCTATCCCATCCAATGAAGTAAGAGTCATAGCCGATCGACTTGCCGTCAAAATGACTGAACCGCACATGCGCGATACCCTCTTCGGGAACACGCAAGGCGCAGATTTTCTTCATGAGCGTAGTGTAAAAGTCACCGAGGCGGTCGGATGGCGCCGTCTTCAGGCAGCCCTTGAAGTGCTCATAATCTTGGTAGCCCAGGCGCTGAGCCAGGTAACGAAGGTACTGGGTGTGTTTGAGCTTTGGGGCATCCGCAACCTTGGTGGTTTTAAAGGTTTCCAGGATGGTTTCGGCATTGAAACGCATGACATTGACTCCGGTGTCATGGCCGAAAAAGCACTCGTTAGACGAGATCTTTGCAGATCAGACGCGCTTTGCTGAGCTTGCTGCTAGCCGGGCTGGCCACGGGGAGTAATGTGGTAAGCAGGCACAACACCGTGCTTTCCCAACACAGCGGGGCGGTATACGGCAACCTGGGCACTTGGCCCTCGTCAGCAGGATAGCAAGGCTTCGAATTTGGGTGCAAGCGCTCTATCATCGTTCCTTGCTGCTTTAATACTTTGTGCTAGGGATGCGAAGTTTGGCTAGGTTGAGGGTGTGCTGATCACAGTGGCACGGGCCTGATCTTTGGCATCTGCTGCTGCAGAGGAGCTCGCCAGCAGGCTGGGCGTGGCTCTTTTGGGCATCAATACTTTAAGGGTCGCAGGCCCACTCCTCAGAGTGCATCCATACGGCTACTACGCTTGGCTGGCCGCGCTTGAAGCGGACAGGTCGAGAGAGGGTTAGCATTTTCTCCAGTAACGGCTCAGAGTGGATCTAGGTAAGTCCAGCAACGCCATGGCCTCTGATTGAGTCTTGCCCTCAGCCTTCAGCGCCTGCACCTTCAACAAAACTGCCTCAGCGCTCCTGGTGCGAGGATGTGCTTGCTTGACTGGCTCGGTGGGGAGTGGCGCATCGATCAGCTCCATGCGCTCCAACTGGTCGAGCGCCTGCTCCAGAATCTGCCTCGCGGTTTTCTGCTCATCAGCTGCGTGCACGAGCGCCAGGAAAGCGATCGGATGCAAGTTCAGCGCTTTCGCGAGCTCTTGGCTGGTTTCCAGAGTGGCATTGGATTTCAAGCCTTCCAGTCGACTGATGTGTGACTGAGTCACACCTCCAGCGACATCGTATTGCGAAAGCTGCTGCTGCTCTCGCAAAAGCTGGAGCACGGCCGCAAAGGCATCTCGAAGACTCATTTCATCCGCCCTGATAAAAGCGGAGGGTATGCCGCGTTTGCGTGCGCTCACTCAAATGTATATATTCATCGCTGTGGGAATCAGGTGGCTCTGTCAGCTTCGGCTGTAATTGGGGGTAGCCCTCTGACCGCAGGCCCTGGCCCGGAGGGGGCTCTTCAATATATCTCTAAATCGTAAATGAGTAGCGTCACCGTGTGGCAAGCCTCGGCCCGCACTCTGTGTGGCCCGTTAGCTATCCATCAACGATGAAAATTGATCTTTTCTTGTCCGAATCATCATGTCGAGGCGGTTTAGCTGTGCGTTGGAGTAAGCGAGGAAGGCGGTGGAATCAGTTCTAATTGCAGACATCCTGTACGGGGAGGCACGGAATCTTAATGGGTCGAGCCTCAGCGATGGCGACCTCATTAGCATCGTTCAAAAGGACTTTTCCGACCGTGCAGTTTGTGTGGTGAGGCAGTGGTTGTTGCTGGATGTTTTGCTGGCCGAGGGCATGCGCGCTGAGATCGAAGGGGAGGGGCGTCAGCCCACCATTCTCTACGCCCACAACGTGGTCTTTGATAACCGAGAATGCATTCCCGCGGGGGACGGTCTTGTGACCGATTACGAGCGAGAATTCTACGGCTGCCTGTTTGAAACCGGGGATGTCTTGGTGGTGCTTGCCGGCCGTGGTGGACGCAAATATGTGAGTCAGCCTGCGGTGGCCGCGCTGAAAAATCCCGACATTCGAAGTGCCGCAGGATTGCTGGTGCACGATCTTTAACGCCTGCAGGTGCCGCTTTCCTCCCTGGTCGTGCAATGGGGCCGCAAGCTCCAATATTCGTTTCTCTGCGCTGAGAAGCAGTGCTCAGTCGGGTGACCGGTTTTGACGTCGGGGCAGTAACTATTAAAGGAAATTTTCAGGGTGAGTAAGCTTAGAGTTCCGCCGTTTACCAATAAGCCGGCTTGGAGTGACTGCGCCGCGATACCGAGCGGTGTCGCAAAAGCCATGGACACGCAGTTCGACGTGACCGTAACGGCCTATCTTTCCTCTGTGCAGTACGGGGAGGGGGAGGCGTACATGATCGGCGTGATTTTTGGCGACGACCGTAAGCGGTTTACTGATGGCTCGACAATTTGCACATCAATAATTATGAAGACTGAAGAGCGGCGGGGCTACTTGATAGTCCACACCATGAACAGTTGTTATGTGATATGCGACTGGGCGGCAAGTAATGGGAAGGAAAATCTAGGCTTCGTTCATTGATGTTCCTGCCTGAGCTGGAGTTTGAAAGGAGTGAACTTCAGGATGTGGGTTTGCGCTGTCTCATTTTCTCAGAATTTACCAGTGAGGCGGTGCTGGTTTTCAGAAGGTGTTCAAGTGAGCGGGAAATGCAGGAATTTACTTAGGTCTGGCATCGTATGTCACGCCTAGCTAGCTCGGGTTGAGCGATTTTGGACGACCAACACCAAGGGCTGGGAGGGCATCTATGGATCGGATTGAGCGCCTCTGGCTGCGGGCTGAGCAGGTGTTTGGTGACAGAGCCAAAGCTGCCGTTTGGTTGTCGCAGCCTCGGGCCGCATTTGAAGGTTGCTCTGCGCTGGAGCTTGCACGTGAGGAGGCTGGCAATCGTCTGGTCGTCCAGACCCTGGAGCGGATTGCTCACGGCTACTGCTGCTGACAAGCATGACGTAACTACGCGTCATCGCGAAATCAACTGCGAGAATAGCAACGGATATTGAGCGCGGATCTTGCCCACAGGGGGAAGCGGAATGGGGCTCAAGGCGCGGGCTGGGCGGGAAAGGGGTTACGCAGGAGGGTGGCAGATAGTATATGAATTGGTAGTATGTGTACTATCTATGAGGCCAGGGTTTACGGGGTCTGTGGCGTAGGTAGTATATTATCCGCGGTTATAGACCACGGTTGCGGAACGACTCGCTCATCAGGCGCCAGGTGGGGATGGAGACAATCGTCTTGTCGAAGTTCTGCACCTTCACCGTGTGCAGGGTAATGTCCACCACGTCGCCATCGGCACCCACCTGCGGCATTTCGATCCAGTCACCCACGTGCAGCATGTCGTTGCTGGTGAGTTGCACGCTGGCGACGAACGACAGCAGGGTGTCCTTGTACACCAACAGCAGCACCGCCGACATGGCACCCAGGCCCGACAGCAGCAGCAACGGCGAGCGGTCGATCAAGGTGGCGACGATGACGATGGAGGCGAAGATCCACAGCATCATCTTGGCCAGTTGCACATAGCCCTTGATCGAGCGGGTGCGGGCGTGTTCGGTGCGGGCGTAGATGTCGAGCAGGGCATCCAGCAGGCACGACAGCGCCATGGTCATGAACAGCAGGGTAAAGGCCAGGGCCACGTTGCCCAGGAAGTGCTGGGCAGTGTCGGACAGCTCTGGCACCAGCTTCAGGCCGAACTGGATCACCAGCGACGGCGTGGTTTGCGCCAGGCGGTGGAACACTTTGTTGTGGCGCAGGTCATCCAGCCATTTCAGCGCGGGCTGGCGGGCCAGCAGGCGGGCGCCATGCAGCATCAGGAAGCGCGCCAGGCGGCCGAGGATGAGGGAAATCAGCAGCAGCACCGCCAGGCCAATGGCGGCGTGCAGCATCGGGTGTTGGTCGAGGGTGCCCCACAGGTCGAGGGAGTCACGCCAGATTCGTTGTATATCCATGGGCTTGCATACAGTCTTGTTGCGAAACGAAGGGCCATTAGAGCGCGGATGGCGACAAAGTTGCCAAAAGAAATTCGGCTAAGGCGGCAGAAAACGTTACCCTATGCAACTGAATTTCCCGCACTTGCCTGAGGTTACCTCCGTGTTCTCCCAATTCGCCCTGCATGAACGCCTGCTTAAAGCCGTGGCCGAGCTTAAATTTGTCGAGCCAACCCCGGTGCAGGCCGCGGCCATCCCCCTGGCCCTGCAAGGGCGCGACCTGCGCGTGACCGCGCAGACCGGCAGTGGCAAAACGGCGGCCTTCGTGCTGCCGCTGCTCAACCGCCTGGTTGACCTGAAAGGCGGGCGCGTCGAGATCCGTGCGCTGATCCTGCTGCCGACCCGCGAGCTGGCCCAGCAAACCTTGAAGCAGGTTGAGCTGTTCTCGCAGTTCACCTATATCAAGGCGGGCCTGGTTACCGGCGGCGAGGACTTCAAGGAACAGGCCGCCATGCTGCGCAAGGTGCCGGACGTGCTGATCGGCACCCCGGGTCGCCTGCTTGAGCAGCTCAACGCCGGCAACCTTGACCTGTCCCACGTGCAGGTGCTTATCCTCGACGAAGCCGACCGCATGCTGGACATGGGCTTTGCCGAAGACATGGAGCGACTGTGCAAGGAGTGCGAAAACCGCGAACAGACCCTGCTGTTCTCCGCCACCACCGGTGGCGCGGCCCTGCGCGACATCATCGGCAAGGTGCTGAAAGACCCTGAGCACCTGATGCTCAACAGCGTCTCGCAGCTGGCCGAGGGCACCCGCCAGCAGATCATCACCGCCGACCACGACCAGCACAAAGAGCACATCGTGCAGTGGCTGCTGGCCAACGAAACCTTCGACAAGGCGATCATCTTCACCAACACCCGCGCCATGGCCGACCGTATCTACGGTCACCTGGTGGCCAAGGACGTGAAGGCTTTCGTGCTGCACGGCGAAAAGGACCAGAAAGACCGCAAGCTGGCCATCGAGCGCTTCAAGCAGGGCAGCTCCAAGGTGCTGGTGGCTACCGACGTGGCGGCTCGCGGCCTGGACATCGACGGCTTGGACCTGGTGATCAACTTCGACATGCCTCGTAGCGGTGACGAGTACGTGCACCGCGTGGGCCGTACCGGCCGTGCCGGTGGCGAAGGCCTGGCGATCTCGTTGATTACCCACAACGATTGGAACCTGATGTCGAGCATCGAACGCTACCTCAAGCAGCAGTTCGAGCGCCGTGTCATCAAGGAAGTGAAAGGCACCTACAGCGGGCCGAAGAAGGTCAAGGCCTCGGGTAAGGCTGTTGGCGCCAAGAAGAAGAAAGTTGATAAGAAAACCGGCGACAAGAAAGCTGCCGCCAAGCGCAAGCCAACCGCCAAACCGCGGGCCAACGCACCGCTGGCCAGCGCTGACGGCCTGGCGCCGCTGAAAAAGCGCAAGCCTGCTGCTGAATAAGTAGCGATCAAGGCCCTATTGCCGGCAAGCCAGCTCCCACAGGGAAACCACAGACGCTGAATTCAGCTGACCTGTGGGAGCTGGCTTGCCGGCGATGGAGCTATCGAAGGCAACCCGTCAATCACTCGGCCTTCTTCTCCGCCGTTTTCAGTTCCTTGATCCGCTGGTCTATCAGCTGGCACTTGTCGGGCAAGTCCTTGCTCGCCGTTCCTAGATCCATCCCTTGAAGCTCGTCGTTGATCTCCTTCGCCTTCTGCGGGTTCTGCTCGGTCAACTGGGTAACCAACCCGGCCAGCTCTTCACGTTTCTGCGTGGCTTCTTCCGGTGTGCAGGCCCAGGCGGGCAGGGCGCAGGAAAGTGCAATGACGCAGGTAATCGGCAGCAGCGGTTTCATCCTTTTTACCTCTAGCGATGGCTATGCGCGGTGGAACGATGCGGCGGCAAGCAAGTTCAACCTTGGCGACCGATGGCGCAGATGCGTTGTCAGCCAGCGAGGTGAGGCCGCGCCGTCATGTCTATTCCCAATGCCTTCATCACGGTCAGAAACGACTTCAGCGTGGGGTTGCCATGCTCGCTGAATGACCTGTAAAGCTGCTCTCGGGACAGCCCCGTCTCTTTCGCCAGTTCGCTCATGCCCTTGGCACGTGCAACCACGCCGACAGCTTTAGCGACATAGCTGGCATCGCCGGTTTCAAGTGCATCGGTCATGAACTGCGCGATTGCTTCAGGTGTAGTGAGGTACGCGGCAGGATCGAATTCAGAGAAGGTTTCAGTCATTTTGCATCCTCCACGAACGCAGAATCTGGTGGGCAACCTTGATTTCTCGCTTTTGACTGCTTTTGTCGCCGCCACAGAGCAGAATGACGAAGGTGCTGCCCGTCTGATGGAAGTACACCCGATAGCCGGGACCATAGTGAATTTTGAGCTCACTCACGCCATGGCCTACCGGAGATACGTCGCCCGGCAGACCCTCCATCAACCGGTTGATCCGAGAAATGATTCGGGCTCTGGCGCTTAAGTCCCGTAGTCCGGTCCCCCAATGCCTGAAACTGCTGGATTCGATTTTCTTCATCGAGTGAATGTAGTTTATAAACTACACCAGGCGAGGCAGCAAATGGTTTCTGTCTATTGCTGCCTACGCGGCTTCAGACCGTGGCATCCATCCAGCCTTCATCTTTCGGAACACCGCTTGCGCCGGCAGGTCCCAACCTGTGTACCCCTTCCGTCCACAGCAGGAGCCCGTAGCCATGAGCATCGCTTACGATTGGGACCTGATCGAACGTTTGCTGCACGAAGTGCAGAACGGCGCCGGTCATAGCTTTACGCCACGCCCCTATGCCGAACAGCACGCCGCGGCCCAGGCCGCCAAGGGTGAGCCGGTGGGAGACCTGGACCACCTTAAAACCCATGCCTGCGAGTACGAAAAGCTGCTGTTCGAGCGTGGCTTCATCGAAAGCCGGCCTGAAGAAGAGGGCGGCAATGGCGAAAACTTTGTGCTGACCGAGCGTGGTTTACGCTTGCTGAGCCTGATCGACAGCAGCATCCCGGGCTTCGAACACCCGCGCCAGGTGCTGGACGAACAGGCGGATGCGCTGGATGAAGCCACCTTCGAACAGGTGTCTTCGAAGGCGCAGATCGCTTGAGGTCGTTTTGAGGCTGGCAACAGCGGGTAGGGAAGCCCGATAATCGGTAGCTTCTGAAGACTGCCGAGCCTATGCCCATGCCTGCGAACACCCCTGAGGCCCGCCTATGAGCGCGGTCCGCAAGAACCCAGACGCCTTTGCCTTTCAGGTGATGCTGGGGCTGTGCCTGATCTGGGGTTGCCAGCAGGTGCTGATCAAGACCGCCGCGGTCGACGTTGCGCCGGTGATGCAGGCCGCGCTGCGCAATGGCATTGCCGCTGTGCTGGTGGCGCTGATGCTGTGCTGGCGCGGTGGCTGGGAGCAGGTTGGCATCACCTGGCGGGCCGGGTTGCTCGCGGGCGGGTTATTTGGCGTGGAATTCCTGTTCATTGCCGAGGGCCTGAAGCTGACGTCGGCGGCGCACATGTCCGTGTTCCTCTACACCGCGCCGGTTTTTACCGCGTTGGGCCTGCACTTTCGGCTGCCCAGCGAGCGCCTGCGGTTGTTGCAGTGGCTGGGCATTCTGTTGGCCTTCGGTGGCATTGCCATGGCGTTTGCTGGCGGCATGTCGTTCGAGGAAATGGATGGACGCATGCTGCTGGGTGATGCCTTTGGCGTGATCGCCGGGCTGGCCTGGGGCGCTACTACAGTCGTGGTGCGCTGCTCGCGGCTGTCGGAAGCACCGGCTACCTTGACCTTGTTCTATCAGCTGGCGGTGGGTTTTGCCGGCCTGTTGCTGATTGCTCTGCTAAGCGGGCAGATCGGTGCCGTGTCGCTGACACCCTTGGCGATGGGCAGTGTGCTGTTCCAGGGCATTGTGGTGTCGTTCATCAGCTACCTGACCTGGTTCTGGTTGCTGCGCAAGTACCTGGCGTCCAACCTGGCGGTGTTTTCGTTCATTACACCGCTGTTCGGGGTGACCTTTGGGGTGCTGCTGCTGGACGAGCCGCTAAGCGTCAATTTCGTGATCGGCGCGCTGTTGGTGTTGCTGGGCGTGGTTCTGGTGAGTGCCGAGCCTTGGGTGAAGCAACAATTGCGCAAGCTGGTGGGTTGAAGGTTGCCTGTGCTGGCCCTATCGCCGGTACAGGCAAAACCAATTAATCAGGCTGAGCGGGTTGCCGCCTGGCAACCTTGGATACGCTGCCCGCTGGAGATCACCAGCACGCCCGCCAGCCCCAGCCCCATCGCCGCCAGCATCAACGCCGGCTGCAGGCCGCCGCTGTAATGGCTGCTGACCGCCGCCAGCAACGGCCCGCTCAACTGCCCCAGGGCAAAGCACGCAGTCAGCAGCCCGGCATTGCGCTGTGTGGCATGCGGGGCCAGCTCCCGCGAGCGTTGCATCACCAATTGCATGCAGGCCAGGAACGGCCCGCCACACAGCACCACACCCAGCGCCAACCCGATCCCGCCGCCCACCAGGCAGGCCAGTACGCCCAGCCCTTGCAACCACAGGGTGGCGGTCAGCCAGGCCGAGGTGCGCCCGTTACGGCGCAAGCTCACCAGCACCACCCCCAGCGCTGCCGCCAGGCCAAACGCCGGCCAGAACAGGTCGGCCATCCACTGCCCGCGGAACTGCTGGTTGGCCATTTGCGACAGGAAAGTGGCCGGCAGGATGTAACCCACGCCGTACAGCGTATATACCAGCGCCAGGCGGCCAATGCCGGCGCTGCGGGCCGGGCCCGGGTGCGCTGGCGAGGGAGTGGGGGCAGCTTGCAGCGCGCGTGGCAGCCAAGGCCGTACGGCCAGCAGCATCACCAGCGCAGCCACGGCGTAGATCAACCACAGTGCTGCCGAACCCAGCCCCAGCAGATGCGCCAGCAGTGCCAACAGGCCGGTCAGCGCAATGCCCAGGCCGGGGCCTGCAAACACCAAGGCACCCCGCCGTTGGCGGTTGTGGGCGTTGGCTACCTGCTGGCTGAGGCTGGTGATCATCACCAGCACCCAGGCACTGGCCACGCCGGTGCCAAAGCGCAGCAGCAGGTGGCTCCAGAAACCGTCGGCGGCCCATGAGGCCAGGGTCAGCAGTACGCACAGCCACAGCCCGCCGTGCAGGCGCAGGCGCACCTGGCCAGGTGTGCGGGCGAACATGGCGTCCACCGCGCCAATGAAATAGCCCAGGTAGTTGGCGGCCGCGACCAGCCCGGCGACCGTCAGATCGAACTGGCCTTCGGCGATCAGGTGCGGCAGTTGCGGTGTGAGGGCGAAACGGCCGATGCCCATGGCCATCATCAACGCCACGGCGCTGGCCAACAGTTGAGTGAGTGGCGACATGACAGGTCTCCTGCGTGGAATTAAGCGATGACTGGCAGGTTAGGGCGGTTTCATTTTCAATAAAATTGAATAATGATGATCAAGTTGTTCTGTTTTGGAGAATGTTGTGGAATTCAGCCAGCTGCGTATCTTTCAGGCTGTGGCCGAGGAAGGCTCAGTCACCCGTGCTGCAGAGCGCCTGCATCGGGTGCCGTCCAACCTGTCCACGCGCCTTCGCCAGCTTGAGGAGCAACTGGGTGTCGAGTTGTTCCTGCGCGAGCGCCAACGGCTCCAGCTGTCGCCGGCGGGCAAGGTGCTGCTGGAGTACGCCAACCGCCTGTCGGCCTTGCGCGACGAGGCGCTGGCCGCTGTACGCGGCGGCGAGCCGGCCGGCGACTTCGTGCTGGGGACCATGTACAGCACGGCTGCCACCCACCTGCCAGCGTTGCTGGCGCGTTATCACCAGGCCTACCCCGCAGTAAACCTGCAGGTGCGCGCAGCGCCCAGCGGCGAGCTGCTGGAGGGCCTGCTTGGCCACACCCTGGACGCTGCCCTGGTGGATGGCCCGCCGAACCTGGCCGGGCTGGATGGCGTGCCGTTGTGCGAGGAACAACTGGTGCTGATCACCAGCCCCGAGCACCCGGCGGTGCAAACCGCCAGGGATGTGGCGGGCAAGGCGGTGTTCACTTTCCGCCAGGGCTGTTCTTACCGCATGCGTCTGGAGGCGTGGTATGCCCATGCCCACACGCCCATGGGCCGGGTGATGGAGATCGAGTCGTACCAGAGCATGCTGGCCTGCGTGATCGCGGGCGCAGGCGTGGCGATGATGGCCCAATCGATGCTCGACAGCCTGCCTGGGCGTGACCGGGTGAGGGTGCACCGGCTGCAGCAGCCGTTCGATCAGGCGGTCACCTGGCTGATGTGGCGTCAGGGCATGCGTGGGGCGAATCTGCAGGCATGGATCGACTTGCAACAAAGCGAAACGATTAACCAGTCGTCGGAATGCGGCGCCAGGGCTTGATCCGCGTCAAAATGGCCCTTATCTGTAAGAGCATTGGCATGCGTAATACAGGACATCAGGCTATGATCTGTATGAACCATCCCAGGATTGATTCGCCGTGAGGCTGACCCGTCAAGGGGGCATTATGAATAAACCACTGTCCAACTGGCTCCACGACCTGGCGGTCGCCCTGGGGCTGATTCCACCACCCTTGCAGCCGGTGCCGATCCCGACTGATGAAGAGCAGCGCAAACGCCAGCCGCGTCGCCGCTGATATAAGACAAAGGCCGCAGCACCTGGGTGGGTGCTGCGGCCTTTTTTGTGTCTTGGAGTTTAGTGTTATCCCTGCCGGCGATAGGGCTTGAGGCTAATGTCAGGCCAGATTCACCGCACCGACTGTTTTGCGAGACATCAGGCTAACCGCCACAAAGCTCACCAAGCCGATCGCCAGGCTGTAGTAGATCGGCGTATTGGCCTCCAGCCCGTCTTTGAACATGAACAGCAGCGCGGTGGCAAAGCCCAGCGACATGCTGGCAATCGCGCCAGCGGTGGTTGCACGCTTCCAGAAGATCGCCCCGATCAGCGGGATCAGCATGCCGCCGACCAGCAGGTTGTAGGCCAGGGTCAGCGCGTTGATCACATCGTTGACCATCAGCGCGATGCCCAGCACCACCAGGCCGGTGAGCAGGGTGAACAGGCGGCTCATGCCCAGGCTCGACTGCTTGCCGCCACGCAGCTTGGGCAGCAGGTCCTCGGTCACAGTGGTCGAGGCCGCCAGCAGGCCGGCGCTGGCGGTGGACATCATGGCCGCCAGGGCCGCGGCCATCAGCAAACCACGGATGCCATCGGGCAGGGTGCTCTTGATCATCTCGGCAAAGGCATTGTTCGGGTTGGCCAGGTCGGGCATCAGCACATGCGCGGCCATGCCGATGGCGGCGCAGGCCAGGCCGTACACCACACAGTACACACCGGCGACGGTACCGGCACGCTGGCAAACCTTTTCGTCACGCGCAGTGAACACCCGCTGCCAGATGTCCTGGCCAATGAGGATGCCGAAGAAGTAGATCAGGAAGTAGGTGATGATGGTGTCCCAGCCAATGGTGGTCAGCTGGAAGCTGGCCGCTGGCAACTTGGCCACCAAGGTGTCCCAGCCACCTGCCTTGTACAGGCACACGGGCAACAGGATGAACATCAGGCCGACTGTCTTGATCACGAACTGGACGATGTCGGTAAGGGTCAGCGACCACATGCCGCCAATGGTGGAGTACAGCACCACCACACCGCCGCCGAGCAGCAGCGAAGCCCAGAAGGGCAGGTCCAGCAGCACCTGCAATACGGTGGCCATGGCCAGTGTCGAGGTGACGCCGATCATCAGCGCATAGGCCAGCATGATCACGGCGCTGGCCTGGCGTGCGGTCGGGTTGTAGCGTTGCTCAAGCACCTGGGTCACGGTGAAGATGCGCAGGCGCAGCAGCGGTTTGGCCAGGAACAGGTTGATGGCGATGATGCCCAGGCCAAGGGCCGCGCATAGCCAGAAGCCGGAGATGCCATGGACGTAGCCCAGGCGCACGGTGCCCACGGTAGAAGCACCACCAAGCACGGTGGTGGCCATGGTGCCCATGTACAGCACAGGGCCCAGGTTGCGCCCGGCTACCAGGTAGTCTTCATGGGTTTTTGCACGTCGCATGCCGTACCAGCCAAGCCCGAGCATGCCGGCGGTGTAGATCATTACAACAATGATGTCCAAGGCCATTGGGGTTCTCCCGATTATCTTTATTATGGCGAGATCGACCACGCGGGCGGCCACGGCCGCCGGCGGTCTTGTCGTGTTGTTGGCGGGCCTCTGTGGCCCTCCCTCATGGCTCCTGCCGGGGTGTAGCGGTGTTAACGACGCACGACGCCCGGAAGCACGCAGAGCATCTCGAACAGCAGGTTGGCACCGAGCAGCGAGGTATTGCCGGTGGTGTCGTAAGGCGGGGAGACTTCGACGAGGTCACAACCGATCAGGTCCAGGCCGTGGCAGCCGCGAATGATCTCCATCGCCTGGATGGTGGTCAAGCCGCCGATTTCCGGGGTGCCGGTACCGGGCGCCCAGGCCGGGTCGATGCCGTCGATGTCGAACGACAGGTACACCGGGCCGCCGCCGACCTTTTCCCGCACTTCGGCCATCAGCGGTTCCAGCGACTTGTGCCAGCACTCTTCGGCCTGGACCACGCGGAAGCCCTGGCGGCGGCTCCAGTTGAAGTCATCGGCGGTGTAGCCCTGGGCGCGCAGGCCGATCTGTACCACACGGTCGCAATCGAGCAGGCCTTCTTCCACGGCGCGGCGGAAGGTGGTGCCGTGGGCGATCTTCTCGCCGAACATGTGGTCGTTGACGTCGGCGTGGGCGTCGATGTGCACCAGCCCGATCTTGCCGTGCTTCTTGTGCAGCGCCCGCAGGATCGGCAGGGTGATGGTGTGGTCGCCGCCCAGGGTCATCGGGATGACATTGTGCTCGACGATTTCGTCGTAGGCTTCTTCGATGATGCGTACGGCGTCCAGCAGGTTGAAGGTGTTGATCGCCACGTCACCGATGTCGGCCACCGACAGCGAGTCGAACGGTGCGGCCCCGGTGGCCATGTTGTAGGGGCGGATCATCACCGACTCGGCGCGGATCTGCCGCGGGCCGAAACGGGTGCCGGAACGCAGCGAGGTACCGATGTCCAGGGGCACGCCGATGAAGGCAGCATCCAGGCCTTGGGCACTTTGCAGGTGGGGGAGACGGAGCATGGTGGCGATGCCGCCGAAACGCGGCATTTCGTTGCCGCCCAGTGGTTGGTGGAGAGTCTTGTCCACGGTGGGCCTCATCAGTCGGTCGATTGTTGTGTTTGTTCGAACCTGTGCCGCCGCGCGCCTCTCACGTGTGGTTTTGCCGGCGGGCAGGGACATTTCGGCCAAGTCTGCTGAAGGTAGTGCCGGGGAAGAATCGCTACCGACAAATACTTAGTTCAGGAATTTCTGAACTAAAGACGGGCAGAGCGGTTAGACTGCGCGCAAATACACCTGCGGAACCGTTGCACCATGGCCTCGACCTTGCCCGACCTGAAACTGCTGCGCATCTTTGTCAGCGTGGTGCGCCACCAGGGCTTCGCCAACGCCCAGCGCGAGTTGAACCTGTCGACCTCGGCCATCAGCACCTACATGAGCCAGTTGGAGGGCGCGCTGGGCATCGTGCTGTGCCACCGCGGCCGTGGCGGTTTCAGCCTGACCAGCAAGGGCGAGCTGTTCCACCAGGAGACCCTGCGGCTTCTGGCCGAACTGGATGGCTTCGAGCAGTATGCCGCTGCCCTCAAGGGCGAGTTGCGTGGCACCCTCAACCTCGGGGTTATCGACTCCACGGTCGGCGACCGGGCCTTGCCGTTGGCCGAAGCCATCGGCGCCTACAGCCAGGAGCACCCGGCGGTGCACCTGCACCTGTCGGTGTCCAGCCCTTACGAGCTGCAACTGGGCGTTCAGGACAACCGACTGGACCTGGCCATCGGTGCGTTCTCCTCGCGCATGAGCGGCCTGCTCTACCAGCCGTTGTACCGTGAACAGCACTGGCTGTATTGCAGCAGCCGCCACCCGTTGTATACCGAACGGCGCATCCCCGAGCCGGTAGTGACGCAGCAGCGCATGGTCGGGCGCGGCTACTGGAGCCAGGCCGAGCTGGCCCGGCATGGCTTCAAGCACAGCGCGGCGACGGTGGAGAGTATGGAAGCGCAGTTGATCCTGATCCTGTCCGGCGCCTATATCGGGTACTTGCCCGAGCACTATGCCCAGGCTTGGGTCGACAAGGGGGATTTGCGCGTGTTGTCGCCGTCCACCTTTGGCTACCAGGCGCCGTTCTCGCTGATCATTCGCCGTGGGCGTAGCCGTGAACCGCTGATCCAGACCTTCCGTGATCTGTTGAAAAGCCAGTTGAACGTGGGCTGAGCAGCGACGCATTCATGCATTCCGTCGGGCGACGTTAAATTCCGGCAAAAGCTGACCGCTAACCTGATAGCGCTCTGCTACATATCAACTTGCGCTGATGATTTTCCCCTTATTTCATCCTGCAAGGATCGCCCCGATGCGCATGAATTTGCCCGTCACTGAGCACGAAAGAACCTTCTCAAGCGATCAACGCCTGATTTCCACGACTGACCTCAACAGCCGCATCACCTACTGCAACGAAGCCTTCGTGGCGATCAGCGGATTTACCTATGACGAGCTGGTCGGCCAACCGCACAACCTGGTGCGTCACCCTGACATGCCTGCATCGGTGTTCGGGCATATGTGGGACACGATCAAGCAGGGCAAGCCGTGGATGGGGGTGGTCAAGAACCGGGCGAAGAATGGTGATTACTACTGGGTCAGCGCTTACGTCACGGCCATCTACGAGCAGGGCCGCATCAGTGGTTACGAGTCGGTGCGCTCGGTGCCCACGCGTGAGCAGATCCGCCGCGCCGAGGCGCTGTATGCGCGCCTGCGGGCCGACCGCGCAGCTGTGTCCTGGGCGGCGCGGCTGGGGCACGGGTTAGCCCATGGCTGGCCGTTGATAGCCGCAGGTCTGGTATCGGCAGGCGGTTACTTGTGGCTGCCGGCCTATGCAGCGCTTGGGGTGCTGATGGCCAGCCTGCTGTTGGCCTGGTACCTCGTCGAGCACCGGCAGAACCAGGCCATCCGCCGCACGTTGGCCGAGCATCCCAAAGCCTTCACCAGCCCGCTGGTGGCGCTGACCTACAGCGACAACCCGGGCCTGCAGGGCCAGCTTGACCTGGCCATCATCAGCGAGGAAGCGCGCTTGCAAACAGCCCTGACCCGCCTGGTGGACGCTGGTGTCGGGGTAAAGTCGCGGGCTGCGCAGTCCTCAGATTTGTCCGATGCCCAGGCGCAGATGCTTGACCGCCAGCGCAGCGAGACCGACCAGTCGGCCACGGCCATTGCGCAGATGGCCGCAACCATCCAGCAGGTCACTCACAACGTGCAGAGCACGGCGCATGCGGCTGGCGATGCCGACCAACTGGCGCAGCATGGCAGCGAGCTCGCGCTGCAGAGCCTCAGGGCCATGGGCAGTATGAGCGATGCCGTCAACGACATCGGTCAGGCGGTCAATGCCCTGGCCGAGCAGACCCAGTCCATCGGCAGCGTGGTCGATGTGATTACCTCGATTGCCGAGCAGACCAACCTGTTGGCGCTCAACGCTGCCATCGAGGCGGCGCGCGCGGGTGAGCAGGGGCGGGGTTTTGCCGTGGTGGCCGATGAAGTGCGTTCGCTGGCACAACGTACCCGTGCATCGACCGACGAGATTCACCACATCATTGCTTCGTTGCGCGCGGGCGCGGAACGGGCGGTTAGCACCGCCAGCCGGGGTGAGCAGATCTCGCGGGACAGCGTGCACAGCGTCGAGGCGGTGCAGACGGCGTTGAGCGGGATTGCCCAGGCGGTCAGCCGCATCACCGGCATGAGCCAGCAGATGGCGACGGCGTCGGAGCAGCAAAGCCATGTGGCCGAGGACATCAACCAGCAGATCGTGAGAATTGCCCAGCTGTGTGACCAGAGTGCCGGGCAGGCCAGGCAGGGTGCAGAAATCAGCCAGGACCTGGAGCGCATGGCGGAGTACCTGCATAGCCTGGCGGAGCGCTTCAACCGCTGAGATCGCTGGGGCCGCAAAGCGGGCCCCGGTTCTGTGGCACACTGTTCCCGCCAAGGAGAACCCCATGCCCAGACCCCGCTGCGAGCGCTGCCAGCGCCCGCTCGACCATTGCCTCTGCCCACTGATCCCCGCGCTCGACAGCCGCACCCGCGTCATCCTGCTGCAGCACCCCAGTGAAACCGCCCATGCCCTGAACACTGCGCGCCTTGCTGCCCTTGGCCTGAACAACGCCGAGCTGCGGGTGGGCGAGGTATTCGATGATCTGGGTGAATTGCTGGCAACGCCTGGTTACCGGCCGGCCTTGCTGTTCCCGGGCGATGACGCTCAGGTGCTGACAGCCTATGGCAAGGTCGATGACACGCCGTTGCTGCTGATCGTGCCCGACGGCACCTGGCGCAAGGCGCGCAAGCTGCTGTACATGAACCCGCTGCTGGAAGGGTTGCCGAGGGTGACGCTGGGGGCAGTCGCGCCTTCGCGTTATCGGCTGCGCAAGGCGCCGGAGGCGGGGGCGCTATCGACCATAGAGGCAGTGGTGGGGGCTTTGAATGCGTTGGAGCAACCTGCCAGCTTCGATGCGCTGCTGGCGCCGTTCGAGGCGTTGATCGAGGGGCAGATCAGGGCCATGGGGGTGGAGACGTTCCAGCGTAACCATGGTGAGGGTTGAGGTGCCCGTGAGGGCCCTATCGCCGGCAAGCCAGCTCCCACAGTTACAGTGTCAAGGCTCATGCTTTTATTCCCACAGGCAACTGCACAAAGTTTGAAGCCTATGCAGTACCTGTGGGAGCTGGCTTGCCGGCGAAAGGGCCGCAAAGCGGCCCCCAGAACTTGAAGCCGATCAACGCATCTCAGGTAGACGCGCCTCGGTACGCACTTCCGTGGTAGCCAGCGCCTCTGGCGGCAGCGAAATACGCTGTTTGCTCAACAGCTCACCCATGGTCGCCAGCACGCGGTAGCGCGAGAATTCCTCGGTATAGCGGACTTCGGTGTAACGGCGGTCGGCGTTGTACAGCTCGTTTTCACTGTCAAGCACGTCCAGCAGGGTACGCTGGCCCAGGCCGAACTGGTCCTGGTAAGCGGCGCGCACGCGCTTGGTGGTCTCGGCGTATTCACGCGCGGTAGGCAGCTGCTTGCTGGCATTGTTCATGGCGTTCCACGCCAGGCTCAGGTTTTCGGTCAGCTCACGCAGGGCGTTGTTGCGGATGTCCAGGGCCTGGTTGATCTTGTGCGCGTCAGACTGCAGGCGGGCCTTGTCGCTGCCGCCGCGGAACAGGTTGTAGTTCATCTCTACGCCGGCCTGCCAATCGTTGTTGTTGTGGCCTTTTTCGCCACCGGTGTTGTTGTTGGCACCGGTTGCAAGAATGGCGTCGAAGCGCGGGTAGAAGGTCGACTTGCCCACTTCGTATTGCTGCTCGGCGGCGTTGACGTCAGCCTGTGCCGATTTGATGTAGGGGTTGTTCTGGCGCATGCTGTCGCGCGCGCCGTCGAGGGTCTCAGGCACCTCGCCCTTGATGGTCGGCGGGCTTTCCAGTTCGTCCGGGGCACGGCCGATCACGCTGAAGAAGTTGGCCTCGGCATCGGCCAGGTCCACTTCGGCGGTATCCAGGTTGTTTTCCGCCAGGGCGCGACGGGCGCGGGACTGGTCGAGGTCGGCGGTGCTGCCAACGCCGCGCTCGTTACGCAGGCCGATCTGGTCGTTGACGCGCAGGTGGGCTTGCAGGTTGTTCTTGGCCAGGGTTACCAGCTCACGGCGCTTGAGCACTTCCAGGTATACCTCGATCGCACGCAGGGCGACATCCTGGGCAACTGCCTGGGTGTAGTAGGCGCGGGAGGTAGAAACCGCTTCGGTGCGGCCCACTTCGTTCGCGGTGTTGAAACCGTCGAAAATCATCTGCCGCAGGCGTAGCTCGGACTGGGTGTAGTTGAGGGTTTCCTTGTTGTGGTTACCCTCGGCACGGGTGGTGGCATTGTCCGAACGCTGGCGGCCATAGCCAGCAACCAAATCCACGGAAGGGTAGTAGCCACCACGCGCAAACTTGACGTCTTCATCGGCCGACAGCTTGCTGTTACGGTTGGAGCTTACCTGCGGGTGGTAGTCCACGGCGCTCTGGACGGCCTCGGTGATCGACATCGCCTGTACGTTGGCACTCGCCAGGGCCAACAGTAATGCACTGGTGATGGGGTTCAAAACGCGCATGGTACATCTCCCTGATCCTGGAATTGATCCTGCTGCTCGCCAAAAAAATGACGATAAAATTATCGCGTATAGTGTTGCAGGTTTTTAACAACACAGCTAAGTACATTCAACGCGATAGATAAGAAGATTTCTTCATATCAAATAGCCATATAAGACATATATTGTCTAACAAGGGCAGCGAAACTTTGTGCTGGCAAGCGCGCGAAAAGGCAAAAAAGCCAATGAATACAAGGCTTTTGTGTGGTTCCAGAACCATTTCGGATAAAGAAAACGACCGTTAGGCGAAAGTGATATTTGGCGACAAAAAAATGTCACTTCGGTGTGTGCAGGGTTTTCTGCCTGACGATATAGAGGCTTACCAATACAGCGCTGGTCAACATGAAGGCGCGTGCCCAGAACAGGGGCACCAGATAGCACGACAGGCCAATGCTGGCCCACATCAGGCCGATGGCGTAGACCTTGCCCTTGAGGGGGATGCCTTCACCACTGAGGTAGTCGCGGATCCATGGCCCGAGCTTCGGGTGATGGACCAGCCAGTGGTGAAAGCGCGGCGAACTGCGGGCAAAGCAGGCTGCCGCCAAAAGCAGGAAAGGGGTGGTGGGCAATACCGGAAGGAATATCCCCAACACCCCCAGCGCAACGCTGAGCCAGCCGATGGCCAGCAGCAGGTAGCGCACAGGCGACTCAGTGATGGCGTGGCTTGAGCAGCGCCGGTTTTTCGTCAGGGGCGTGCAGCAGCAGGAACAATGCGCTCAGCGCCTCGGGGATCTGGACGATCATGTCATCCTGCAGGTTGGCGTTGCTGGCGATGTCGGCGAACTCTGGCTGTTCGTCGAACAGGCCCGAGCCCACCATGATCGGCAGCAACATTTCGCTGACTTCTTCTTCGGCGTTCTCGAACCAGGCCTCTTCACGCAGGAACACGCCTTCCATGAAGCCAATGCACCAGCCGCGCAGGTCGGAATCATCCGGCTCGTCGGTCAGGTCGAGGTCGCATGGCAGGTCGAATTCTTCGTCGCTGGCCAGCTGGCGGGCGATGTGCGCTTTCAACGCCACCAGGGTGGCTTCGATCTCGGTGCGCTGGGCCTCGCTGGCGTAGTGCGGCTCTTCGGCGAACAAGGCGTCGATCCATTCGCGCTCGGGCACGTCCTCGGCGTTGATCGACAGGGCGGTCAGGTAGCCGTGGGCGGCGACGTAGTCCAGCGCCTCTTCGTGCAGCTCGTCGGCGTCGAGGAAGGCTTGCAGGCGGGTCAGTTGCTCGGCGAAGGACATTACAGGGCTACCTTGGGGAATAAACGATACCGAATTCTAGCACCAAGCAAGGGTAGCGGGGTAAAGGGAACGTCTATCACCATGGTGCCCTGTGCAGTGCGGTGCTGCGGTATACTCCGCGATTTTTCATGCAGGGGCAGATTTTATCGGCCCCTGGCAAAAACCGCTTACGCATTTGGCGTGTGCGGAGCGGGTTTTTCGTCCAGCCTGTATGCAGGGTGGTACGGCGATTTGTGGAGTTGCACATGCTCGAACAGGCTCAGCGCGTTCTCAAGGACATCTTCGGCTACGACAGTTTCCGTGGGCGCCAGGCAGCAATCATCGAATGCGTGGCCAATGGCGGCGATGCCCTGGTGCTGATGCCCACTGGTGGCGGCAAGTCGCTGTGTTTCCAGGTGCCGGGGCTGCTGCGCCCGGGCCTGACGGTGGTGGTCTCACCGCTGATTGCGTTGATGGACGACCAGGTCGCCACGCTGGACGAACTGGGCGTGTCGGCTGCCGCGCTGAACTCTACCCTGACGGCGGAGCAGCAGCGTGAACTGGCCGGGCGCCTGCGCCGTGGCGAAGTGAAGATGCTGTACCTGGCGCCGGAGCGCCTGGTGCAGCCGCGCATGCTCGATTTCCTGCGCGATCTGGACATCTCGCTGTTTGCCATCGACGAGGCGCACTGCGTGTCGCAGTGGGGCCACGATTTCCGCCCCGAATACCTGCAACTGGGGCAATTGGCCGAGCTGTTCCCGCATGTGCCGCGCATTGCGCTGACCGCCACCGCCGATATGCGCACCCGCGAAGAGATTGTCCAGCGCCTGCACCTGCAAGGCGCCGAGCGCTTCCTGTCGAGCTTTGACCGGCCGAACATCTTCTATCGCATCGTACCCAAGGAAGCGCCGCGCAAGCAGCTGATGGCCTTCCTTGGCGAGCGCCGCGGCAACGCGGGCATTGTGTACTGCCTGTCGCGCAAGAAGGTCGACGAAACGGCAGCCTTCCTCTGTGATCAGGGTTTCCCGGCATTGCCTTATCATGCCGGCCTGGCTGCCGAGACCCGTTCTGCCAACCAGCACCGCTTCCTTAATGAGGAAGGGTTGATCATGGTCGCCACCATTGCCTTCGGCATGGGTATCGACAAACCCAACGTGCGCTTCGTTGCCCACCTCGACCTGCCCAAGTCGCTTGAGGCCTATTACCAGGAAACCGGCCGTGCCGGCCGGGACGGCTTGCCATCCGATGCCTGGATGGCCTACGGCCTGCAGGACATGGTCATGCTCAAGCAGATGCTGCAGAACTCCGAAGGAGACGAGCGCCACAAGCGCATCGAGCAGCACAAGCTCGACGCCATGCTGGCGTTGTGTGAAGAGACCCGCTGCCGCCGCCAGTCGTTGCTGGCCTATTTCGATGAAATCCTCGAGCAGCCGTGCGGGCACTGCGACAACTGTGTCGACAACATTCAGACCTGGGACGCCACCGAGCCGGCCCGTCAGGCGCTGTCGGCGGTGTTCCGCACTGGCCAGCGCTATGGTGTCGGCCACCTGGTCGATGTGCTGTTGGGCAAGGACAACGAGAAGGTGCGCAATTTCGGCCACGAGAAGCTGTCGGTGTTCGGCGTCGGCAAGGGCCTGGCCGAGGTCGAGTGGCGTTCGTTGTTCCGCCAGCTGGTGGCGCGTGGGCTGGTCGACATCGACCTGGAGGGCTATGGCGGCCTGCGCCTGTCCGACAGCTGCCGGCCACTGCTGCGCGGCGAGGTGACCTTGCAACTGCGTCGCGACCTCAAGCCGCAGACCACGGCCAAGACCTCATCGTCCAGCGGTGGCAGCCCGGCCAGCCAGTTGGTGCGTGCCGAGGAGCGCGAGCTGTGGGAAGCGCTGCGTACCCTGCGGCGCAAGCTGGCGGAGGAGCACAGTGTGCCGCCCTATGTCATCTTCCCCGACTCGACGCTGCTGGAAATGCTGCGCAGCCAGCCGGTCAGCCTCAGCGATATGGCCCAGGTCAGCGGTGTGGGGGCGCGCAAGCTGGAGCGTTATGGCCAGGCGTTCCTCGAGGTACTGAACAACAGCGGTGGCACCGAAGAGGCGCCGAAAGTGGTACTCGACCTGCGCCACGAACTGGTCAGCCTGGCCCGGGCCGGCATGACCCCGGCACAGATCGCCGGGCAGCTCAACTGCAGCGAGAAGAACGTGTATAGCCTGCTGGCCGAGGCGTTGGGCCGCCAGGAGCTTAGCCTTGACCAGGCCCTCGACCTGCCGGAAGACCTGCTGATGGAAGTACAGGACGCCTTCCTGGACGGCGAGGGCGAACTGCCGCCGGTGTCGGCCATTGCGCCCCAGTTCGGGGCACGGGTGCCGGAGGGTGTGCTGTATTGCGTGCGTGCGGCGCTGGCGGCCGAGTTCGAGATGTGACGGGCAGTCAGATCGAGGGCAGAACCGCCATCTGCTGACCTTTGTCATGCTTTTTGACGATTATCGAACGGCGAAGGGCGCGCGAGCCTTGCCTCGTCGGAAAGGGCATGGTTAGCTGCCTAATAATTAGATCTGTTCAATGAGTTGCTTATGCCCCTGACCGACAACCAACACCGCTTCGGCATGCAGCTGGCCCAGATGTCCCGGGGCTGGCGTGCCGAACTGGACCGCCGACTGGCCGGGCTCAACCTGTCCCAGGCGCGCTGGCTGGTGTTGCTGCACCTGGCGCGTTTCGAAGAAGCCCCTACTCAGCGTGAGCTGGCCCAGAGCGTGGGCGTTGAAGGCCCGACCCTGGCGCGCCTGCTCGACAGCCTGGAAGCACAAGGGCTGGTGCGCCGGCAGGCGGTGGTGGAAGACCGGCGGGCCAAGAAGATCTTGCTGTGCCCGCCGGCCAAGCCGCTGATCGACCAGATCGAAACCATCGCCAACCAGCTGCGGTTGGAGCTTTTCACCGGGGTGGACGAGGCAGAGTTGCAGGTGTGCATGCGGGTGCATGCCACGATCCTGTCCAACCTCGAGAAGTCCTGAGGGCCCCTGGGGTCGCTTTGCGGCCCCCGGCGAATCAGAAGGTATGCCCCAGGTTCAGGTACACCGCCTGCTCATGCGCACTGTTGGTGCCGTAGCTGAAGTTCAGCGGCCCCAGAGGCGTTTCCAGCCCCAGGAAGATGCTCGCCGCATTGATGTAGCCGCTGTCGAACTCGTTGTCGTTGTTCCACGCGCGCCCACGTTCCAGCGACCCGCCAATGTACAGCGGGAAGTCCAGCGGTACATAGGCCCGTGGCGTCAGCCGGCGGTAATAGACCATGCGCAGCAGGCTCACGTTCTGCCCCGACACCGAGTCCTGGCGAAAGCCCGACAGCTCTCGTGCCCCACCCATCACGAAGCTGGACGTCACCACTTCGGTAGCGTCCAGGGTGCGCCCGTAGCGCCCGCCCAGCACGAAGGTGTTCGGCCCGCTACTGATGGCCTTGTCCAGGTTGAACAGCCACTGCCGGTAATCCTGGTCGGAGTCCAGCGATTTGTCGTACTTGCGCAAGGTCAGGCCAATGTCCTCACCGCTGTGCGGGAAATACACGTTGTCGAGGGTGTCGAACGAATACTTCAGTTCATAGAAGCCCTCGTTGAAGCTGACCTTGGGCAGGTCCTGGTCGCCAATGCGTACCTCGGCCTCGCCCCAGGCCTTGCCCACGCCCAGGCGTACTTCACCGTTGGTGCCAATCTGGCGGCCGAGGTTCAGGCCAAAGCCGTAGCGTTCCAGGCGGTACTCTGCGACGGGGTCGTTGTCCAGGGTGGCTTCGATGTTCTGTGAGCTGAAATCCAGGTACGGCGCAATGAAATAGCGCGAGCCAACGTCCAGCGGCTGGTAGAACTCGCTGTACAGTTCTTGCTGGTCGCCGATCTGGCCACGGGTCAGCCACTCGGCACCCAGGCTGTTGATGCCATTGACCCGGTAGCTGGCGCCCAGGTTGAAGGCGCTGTCACCGCGCAGGTCGTCCGAAAGGTTCAGGCCCAGGCGCAGGTAGTCGGTGCCGCCGCGTCGACCGCGGGCGTTGATCACCAAGGTGTTGTCGTTGCCCTTGTGCACCACGCGGTACTGCACCCGGTCGAAGTAGTCCAGGCCGTAGAGCGTGCCCATGTCGGTCTGCAGGCGGTCCAGCTCAAGGGGGGCGTCGATCGGCTGACGGATGTAAGAGCGGATCACGTCGTCGCTGACCTTGGAGTCGTTCTCGATCCGGATCGCGGTGATCACCGGCGTGCGCTGGCGTGGCGAGCGGGCCACGGCCAGGTTGCTGTCACCCTCAGGCTCGCGCAGGGCAGCCAGGCGTTGGTCGAGCAGGCGGGTGGCGCGGTAACCGGCGTCGATCATGTCCCGGGCACGGCCGAAGTCGGTCACGCCGAAGGCAGCTAGCGATGGCTGGATGAGGATGTCATCGCGCTGCAGGCTGGCCAGTTGTTCTTCCGAATTGCGCCGTGTCATCAGGGTAATCGACTGGTTAAGCACGTCGACCACGGTCAGCAGTTGCTTGCGATCGCGCAGCGGGGTACCGATGTCGACCACGATGGCCAGGTCCACGCCCATTTCGCGGGCCACGTCGACGGGGATGTTGTCGACCATGCCGCCGTCCACCAGCAGGCGGCCGTCCAGTTCGACCGGGGCGAACACGGCGGGGATCGACATGCTGGCACGGATGACCTGGGGCAGATGGCCGTGGCGGAACACCACCTTTTCGCCACTGGCGATGTCAGTGGCTACAGCGCGAAAGGGGATGGGCAGCTTGTCGAAATCGCGGGTATCGGCGGTGTGCGCCAGTTTGCTTTCCAGCAGCAGTGACAGGTTCTGGCCCTGGATCACCCCCAGCGGCAGGCCCAGGCTGCCGTCGTCGCGAAAGCTGAGCTTTTGCTTGACCAGGAAATCGCGATCATCCTGCTTGCGCCGGAACGGCACGTCCTTGCGCGGCGGGGCATCGGACAGCGCCTGTTGCCAGTCCAGGGTGGTGGCGAGCTTTTCCAGTTCTGCGACACTGTAGCCCGAAGCGTAAAGCCCGCCGACCACTGCGCCCATGCTGGTGCCGGCGATGGCGTCGATGCGCACGCCCTGTTCCTCCAGTGCCTTGAGCACGCCGATGTGGGCCAGGCCACGGGCGGCACCCCCCGACAACACCAAGCCGACCTTGGGCCTGGCAGGTTCCGCAGCGGCAGCCATGAAGGAGGTGAGGGCGAGCAGCAAACAGCACAGCAAACGGCGCATCGTGAGTCTCAAACCGTGGGCTAAAGACCGCTAGTATAAGCGGCCCCTTACCTGGAGATGCCTCAGCATGGCCGACAACAAGCCCGAAATCGTCATCACTTATTGCACCCAGTGCCAGTGGCTGCTGCGCGCTGCCTGGCTGGCCCAGGAACTGCTCAGCACGTTTGCCGACGACCTTGGCCAGGTCGCGCTGTCACCGGGCACCGGCGGGGTCTTCTGCATTACCTGCAATGGCGTGCAGATCTGGGAGCGCAAGGCCGACGGCGGCTTCCCCGAGGCCAAGGTGCTGAAACAGCGGGTACGCGACCAGATCGACCCGCAGCGTGACCTTGGCCACAACGACCGCTGATCAGGCGCCCTCGGCCAGTGGCCGCTGCTTGGGTGGTTGTTCGCGGGTCATGCGGCTGGACAGCACGATGGCGAAGATGATCAACGCGCCGCCCAGCAGCATGCGCAAGGTCGGGGTTTCGGCGAACACCACCCAGGCCACGGCAATGCCATAGACCGGCTCCATGCCGAACACCACGGCGGCGGTGCGCGCCTTGATCACCGCCAGGCTGGCGACGAACAGGCTGTGCGCCACGCCGGTGCAGAAGATGCCGAGCAGGGCGATCCACAGCCAGTCCATGGCCGCCACGCCTGCCAGACCTGGTGCGGCGAACGGCAGCAGGCACAGGCCTACCACCAGGTTCTGCCACAGGGCAGCCTGTACTGCTGGCAAACGCCCGGAGCCGGCGCGGTTGGTGAGGGACAGCAGCGAGAACAGCAGCCCTGACAGCAGTGCCCAGAGCAGGCCGCCAGTGGCCTCGCTGGCCAGGTCGAAATCTGGCGTGACCAGTATCAGGCCGATGCTGACCAGCAGCACCAGCACGGCCTCGTTGCGGCGGATGCGCTCGCGGAACAGCAGGCCTTCGAGGATGACGGTGAAGGCCGGGAAACTGGCGAAACCGAGGGTGGCGATGGCCACGCCGCCAACTTTGACGGCAATGAAGAAACTGACCCAGTGGCCGGCCAGCAGCACACCGCCGAGCAGCAGGCGACGGATATCCTGGCTGCTCAGGCGCTGCCAGCCCGGGCCGGTCAGGCTGGCGAACAGGGCCAGGGCGAGTACGGCGAAGGCGGCGCGGCCGAAGACGATGATCGCCGGGCTGGCAGTGGCGGCCAGTTTGCCGAAGACGCCGGTCAGGCCGAAGAACAGCGCGCCAATGTGCAGGGCGCCGAGGGCGGTGCGGTGGTTCATGGTGGTCCTTGCTCAAGATCTTTATCGACGTTGCCGGCCTCTTCGCAGCACAAGGCTGCTCCTACAGGGACTGTGCGTATTCTGTGGGAGCAGCCTTGTGCTGCTAAGAGGCCGGCACTGGCAAAGTGTAAAACCACAGGCCAACGATTTCTGTCGCAAGACTGCTGTCAGTTGTCGCCAGGCTCTCGCCGCAAAGCCATTGGCGTACACCCGAACGCCCGCAACATCGCCGCTGAAAACGCACTCTGCGAGCAATACCCCACCTGCGCCGCAATTTCACTCATCGGTAGCACGGTCTGCACCACCAGCCGCCGCGCCTTGAGCAAGCGCCGCTGGCGAATGTAGTCCATCGGTGTCATGGCGCATTCGGCAGTAAACCGCGCATGCAGCCGGGCGCCGGACAGCCCGGCGATGCGCGCCAGGTCGGCGACCTGCAACGGGTAGGCAGCATGCTGCTCGATATGGGCATCGAAGGCTGCATAGGGTAGGCGCTGGCTGGGGCGCACGTTGGCTGCTGCCGTGCAGTTGAGGCTGGCCAGCAACAGCGCTGCGCCTTGCCGGGCAATCAGCGGGTCGTCCATGGGGCTGGCCGCCAGCCAGTCCACCAACTGTTGCTGACGGTCGTCCAGGCCCAGCGCGGCGGGGCGGTCGAGCAGGCGGCGGCTGGCATCGGCATGCTCGCCCAGCTGCTCGTGCAGCCACTGCTCGCCAGGCACATCAAGCACCAGGCAGTGGCTGCCGCCATCGCTGGCGCAGGTGTGATGCGCGCCTGCCGGGACCACGACCAGCCCTTGCCGGTCGATCCCGGCGCCTTGCCCCTGTACCTCGAACTCCAGGCGGCCACGCAGGCCGAACACCAGTTGCGGGTGTTCGTGGCTGTGGGCGATCAGGCTGTCGCGGTAATGGCGCAGCGAGAGTATCGGGCCGGCGGTCATGGGGGCGTCCTCGCAGGGCAGATCCGCATTGTGCCTCATTCCCGGCAGGCGATCACCGGTAACCGTTTTGCCACGGCGCTGTCATGCGCGCCTGCCAGTCTCCAGCAAACTGCGCCGGAGCCTGTCCATGACCCATGCCGAACTCTCCCGTCCCTCGCGCAAGCAACGCGTGCGTACCCTGTGGATCTCCGATGTCCACCTGGGGACACGCGACTGCCAGGCCGAACACCTGTCGCAGTTCCTCAAGGGCTACCAGGCCGACCGCGTGTACCTGGTAGGCGACATCATCGATGGCTGGAAACTGCGCGGTGGCATTTACTGGCCACAAGCCCACACCAACGTGATCCGCCGCTTGCTGACCATGAGCAAGCGCGGTACCGAGGTGATCTACGTCACCGGCAACCATGACGAATTCCTGCGCCGCTACTCGAAGCTGATCCTGGGCAACATCCAGCTGGTGGATGAGGCCGAACACCTGACCGCCGATGGCCGCCGCCTGCTGGTGATCCATGGTGACCAGTTCGACGTGATTACCCGTTACCACCGCTGGCTGGCGTTTCTCGGTGATCGTGCCTACGGGTTCACGTTGGTGCTCAACCGTTGGCTCAACCACTGGCGTGCGCGGTATGGCTATGGTTACTGGTCGCTGTCGGCGTACCTGAAGCACAAGGTCAAGGGCGCGGTGAACTTCATCAGCGACTTCGAGGATGCCATTGCCCATGAGTGCACCCGGCGTGGTTTGCACGGGGTGGTGTGTGGGCATATCCACCATGCCGAGATCCGCAAGGTGGGCGAGGTGGACTACCTCAATTGCGGAGACTGGGTGGAGTCGTGCACGGCGCTGATCGAGCATTGGGATGGCCGTATCGAGCTGTATCGGTTGGCCGATGCCCAGGCGCGGGAAGCGCAGGCAGTGGCGGCGTCGCGTGAGCCGGCTTAGAGGCTGCAGAACCATGGGGCCGCAACCCGCCCTCAATGTCTACAGCCGGATCTTGCCCAGCAAGATATCCCGGAACATCACGAAATCCCCGGCCAGGCTGTACAGCGGGTAGGTGAAGGTCGCCGGCCGGTTCTTTTCGAAAAAGAAGTGCCCGACCCAGGCGAAGCCATAGCCGAACAGCGGCACGGCCAGCAAAAGCAACCACTTGCCACTGCCAATGGTGTAGGCCAGCAGCGCTATTACCAAGCTGGTGCCGACAAAGTGCAGGCGGCGGCAGGTGGGGTTGCTGTGCTCCCCCAGGTAGTAAGGATAGAACTCGGCAAAACTGCGATACTGCGCTGTGCGGTTCATGGCAGTGCTCCGGGATTAATACTTCTGGACAAGATGCACGGCGTGGAGCCTGATTCGAGTCTAGAGTGACTGACGGGGCCTACCAGTGACAATAGGCGCCAAATGAGTATCCTTGGGGTTCACCGCAGGAGCGGTCGGTAAAAAGAAGCCTGTCATGAGCGAAAGAACCACGTCAGCCAGCTGGGCATCAGGGATTGTGAAGGCGCTCGAACTGGAAGGGCTGGACTGCCCGTCCATGTTCAAGCAACTGGGGCTGGACTTCGCTGCCCTCGACGACCCCGATGCACGTTTTCCGCAAGATTCCATGACCCGGCTGTGGCAGCTGGCGGTGGAGCTGTCAGGCAATGAAGCCATTGGCCTGAACATGGCCCGCGTGGTACGGCCGGCTTCGTTCCATGTGGTGGGCTATGCATTGATGTCCAGCCGCACCCTGGCAGAAGGCTTCCAGCGCCTGGTGCGGTACCAGCGCATCATCGCCGAAAGCTCCGATCTCAGTTTTGTCCTTGGCGACGAGGGCTATTCGCTGATCCTGACGGTGCATGGCGACCATCTGCCCCCGACCCGGCACAGTGCCGAAGCATCGCTGGCCTGTGCGCTGGCGCTGAGCAAATGGCTCAGTGGGCGGCCGGTACAGCCGCGCCGGGTACTGGTGCAGGGGCCGCAGCCAAAGAATGTCGAGCCGTACAAAGTGGCGTTCCATTCGCCCCTGGTGTTCGGCGCGCCGCACGATGCGCTGGTGTTCGAACGGGCCGACATGGAGGCGCCGCTGCCGACTGCCAACGAGGCCATGGCGGTGCTGCACGACCGTTTTGCCGGGGAGTACCTGGCACGATTTTCCGAAAGCCGGGTTACCCACCGCGTGCGGCAGGTGTTGTGCCGCATCTTGCCGCAGGGGGAACCCAAGCGCGAAACCCTGGCCCAGGCCTTGCACTTGTCGCAGCGCACCTTGCAGCGGCGTCTGCAGGAGGAGGGCACCAGTTTCCAGAGCTTGCTTGATGACACCCGTCGCGAGCTGGCCGAGCAATACCTGGCCCAGCCGGGCATGACACTGCTGGAAACCGCCTACCTGCTGGGCTTTGCCGACCCCAGCAATTTCTACCGGGCATTCCGCCGCTGGTTCGATGCCACCCCAAGCGAGTACCGCGCCCGCCTCGGCACGGACGCCGAGGGGGTCAGTGACGCCAGAACGCCGGCATACACAGCACCAGCACCGTAATGATTTCCAGGCGGCCAAGCAGCATGCCGGCCGCCAGGATCCACTTGGCCGCGTCCGGCAGCGTGGCATAGTTGCCCGACGGGCCGATCACTTCACCCAAGCCCGGGCCTACACCCGAAACTGTGCCGGCAGCGCCGGTCAATGCGGTCATCCAGTCCACGCCCAGCAACGACAGCAACAGGGCCATGACGCAGATGGTGATGGCGAAGAAGAACGAGAACGTCAGAATCGAGCGCACGATGTCTTCGTCGAGGCGGTGGCCGTTGTATTTCTGCTTGATCACCGCACGCGGGTGGATCAGTTGGTTGAGGCTGGCCTTGAGCAGGATGTAGGCCACCTGGAAGCGGAAAATCTTGATACCGCCTGCGGTCGAGCCGGAGCAGCCGCCGACGAAGCCCAGGTAGAAGAACAGCATCAGCGAAAAGTTGCCCCACAGGCTGTAGTCGCCCAGGGCGAAGCCGGTGGTAGTGACCACCGAGGTCACGTTCAAGGCTACGTGGCGCAGGGCATCGAGCCAGTGCAGGTTGGTGCTGTACCAGTACCAGGTGCCCAGGACCAACCAGGTAACCACCAGCATGCCCAGCAAACCTTGCACCTGCTGGTCACGGATCAGCGCCCTGCGGTTGCCACGCAGGGTCGCGACGTAAAGGGTGAACGGCAGGCTGCCCATGATCATGACCACCACCGCGACCCAGTGCACGGCCGGGATATCCCATTTTGCCAGCGACTGGTCGGAGGTGGAGAAGCCGCCGGTGGAGATTGCCGACATGGCGTGGTTGATTGCATCGAACGGGCTCATCCCCGCCCACCAGAAGGCCAGCGAGCCGAGGATAGAGAAGCCGACGTACACCCCCACGATCGACTTGGCCACCATGTGCGAGCGTGGCATGACCTTTTCCGAGCGGTCGGACGATTCGGTCTGGAACAGGCGCATGCCGCCGATGCGCAGCAATGGCAGGATCGCCACCGCCATGGCGATGAAGCCGATGCCGCCGAGCCAGTGAAGCATCGAGCGCCACATGAGAATACCCGGCGACATGTTATCGAGCCCGCTGAGTACGGTAGCGCCGGTAGCGGTGATGCCCGACATGCTCTCGAAGAAGGCGTCGGTGTAGCTGATGTGCTGGGTCAGCAGGAACGGCAGGGCGGCAAACACGCACACCACCAGCCAGCTGCTGACCGTGAGCAGGTACATGTCACGCGGGCGCAGGTGGACATGCTCGGGGCGGCCCTGTACTACCAGGGCCAGGCCGGCGATGAAGGTGATCAGGCTCGACCAGAGGAAGGAGGGCATGTCACCAGTGCGCTCGAAGATCACCAGGGTCGCCATGGGCACAGCCATGCCGACGGCGAGGGTAATCAGGAAGATGCCGATGATGAAACCAATGATCCTTAAGGTCGGCAACGCCATGTGATCTGCTCTGACTCGAAACGGAAGGGCGCCATTCTACCTATGGGTCTGGTGATGTAAACGCTAGAATGGCCGCACATTCAACTGCCAGGAGGGTAGCCGATGGAGGCTCTCGACGCATTGCTCAACCGTGTTTCCGTGCCACGCCTGACTGACCCGGGACCCAATGCCGCACAGCGCGAGGCGCTGTTCCAGGCTGCCTTGCGCGCCCCGGATCATGGCCAGCTGCGACCATGGCGCTTCCTGACCATCGAGGGCCAGGGCCGTGAAAAGCTGGGTGAGCTGTTCGCTGAAGCGGTGCAGAACAAGGGCGAAGCCAGCCAGGCTGCGCTGGACAAGGCCCGCGCCATGCCGCTGCGGGCGCCGCTGCTGATCGTGGTGATCGCCAAGCTGCAGGACCACTTCAAGGTGCCCAAGTCCGAGCAGCGTCTGGCAGCCGGCTGTGCGGCGCACGGCATTCTGATTGCCGCGCATGCGCAAGGCATCGGGGCGGTGTGGCGTACCGGGGACATGGCCTTCGATGCCCATGTGCACAAGGGCCTGGGTCTGGCCCAGAATGAAGAGTTGATCGGTTACCTGTATGTCGGCACGCCGCTGACCGAGCCGCGCACTGCGCCGGTGCTGGACACTACCGAGTTCGTCAGCGCCTGGGGCGAGTAACGCAGCCTGGGGCTGATTTATTGCATCAGGGCCACTGGCCTCTTCGCGGGGCAAGCCCGCTCCCACAGGTACTGTGCGGTGCCTGATACCTGCGCCGTACCTGTGGGAGCGGGCTTGCCCCGCGAAGAGGCCAGTGGCCTTTACATCACATCAACTGCCAGTAGCTTCAGCCAAAGGCAACTCCAGCCTGGCCACCAAGCCCCCCCTGTGGATGGTTGTCCGCGCTGCCTGATACCTGCACCGTACCTGTGGGAGCGGGCTTGCCCCGCGAAGAGGCCAGTGGCCTTTACATCACATCAACTGCCAGTAGCTTCAGCC
>NZ_JBWKXT010000029.1:68244-76934 GCF_059423245.1 Pseudomonas sp. GW460-LB5
ATGGTTGTCCGCGCTGCCTGATACCTGCACCGTACTTGTGGGAGCGGGCTTGCCCCGCGAAGAGGCCAGTGGCCTTTACATCACATCAACTGCCAGTAGCTTCAGCCAAGGGCAACTCCAACCTGGCCACAAAGCCCCCCTGTGGATGGTTGTCCGCGCTGCCTGATACCTGCACCGTACTTGTGGGAGCGGGCTTGCCCCGCGAAGAGGCCAGTGGCCTTTACATCACATTAACTGCCAGCAGCTTCAGCCAAGGGCAACTCCAGCCTGGCCACAAAGCCCCCCTGTGGGTGGTTATCCAGCACCAGTCTCCCGCCATGGCGCTCCGCCGCTTTGCGCGCAATCGCCAGCCCCAGGCCATGCCCCGGCGCGTCCTGCCCCGGCGCGCGGAAGAACGGCTCGCCCAGCTGCGCCAGATGCTCCGCTGCCGCCCCGGGCCCATGGTCACGCACGCTGATCACGATGTGGTCCTGCTCACGCACGGCGCTGACCTCGACCGGCTGCCCCACCGGGTTGAAGCGCAGGGCATTGCGCAGCAGGTTGTCGACGGCGCGCTCGATCAGCGTCGGCCAACCTTGCAGGGTCAACCCCGGCTGCGCCTCCAGGCGCACGTCCTGGTCCGGTGCGCTGAGCAAGGCGTCTTTGCGCACGCTGCCGAGCAGGGCATTGAGGTCGACCGGCTCGGCATGAGCCTGCTCCGCATCGACCCGGGCCAAGGCAAGGATTTCGCTGATCAGGTCTTCCAGCCGGTCGCACTCGCGGGTCAGGCGCGGCCACAAGGTCTCCCGCTGCTCAGGCCCGGCGCGCTCGGCCAAAGCCAGGGCAATGCGCAGCCTGGCCAGCGGCGAGCGCAACTCATGGGACACATCGCGCAGCAACTGGCGCTGGCTGCCAATGGTGCTTTGCAGGCGCGCGCCCATCTTGTTGAAGTCCTTGGCCAGCACGCCAAACTCGTCACGCCGTGCAGCCAGCTGCGCCAGGCTGTTCTGCTGGTAAGTGGTCTGCCCCAGGTCATGCACCGCGCTGCGCAGGCGGCTTAGCGGGCGGGTAATGGACAGGGTGACCAGCAGGCTGAACAGGGTCAGTACCACCAGCGCAATGCCCAAGGCACTGAGCGGCCACATCAGGCTTTCGCGGTGCCAGGCGTCCAGTGCAGGGTGGGGGATGCGGTAGATCAGCAGGTAGGTTTCGCCGGTCTCCGGGCTGGTGTATTCCTCGGTCAGCCGACGCCATGGCAGGCGCCGCTCGTCATTGTGCTGGCGTGCCTCGAAGGCCGCCGCACGGCGTGGGAAGGTGCCGGGCACCACGGCCTCGCCACTGTCATCGAGTACCTGCACGTCGATCTTGTAGCGATCTTTGCGCCGTTCCAGAAAGTGCTGTGCCGCATCCAGGCCTTGCTGCTCGTAATGCTTGGCCCACTTGCTGGCCAAGGTATTCAGGCCCGGGTGGCGGCTAAGGATCCAGGCATCCTGGTTGAGCATGTGGCCCAGCAGGATAGACAGGCCTGCGACCAGGGTGATAGCCAGCCAGAAACTGGCCAGGATGCGCCAGAACAGTGAACGCAAGTGCACCTCCTGTAAACGGTAAAAGCCCGGCCCGCGGGGAGGCGGGCCGGGCATCGGGCGGACAGCTTACTGAGCCTTGGTGCCTTTTTCAGCTTTCCAGGCCTGGAACTCCTGCCACTCGGCTTTCTTGGCGGCGCGTTCCTTTTGCAGTTCGTCGAACTTTTTCTGCTGTTCAGGTTTGAGCAGGTTGCGCACCGCAGTGTCGGTCTTGTCGCGGCTGGCTTGCAGCTCGTCTTTCATGGCTTTCTGGTCGGCGGCTGGCAGCTTGGCCAGGTAGCGCTCGGTGATGTCACGGCGCTGCTGCATCTGCTCGCCCATCAGCTTGCCGATCTGCTGGCGCTGGTCGCGGCTCAGGTCCAGTTGATGGAAAGGCGCATCACCGCGATGATGCGGGCCGTCGTGACGCGGGCCGCCTTCAGGCATGGCCATGGCCACGGTCGGCAGGGCGGCGGCGAACATCAGGGCGATAAGGGTCTTGCGCATGGTGTCTCTCCTTTCATAGGCCGGTGGTTACCGGATGAGCACAGTCTAGGGAGATCACCGTCAAGCGCAGTCAGGGGATGGTAAAGGCACTGTAAAGAACAGTTCCAAGCTCCAGGCTGCAAGTGAAGCCGATTGCGATCTTGCGCCTTCTTGTAGCTTGCAGCGAGTTACAGGCAGTAGTAATAGCCACGGCTACGCAGCGCCACGATACGTGGCCTGCCATCGGCATGCGGGCCGATCTTCTTGCGCAGGTTACTGACATGCATGTCCAGGCTGCGGTCGTACAGGGTCAGTTTGCGCCCCAGGCCGATTTGCGCCAGCTCCTGCTTGTCCAGCGGTTCGCCAGGCTGGCGCAGCAGGGCTTCAAGAATGCGGCTTTCGGACAGGGTCAGGGTCATTTCACGGCCGTCGATGCTGGCCACGCCGCGCGCAGGGCTGTACACCAGGTCGCCCAGTTCCACCTGGCTGGTGGTGGCGGTGGGGTGGCTGCGGCGCAACACTGCTCGCAGACGGGCCGTGAGCTCGCGCGGGTCGCAAGGTTTGGCCAGGTAGTCGTCGGCGCCCAGTTCCAGGCCAAGAATGCGGTCCAGCGGCTCGCCCCGTGCAGAGAGCATCAGCACCGGCAGCTCGGTGTGCTCGCTGCGCAATTGCTTGAGCAATTCCAGGCCGCTGCCATCGGGCAGCATCACGTCCAGTACCACGGCCGCCGGAGCGTGCTCGGCCAAGGCCTGGCGTGCGCTCAGGCCATCATGGCACGCACGCACGGTGAACCCTTCCTGGGTCAGCCAGCTGCCGAGCAGCTCGCACAGTTCCTGGTCATCATCAATCAGTAACAGCTCGCTCATGACTCACTCAATTCAACCATTGACGGCGGCTATTCGGCCCGCCAGTGGCAAAGATACCGCAGACTGATGGCAGCCGTATAACTACTGGTGCCGCGTCAGCTTCTTCGCGGGCTTGCCCGCGAGGAAGCGACTCGGTCTCAGATCAAGGCAATACTTGCTTGAACGGCTTGACGACGACGTTGTCGTACACGCCCGCCGCAATGTAAGGATCGGCATCGGCCCAGGCCTGCGCCGCGGCCAGCGATTCGAATTCGGCAACGATCAGGCTACCGCTGAAACCGGCTTCGCCCGGGTCGTTGCTGTCGATGGCCGGGTGGGGGCCGGCCAGCACCACGCGCCCTTCGGCCTTGAGCTGCTGCAGGCGTTCGATGTGCGCCGGGCGGGCAGCCAGGCGCTTTTCCAGGGAGTTTGCGACGTCGCTGGCGATGATGGCGTAGAGCATGTCAATCCTTGGGTTTGGTAGTAGAAGGGTCGTCGTGCAGGTGGCGCGACAGGTACACGCCTTGCGCCACCAGGAAGATCACGGTCATGCCCAGGCTGCCGAACACCTTGAAGTCCACCCAGAAGTCCTGGAAGGTAAAGGCGACGAACAGGTTGGCCGCGCCGCAGAACAGGAAGAAACCGATCCAGGCAACGTTCAGGCGGGTCCAGATGGCATCTGGCAGGGTCAGGGCGTGGCCCATGATGCGCTTGATCAGCACCCGATCGCCGATGAAATGGCTGCCGGCAAAGCCCAGGGCGAACAGCCAGTTCACCACCGGCGCTTTCCACTTGAGGAAGGTTTCGCTATGGAAGGTCAGGGTCAGGCCGCCGAATACCAGGCAGGCCACCAGCGTCAGCCATTGGCCCTTTTCCAGCCTGCGTTGGCGCAGGAACAGCGCACCGTACACCACCAGCGAGCTGATGATCAGCATGGCCGTGGCACTGTAGATGCCGCCGAATTCGAAGCTGTGGCCGGCGACTTCCATGGGGCGCGGGTCAAGCTTGTAGACGATGAAGAACAGCAGCAGCGGGATGAAATCGATGAATTGTTTCACAATGGCAGCCAGAATCGGGATGTGACGGCATAATAACAAACATCGATTCCAGCGAAAGCGCTCTCCATGAATGTTGATCTGCACTGTCACAGCACGGCCTCCGACGGCGCCCTGTCGCCCTCGGTACTGGTTGCCCGGGCCCATGAGCACGGGGTGCAAACGCTGGCACTGACTGACCACGACACCCTCGAAGGCCTGCCCGAAGCCCGCCAGGCCTGCATTGAGCGGGGCATGCGCTGGGTCAGCGGGGTGGAATTGTCGTGCACCTGGGGTGGCGCGACCATCCATGTGCTGGGTTATGACTTCCCGCTGGACGCGCCGCCCTTGCTGGCGGCCATTGAAGCGCTGCACCGTGGCCGCTGGCTGCGCGCCGAAGAAATAGACAAACGGCTGGCAGCCAAGGGCATGCCCGGCACACTCGAGGGCGCCCGCGCCGTACAGCACGAGCTGGGCGACAGCGGCAACGCCCCGGCGCGCCCCCATTTTGCCGAGTACCTGGTGCGTGCCGGGCACGTCAAGGACCGCGGCGAGGCGTTTCGCAAGTGGCTGGGTGCCGGCAAGCTGGGCGACGTCAAGCAGCATTGGCCGACCCTCGACGAAACTGTCGCCACCCTGCGGCAGTCCAAAGCGTGGGTGAGCCTTGCACACCCCATGCACTACGACCTGACCCGCAGCAAGCGCAGAAGGCTGATTGCCGACTATATTCAGGCAGGCGGGCAGGCACTTGAGGTGGTCAACGGGATGATGCCGGCCGAGCAGGTGGGCACGATGTCCATCCTTACTCGTGAGTTCGGCCTGCTGGCAAGCGCTGGCAGTGACTTCCACGGCCCCGGCACCTGGGGAGAGATCGGTGCCTACCGGCCTTTGCCCGAGGATCTGCCACCTCTGTGGCGTCGATTCAGCCATGAACAGCCTTTGGCGCTATGAACAGGATGACTACGTGAGCCAATTTTTCCAGATTCATTCGGAGAACCCACAAGCGCGCCTGATAAAACAGGCCGTCGAGATCATCCGCAAGGGTGGCGTGGTGGTTTACCCGACCGACTCGGCCTACGCGCTGGGCTGCCAGATTGGCGATAAAAACGCCATCGAGCGGGTTCGGCGCTTGCGCCAGTTGGACAAGCAGCACAACTTCACGCTGCTGTGCTGCGACTTGTCGCAAATGGGGTTGTTCGCCAAGATCGATACGTCTACGTTCCGCCTGCTCAAAGCGCACATTCCGGGGCCTTATACCTTCATTCTCAATGCCACCCGCGAGGTACCGCGGTTGCTGATGCACGAGAAACGGCGGACCATTGGATTGCGCGTGCCATCCAACCCGATCGTGCTGGCTCTGCTAGAAGAGCTGGGCGAGCCGTTGATGAGCGTGAGCCTGATCTTGCCGCCCGAAATAGAGCCGATGACCGACCCCTACGAGATCCGTCAGCGCCTGGAGCACCATGTCGATCTGATCATCGATGGCGGTTTTGGCGACCTCAAGGCGTCGACCGTCATTGACCTCACTGGCGATGAGCCCGCGCTGATCCGCGAAGGCTGCGGCGACCCCACGCCGTTTATGGTCAACGCGTGAGCCAGATGGAGGCGCCCGAGGCACCGGCTGAGCAGGCCGAGTCGCCTCGGCAGTTGCAACTGGCCCTGGTCTACGGCGAAGCCCTGACCGAAATGCCGCTGGACCTGTACATTCCGCCGGATGCCCTGGAAGTCATCCTGGAAGCCTTCGAAGGGCCGCTCGACCTGTTGCTGTACCTGATCCGCAAGCAGAACATCGACATCCTTGACATCCCGGTGGCGGAAATCACCCGCCAGTACATGGGCTACGTGGAACTGATGAAAAGCGTGCGTCTGGAGTTGGCTGCCGAGTACCTGGTGATGGCCGCCATGCTCGCCGAGATCAAGTCGCGCATGCTGCTGCCGCGTTCGGCCGATGTCGAGGAGGAGGAGGGCGACCCGCGCGCCGAGCTGATCCGCCGTCTGCAGGAGTACGAACGTTTCAAGGCCGCAGCCGAGGGCATTGACGACCTGCCAAGGGTGGGCCGCGAGGTCGTTGTGCCGCGTCTGGAAGCACCGCAGGCCAAGGTCCGCAAGCTGTTGCCGCAGGTCAGCCTGGAAGAGTTGCTGATGTCCATGGCCGAGGTCATGCGCCGCAACGACCTGTTCGAAAGCCATCAGATCAGCCGTGAGACCTTGTCCACCCGTGAGCGCATGAGCCAGGTGCTGGAGCGCCTCAAGGGCGGTGCTTTCGTGCCGTTCGGCGACCTGTTTGCCGCCGAAGAGGGCAAGCTGGGTGTGGTGGTGACCTTCATGGCGGTTCTCGAACTGGTGAAGGAATCGCTGATCGAACTGGTGCAGAATGAACCCTTCGCCGCTATCCATGTGCGGCTTCGCCCAGCGCTTGTTGAAGAACCTGATGAACCTGAATGACCCCCGCGACCTGGCGTCACTGATCGAAGCTTTTTTGCTGGCTTCGGGCAAGCCGCAATCCCTGGAGCGCCTGTACGAGCTGCTCGAAGAGGCCGAGCGCCCCGAGCCCCAGGTATTCAAGCAGGCCCTTGAGGTGCTGGGCAAGTCGTGCAGCGGCCGTGCCTTCGAGCTCAAGGAAGTGGCCAGCGGCTACCGCCTGCAGATTCGCGAGGACTTTGCGCCCTGGGTCGGGCGCCTGTGGGAAGAGCGCCCGCAGCGTTATTCGCGCGCGCTGCTCGAAACCCTGGCCCTGATCGCCTACCGCCAGCCCATCACCCGTGGCGAGATCGAAGACGTGCGGGGCGTGGCGGTGAACAGCAATATCATCAGGACCATGGTCGAGCGCGAGTGGATTCGCGTGGTTGGCTACCGCGAAGTGCCCGGGCGGCCAGCGATGTTTGCCACCACCAAGGCGTTTCTCGACCATTTCAACCTCAAGAGCCTGGATGAGCTGCCGGCCCTGGCCGAGCTGCGCGAAATGGAGCCGGAGCCGCTGCTCGACCCGGATGATGCGCCAGTGCCCGCGCACCTGCAGGCGTTGGCAGATGCCAGCCTTGGGGAAGAAGACGTTTCTGAGCCAAAGGACGAAACCAGCTTCCGTAGTTTGCTGGTGGAGCTGGATGCCATGGAGGAGGGGTTGAAGATCGATTTTGATGACTTGCGCGAGGAGGAGCCTGAGGCTTCTCTGGGGGAAGAGGGCAAGTTACAGCCCTGATTCTTCTCTTGGCGACAGGGCCAGTGAGATCAACACAAGACCACTAGGCTGAAACCTCTCCCAATGCGTGCAAAACCCTCTAACCTCCAGTGCGTTCCATTGCCGAACCGCGTATGATGCGCGGCCTTTTGGCGCGTTCGTCGCCAAGAACCTGTTTTCATTCCTACACCGGGAGGTGCCCAGATGAGTGAGCAAGACCTGCAAGATACCGAGATCACCCCACCCGCTGGCGAAAAGCTGCAGAAAGTGCTGGCGCGCATTGGCGTGGGTTCGCGCCGTGACGTCGAGGCCTGGATCAGCCAGGGCCGCATCAAGGTCAACGGCGTCGCAGCCACCCTTGGCCAGCGCGTCGACCTGCACGACGCCATTGCCGTAGACGGCAAGCTGATCAAGCGCGAAGAGGCCGCCGAGGCCACTCGCCGGGTGATCATGTACAACAAGCCTGATGGTGAAATCTGCACCCGCGACGACCCTGAAGGCCGCCCGACCGTGTTCGACCGCCTGCCACGGCCAAAAGAGGGCCGCTGGATCAACATCGGCCGCCTCGACATCAACACCACCGGCTTGCTGCTGTTCACCACCGACGGTGAGTTGGCCAACCGCCTGATGCACCCGTCCTACGAGATGGACCGAGAGTACGCGGTACGGGTGCGTGGTGAAGTCGACGACGAGATGATCGAGCGCCTGAAAGCCGGCGTGATGCTGGAAGACGGCCCGGCGAAGTTCACCGACATCCAGAAGGCACCGGGTGGCGAAGGTTTCAACCACTGGTACCACTGCGTGGTGATGGAGGGCCGTAACCGTGAGGTGCGTCGCCTGTGGGAATCCCAGGGCATGGTGGTCAGCCGCCTGAAGCGCGTGCGTTTCGGCCCGGTGTTCCTCAACTCTGACCTGCCGATGGGCCGCTGGCGTGAAATGACCCAGGGCGAAATCGACATCCTGGCCGCCGAAGTGGGCCTGCAGCCAGTAGCGCTGCCTGCCATGAAGCTCAAGGCCAAGGACAAGATGGAGCGCCTGCAGCGCAAGTCGACCCGCCCGCTGGGCCGTGGCGAGCGCGTGCGCAACCTGCGCCCGGCTCACGAAGGTGCTGCTACCGGCGAGCGTCCGGCGCGTCAGCCGCGTGAAGAGGCCCCGCGTAAACCTAACCGTGGCAGCACGGTGGCCGAGCGCCCGAGCGAGATGCGCAAACGTACCGGCAAGCCTGAGGGTGACAAGCCGGCAGGCCGTGGTCGCGGCAAGCCGCGTGGCTGATAAGCCAGTGTGGTAATCAAGAAACCAGCCTTCGGGCTGGTTTTTTTATGCCTGTAGGGGCGCGGCCGCTTCGACAGCTACCGCGTCAATTTGAGGTCTTGCGCGGTCCTTGTAGCGGCCTTGACGAGGCACTGGACCGGTCGGAAAGGGCCGCATAGCGGCCCCAAGATATTGAACAAAAAAGATTTTTCGGACGACTGGCAAGTTTCTGAACCGCCGTGTAAAGAAATTTATACGAATGTCGCCGTTTTCAGTCCGCATTTCAGATCGCGCCCGGTCGTGTAAACAAACCTTGCCGGCGTCCATGTGCCAAAGCCGCGCCCCTGGCCCGACC
>NZ_JBWKXT010000030.1:0-75824 GCF_059423245.1 Pseudomonas sp. GW460-LB5
CTGCGCCGCCGTCACGTTGCCATTGGTGGTGCTCAGGCTGTTTTCCAGACTGGTGGTCTTGCTCGACGTGCTGGCCAGGTCGGCGCCCTGTTGGGTCACCTTGGCGGATATGGTATCAACAGCGACCGCTGTGGCCGCCTGATTATCGGCCTCGACCTGTCCATTATCGCGCCAACCACTTGCTTGGGAGCCTTCCTCCAGCTGGTACTGGTCTACTTCGATAAATCCAGCTGTAACCCCGGCCCCACCATAGACAACCGCCGCTGGCCATACGTCGACGGTCTGTTCGGTGGCGGTGAAGGTCACCGATACCCGCTGCCATGTCTCGACCGCGTCGACTCGGTTACCTGGCCAGGAAACGCTGTTGACCCCGGCCGCATCTCGGCTATACACCTGCGCCAAAATCCGCAGCCCTGCAGTGCCCCGCACGTACACCGAGGCGGTGTAAACGGCGCCCGCTCGGACTTTGATCGCTTTGAGCGATGCGCGCAGATAAACCCGGGCCCAACCGTTGGTGGGAATGTCGGTGACATCAAGGCGTTGCGCGACCCCCGCAGTAAGCTTCGAGGGGACCAGCGACGGCGCGCTGCTTCCAACGTTGCTGGACCGGTCGTGCCACCATCCCTGGGCAACACCATTATTATCGGTTTGCCGCTCGAACGAGGGGTTGTAGACCAGGTTCTCGCCGCCAACCAGCGGCAAGGCCGCATTGATCTTGGTCAGCGACTGTCCCTGCGCGCTGAGGTCCTGACCGTGCTGGTTGACCTCATTGCTCAGGGCCTGAACGGTCGACGCTTCGGCCTTCTTGCTCACGCTGTCGGTGAGCGAGGTCAGGACCTGGCTCTGCGACGTTAGCTGCTGGTCTTGTGCCGCGTCCTTTTGCTCGGTGGCCGTGACGCGGTTACTGACCTGCTGCAACGACTGAGAACTGGCCTTGCCGTCGATGCTGGTCTGCATCCCATCCATGCGGGAAGCCTGAGACGACAGCTTGCCCTCGGCCTCACTGACCCGGGTGGCCACGTTGTTGACCACGGTGGCATCGGCCTTCAAGGCGACCTGAGACAGCGCCGACTGGGCGGCGGCCGCCGCATCGGTAGCCGCCTTGTCCGTGACCGCCACCCAGGTGGTACCGTTCCAGCGCTTCGGGGTGTTGGCGTTGCCCGTGGTATCAATCCACAGGTTCTGCGCCAAACGGTCAGCAACGGCCGGGGCCGCTGCCTGGATGATCACCTTGCCCTTTCCACCCGCCAGCGTGTTTGCCGCATCTGCGGCCTGCTGGGCGGCGGTCACGTTCTGGTTGGCTGCCGTCAACCCTGACTGCAACCCGCCGATCAGGGTGGCCTGTGCCGTGGTTTTGCCATCCAGCGTGGACACGTCGGTTTCGACCTTCGACACACGCGAAGCCGTGCCGGCCGCCGTGACAATGGCCTGGCCAACGTCGGTCCAATAGGTCGTGTTCGGTGGCGGAGTGTTCTTCGGTACCGCTTTCAGCGCCTGGTACAGCTTGCCATCAGCACCCAGCACACCTTGGTTGGCGGTGTAGGTTTTGTCCTTGTTGTACGGCACCGATCCGGCGAGCACGGATACACTGTTTATTTGCTGCTGCAGGTCCGACCTGGCAGCGTCAACCTCCCCATCCACCAAGGCGATTTGCTGCTCGAGGGCAGATTTAGCGTCCACGACATTCTGATTTGTAGCAGTAATCTGCTGTTCCAGGTTGCCCTTGGCGGTGACCAGTGCGTTGTTGACGCCACTGATCTGCTCAGCCAGCTCGGTCTTGGCGGTACCTACTCGCTCGTTTACCGATCCAGGGCCATTGCCATCTATAAGGTCGATCTTCTCGGTGAGCTGCTGACCAAGGTGGCTTTCGAGGATCTCGCCAGCGATCTGCTCAAGGATCGGCCCGGCATCGGCGCTGGCTGCGCCAGTTACGTACGTCCCCTCGACAGGATAAAACGGTCCGATGTTGCCAGACCGATCTACCAGACGCGCCCAGAAGTAGAAGCGCTGCCCGGCACGTAGGCCCTGCATGACATATTCATTCTGCGGGTACGCCAAGTCAGCCAGCTTGGTGGTCAGGCTAAGTTCTGCACCCTCGCTGTACCATAATTCGGTGCGTTGCGTGTCTTCAGCACCCGCTGGAAAGCCCCATTTAATGCCGATGCCGAATAGCAGGCTCTCAGCTTCGAGGTAGGTGACCGATGGCGGCTGGCCTTCCTTTCCGGAGAGCTGAGTGAGAACAGAGCTTTTCCAGACCGAAGTGATGTCGAAAGCGCTCACCGCACGGACGCGCGCCAGGTAGGCACCAGCATAGATACCGACCACGTCGACAGAAGCGGCCCCAGTGCGCTGCATGCTCACCCAGTTGCCATTATCCTTGCGCCACTCTACGTCGTAGGCGACAGCGCCATCCACCGCCGGCCAGACGATGGTCATGGTGCTGACCGCAATGCCTTGGTCGATCATGTGGGTGGACGACAGCGTCACGCTTGCCGGGGGCTGCACGGTGGCCACCGGGATGACGCTGATCGGGCGCTCGTCCAGCTTGGCACCGGTATCAATCGCAGCAAACTTGCTCGGATTGAACTCGAGCGCGGTGATCTCGTACTCACCCTCTTGGGTGCGCGTTGTCTTCAGCACCCGGAACAGCTGGACCGCCAGGTCGTGGTAATCGATTGCCCACTGCAGTTCCGGCTCGGGCTGCACGCCATACGCGGTGGTTACCGTCACAGCGCGGCCGGCGACCGACTGCACCGTGCGTGCCTGGGCGGTGCCGTTCGGCAGGTTCAAGATCAGCCGGTCGCCTGCCTTGATCGGCGTGTCACGGTCCAATGTCACAACGCGGCCGGCAGCCGCCGAAATCCGGCCGCCGTTTGGACGGCCCGCAACCAGCTCGTCTGCGACGGGAATGACGTAGCCAGGCAGCGGAATGCGCCCTTCCATGCCGGTCTTGAAAGTGACGGTGCGGTCCTGGCTGTTACTCAGCAGCGCCCACTTGCCGCGTCGCTGTGCCTCGGATGCACGGGTGCAGCCGATGGCTGAAATCTCCACCGGACGGTCCCGGTACCGGCGCTGGAGAGCGTTGTCGGTGACCGGGATAACATCGGTGTCATAGTTGTTGGCCGGGTTGTCGTAGCTGACCAGAGCCCGGCTGTAGTGCGTGTTACGCTCGGCACCGCCGTAAACGAACTCACCGTCGATGACGTTGGCCCGGGTGAACACGTAGTCGATATCCTGGGCGCGCGGCATGTCTGCCTGCATGAACAGAGAGCCGTGAGCCCAGTACACCATGCCCCGGTAAATCGCGGAGAGGTCGCGCAGCAAGGTCCAGGCTTCGGCGCGGCCCTGAAGGTTCATGTCGCACAGGAAACGCGGCTCCTGACCGCCCTGACCATTCGGCACCTGCTGATCGCAGTACTGGGCGATGCGGTACATCTCCCACTTATCGACCATCCACGACTTGATGCGCTTGCCCAAGCCAAAACGGTCCTCGACGCACAGACCGTAGGTCACAAACGCCGGGTTGTTGGTCCAGGCCTGCTTGAAGGTGCCGTCCCATACGCCGGCATAGGTGCGGGCAACGGGATCGTAGTTGGTCGGCACCGGCCAGCGCTTGGCCTTGCACTTCACGGTTACCGCAGGGATGTTCTGGAACTGCTGGGCGTCGAACTCGATGTACAGCAGCGCGGTGTTCGGGTAGCGCAGCTTCTGGTCGATGATCTCGGTGTAGCCAGCGATGGTCATCGTGTCGGCCACGGTGCCGCTGTTGGCATTCGGAGTGATACGGCGCACGCGCAGCATCCAGCCGGAGGTTGCCTTGGGCAGGTTGACGCGTACCGAGCGCTGGTAGCCGTTGGTGGTCTTACCGTCCACTGCCCCCAGGTGCGCCTCGACGTAGGCGCCACCATCGGTAGCGATATCGATGGCGTACTCAATGCGGTAGCCATTGGTATTGCCACTGCTGTCCTGCTGCGCCAGGCGCGGCCAGACCATTCGCACGCGCACAGCCGAGAGCTGGGTGTTGCTCAGAGCACGGGCAAATGGATTGTCGCTGCGCAGTTCGACATTGACGGTGGTCTCGTTCTCGATCGCAGGGATACCCTGGATGTAGTCCTGCTCGACCGAGCCTGAGCGCCACTCCCACCGCACCCCAGGAAAATTCACGCTGCCGCTGGCATCCATGATCGGGGTGTTATCAAGGTAGATGTCACGATCCGTCGGCTCCTCATCGAACTCCCCCTCCCCAACAGCAATCAGAATTTTGCCGATGTTGGTCGACTGGAGGCTATCCGGAGCCTCAACCGGCGATTTCGGTTTGCTGCTGCCGCCCTTGGCGCCAGTGATATCAACGTGATCTGCTGGGCCCATGCTTTCCTCCGGGCAATAAAAAACCGCCCGGAGGCGGTCTGTTCACTGAGTTGGCGCTAGGCCTTATCTTGCGCCTCGATCGAGGCTGAGATGATCGCCCCGCCCCAGCGGCGTTCGCCGATGCAAATCGGGACGGGGTTACCGCTGGCTGTGGTGTTCTTGGCGCCGCCGAAGGCGTATGACGGTAGGTTCTCGGGCGCTGCGCTCTGCGATAGCCCCTTGGCCTGGGGGCTGAGCATCTGGATGACACCGCCAGCCATCAGTGCAACTCCCAGCGGGGCAGTCGGCGCACCGAAAAAGCTTGCAGCAACCAGAACAGCGCCAACGATAGTTTGCAGCAACCCGGCACGCTTGCTGCCTGCAACAATCGGAACAAACCAGAGCTCACGCGCCCCGCCCATATCAAGGTCGCCTTCTCCGATGTTTTTGCCGTTTTTGAATACTGCGAACCTCAGGCCTCGGCTTTCTGCCTCAATGAGATCTCTGGCAAATCCGGGGTAGTTTGCGTCGAGCGCTTTGGCTGCTTCTTTAGGATCGCCCCGATCCAGAAGAAAACTATGCTTCTTGCCGTATTTTTTACCCAAGAACCCGCCCAACCGAATTCCTGTCATCGAAGCGTTGTGAGCTACTGTTGCTGCCATGTTTCCTCCGGGCAGTAAAAAGCCGCCCGGAGGCGGCTGTTTAGAACGTCGTTGGTTTCACGCTCACGTCCCCATCTGCGGACGTGTAGATTCGGTACTTCTTGGTCTGCCCTGGCTTTACGAGAGCCTCCGCTTCTAGTCGCTCCGCATTCATTCCGCAGAGTGCTTTGCCTTCAAGCGCCGCGCCAACCATCCACTCACCGGCAGGCACGTTGAAATAAGCTTTTTCTTTGGGATTGAGCCGGGCGACGGGCTCACCGTTGATAAATACAGTCGCATAACAGCCTGCTCCTGCGAATCCACTATCACGGGTGACGATGATCCTCCCGCCCTCGCCTACCTCAGACTGATAACCGGTGACCCGACTTTTTGGGGCCTGCTCAGCTTCTGTGAGCGGAACCGGAGATGTTGCGCACCCTGCCAGCAACGCCAATCCCACCACACCGATCAGAATTCGCATGTGACCCCTCCTTGTTGATGGCGGGAATCTACCACAGCACCCCCTTGATCATCGACGCGATTCCTCGCATTCCGCTCTTATCCTCTCCATCGCATCCGGCATCATTGGCGCAGTCATCATGGAGCGGTAGGTAATGCATTCGCGGGGTTCACCACGAACCCTGGAGGCCTAGGACGAAGAGCAGCCTGCAAGCATACAGATTCGCAGGACGAAGATCAGAGTTCGCATTTGATCCTGCAATAACTACAGCAAGCCTTCAAAGCAGCAGCTCAGCACCTTGGCCGAACGAATAGCTATAGCCCAGCCAGAACGCGCTCCACTCTTCGTCACCCCATCCAGACCGACGCTTGACCTGCCTGAGATCATGACGGGCAGCTTGTTTCGCGGTGAAACGCTTCCTAGCCTTCTCAAGATCGAGCAAAGCTACCTTCACGCATGGCTCGCTGAAATCAACAAAGACATGCTTCAGGTACAAGCAACCATGCTGCCACCTTCCATGGTTTAGCTTGGCCAGTACTCGGCCATACGCCTCTAAAATCTCGAGATGCCGATGGCGTCCCACCGTTCTTTCTACCTTCTGGGCGTAGAAATCCTCCAACGACAGATAGCCGTCAAGAGCCGCCGTCAACATCACCGCCTGCCACTCACCGTCGAGTTTATGTATATGGCTGTGCAGGAGTGCCGGGGTAGCGACTCCCAATGATGCGGCCGCACGAAGGGCTTTTGCCTCGCGGGCGACTGTTGGATAGCCTAAAGGGTGGCGCAAACTCCGATAGACATGCCCGACTTGCTGCTTTTTGTAAAAAGTCAGACCGTCTAGCTCTATCCGCAACACACCGCTCTCACCCCCTCTACGTACGTTCGGGGGCTCTACCCAAACTCCTGGAGCGTTGAGAATATCTCCTAGAGGCAGATTGGAAAGCCCCACATTAGTAGAGTTTATAGTCATAGAACACCTGGTAGCTTGGCGGCCGTTTGCCTGCAAGATCCAGAATATAACAGCTAAATCACAAGAAAAACGACGCTTAAGCATGGGGACAGAACTGACACAGTTCCTATCTACTGTGCCAATTTGGATGAAATACCAGTACCGCGCCAGCATTTCGCCATAGTAGTTTTGCACCTCCACCGAACCGCCCCGGTCCGTTGCCGGAAAGCCCATGGACTGGGGCGCCAAACCACAAGGAGAACCCCATGGGGCTCAAGCTACAGAACATCAATTTCAACCGCGCCGCCCAACCAGTAACTGCCCAAGTGATCCTCATGGATGAGCACAACTGCAACGTGAGCGTGAACATCAAGCTGGAAAAGAAGCCCGTCGAAGCATTCAACCTCGAAGAAATCGACAGGCTCGCCCGAGCGGCAGCTAAACATCTGGTAACTAACGCTTAATTTGCCTCGGGCAGTGAGCGCTCTCGCTGCCCTTGATTGGCTTGCTGCAGGATTTCTACCTGCTGCTGAAGGGAGGCAATGACCGATGCCAAGGAATTGATTTGCCCCTGCAGGGACTGAAGTTTCTGATGAGCAGCGTTCATGTAGGTTCCTGTGCGGCCGAGCCGCTTCATTTCGCGTCCCGATGACGCAACACAAGGCGCGCCCGGTCGAGCCATGGCCCGCCGAACACGATGAGTTCTGATGGCCTGCCGTACAGATGGTGCAGCAGGAATGGGCCGGGGCCGAAGACCTGGGCCTGCTCGTCGGGCAACTGGGCGTCGCCGCCCAGGTAGATCCCCGCATGGTTCGGGTGCGCGGTGCGCCCTACGGCCATAACGATCATATCGCCGCGCTGCGGCTGACTGACCTGGTGAAAGCCCGCGGCCTCATAGGCTTGCTCGTAGAGGCTTGGGCCGTCTGCTTGCTCCCACCATCCCTCCTCCCGGGCATAGGTCGGGAATTCCAACCCCCACTCGCGCTTGTACCAGTCCGCGCAGACCTGCCAGCAATCCCAGGCGCCGTGCACAAACGGCCGCCCCAGCAGCGGGGTGTGACCGGTCGGGGTGATCCTTCGCAGGTCACCTTCCGGCCACGACAGGATGTACCAGGGCAGGCCCGTGGCCTCACACATGGCCAGGTCACGCGGCGACGGTCTGCTGGTGGCGTCCGGATGTGAGTGCACGATGCCGATCACCTCGCCCTTGTCCTCGGCCGCCGCGAAGTCCTCCGGCGAGATACGAAACTCCTCGGCGGGATCGGTCGCGGTGTTATCGCATGGGATGTAGCGGTGGGAGCGGCCGACGGCGATGATCAGCCCGCAGCACTCTCGTGGGTATTCTGCCGCAGCGTGCGCCTGCACTGCGGCGAGTATGTGTTTGCGCATGATCAACTCCGTGCGATCAAGGATACAGCCGGGAAGCCGCCAAAACTATTCGGATTACCTTCACCGAACCGCACAACGCAGCCCGAATCCAGGCAGCCATTGCACTGATCCCTGGTAGGGTCGTCGGTGCGATTGCCGTCAAGGTCGAAGTAGGGGCCGGTGTAGCCGCAGTTCGGTCCACGGTATCCAGCGGTCATCGCCCAGTGACACAACTGCGTCATCTGCCGGCCAATCGTCTCCCCGCCGACATCCCCGGGACTGGCAAGCTCCCAAGCCACTGTGGTGCCGTTCTCGGCCACCTTCTGATCGATATACCAAACCTCGATCGCTTCCTCTGTTGGATCGGCCTCCGGGTTACCCGAGGGGAAGTTTGCCGCGTCCAGGTAGCGCGCCATGGTGTGGCGAATGGTCAGCTTGAACTCGAGCAGGTCTTCGAATGCCAGACACAGGGCAGTGATCTTGCCGTTGACGTTGCCAACAGTCAGCTTGGGCCGAACGGCAGTGCCGTCCGAGTTCGCCTCGATGCCGTCGATGTGCATGGGCCAGGCACCATATTCGTTGCCCTGCCACCAGATCGACTTGGCCGGCAGCTGGTCGGCGTTCGCGCCAGCGGCGGCCAGTTCCTGTGCCCTGTGCGGTATTGCATGCCCATGGAACCGCAACATATCGGCGCCAAAATCCGAGCCATCCAGCTCGAACAGCAGGATCTCAGCGCCCGGTTCAAGCTTCTGCAGCTGTGTGATCAAGCTCATGGGTGATACGCCCTTTCAAAGGTTGCGGTGAGCAGGATCACGGCGCCCGGCTTACGCTGCTGACGGAAGGATTCGCACCGGTACAAACCGAGCACGCCTTCGGGATTGGTCCATAAGAATGACTTCGCACCGCGGTGGCGACGAATGAAGGCCAGGATAGGCGCGATCTCGTCAGCCAATCCGCCGAACGACAGCGCCCAGCTGTCCGACTCAGCGTTCAAACCATCGGTGGAGACCTGCACGTAGTTATCGCCAAACTGCGACTTCCGGGTCCGGAGGGTGCTGTCGCCATCGGCTTCATCGTCAGGTGTCCAGGTGAAAGTTTCGATCGCCATCACTGCCTCCCAGTACTGTTTCGATGGCTCAAACCCCCGGCTCGCCAGGAATCGGAAATAGCCCGTTCCGCTACTCCTCTCATTTGCCGTTCCATGTTCTGCTGCAGCGCGGCGCTGTCCAACTCCATGCCATCCCCGCTCCGATCTTCCAAAGTCACGGCAACCGGAATACTGAGTTGAAGCACTGTCGAACCACCGCCGGCGCCGCCGACCATCTGCACACCAAGAGCCCCATCGGGCCCCCGCGCCAGTGGCATGATTGCCTCCGGCCCATCTTCACCAGCGACGCCAAGTCCACCGTTGCCCATGCCGAACATCGTCGGGGTGTTGAGAACGGAATTGGTAGCAAACCCTGCGCCCTTGGCGAAAAGCTGCACACCGCCAGACCAAGCACCGCCCAATGCCTGGGGAAAATACGCACTGCCATAGCCAGCTTGTGACGCACCAAGATTCGACGAGACGGCGCCTGCAGACCCCGGAGCCATGCCGTTACCCCCACCACCGCCGAAGTAGCTCCCCACCGCAGATACGCCCAGCCCGACCAACCCACTTAGCAGCGAGCTAGCTGCCTGCTGGCTCGCAATCCTGGCCATGTCAGAGATCACACTTACGGCGAAGCTCTTGAAGTTGGCCTTACCAGTCATGGCGAACTCGGCCACAGCATCGCGAGCCGAGTTGAAGCCAGTGGTGAGCATGTCGTCGGTTGCCCCCGCCACGTTCGCGGCGTCCGACTGGATGTTCGCCCAGGCTCGTTTGGCGCCGTTGCGATAGTCGCGCTGAGCTTCAAGGCGGGCATCGAAGCCGTCGACCTCCATTTGCAGTTCCCGTGCCTGGTAGTCGGCGAGGTCGGTCAGCCGCTGCTGATAGGCGTCCTGGCTGAGCCGACGCGAGACATCCTCCTGCTGTTCCTCCAACTGGCGGCGTGACTCGGCATACTTTTGCCGGACCGCGTTCAGCCGATCGGCCTCCTCGCGCTGGTCGTCGCCCATGCCGACGCCGAACGCGTCTGCGTCGATGGCGTCTTGCCGGGTCTGCAGCACCACTTCCATAGCCTTGCGATAGGCCTCCGCGCTGTTGCGGCGGATCTCTGCAAGCTTCTTCTCCTCCTCGGCACGCTTCTGCAAAACCGGGTCGGCATAGGCTGTGTTCAGGTTCTTGATGCCAAGTTCCATCTCGGCGGCGGTGATCTTGCCCGCGGCTTGCGCCTTGCGCAGCCCCTGCACACCCTCCGCCAGATCCTCCAGCCGCTTTTTCTCCGGCAACGCGCGGTCGATGATCGCGTCAAGGGCCTTGATCTCATCCTTCAGCGCCTTCGTGCGGTCCTTGCTGCCCTCAGTAGCATCCTTGTTGGCCTTCTTCTGCGACTCGATCGCGCTGGCCGCCGAAAGAATCGCCTGGCGATCTGTTTCGGTGAGGTCAGCGTTTTCCGCGATGTAGCGGTTGGCGATTTTCGTAGCATTGCCGTTGTCCTGGAGGCCGGCTAGCTGCTTCTGCAGCGTCTCCAGGTAGGTCTGCCCCGCCGAGCTCATGCCAACCTTCGCGGCGTTGTTCGCCTGGGTGGCCGAGGTGTTTTCTTGGGTGACGCCGGTGAGCACCCGCAGCGTTTCGGCGATCAGGTTCGAGCGTTGGTCGGCGTCGCTGACCGCACCGGCTTGGGTAATCCACTGCTGCACCGTGCTGGACGGCAGCTGAAGACGGTTGCCGACCTCTTGCAGGATCGGCGAAAGCCCTTGGCCCGCCATGCGCGCTTCGTTGAGCCGATCAACCAGGCCTTGGTACTCAGCCAACTGCCGGTTGTACTGACCACCGGAGTCACGCGCCGGCGCAGTGACCACGGCAGAGCGGATGGACTGGGCCAGGTCGCCATACGCATCCTTGACCTTGTCCGCCGAGGAGATCTGTTCCTGCTGCCACTTGACCAGCGATGCTTCGCGCTGGTCCTTGTTGAGCTTTGCGAATTCCTCCCGAAGCTGTGCGACCGGCTTGCGCAGATCCTCCAGGCTAACGCCTGCCTGATCGGCGTTGTTGCTCAGTAGCAGGAAGCTGGCAGCCGCCGTGCCGGCCAACAGGGCAAGCCCCATCGGACCGCCCAGAACGCTGAGCAGGCCTGCACTGACTGTCCCAAGGCCGGCCTGGGCATTTGCTACCGCGGTGGTAGCAGCTGCTTCGCGCTGCCGCGCCTGCGCCAGTTGGATGGACATTTGGGTCTGTACAGCAGTGCCACGCGCCGCCACTGCTTCGCGAGCTGCCAGGATGGTAGCGGTTTCGGCTTTGCGCTGATCGGCTAAGGCAGCCTGCAACACCGCTTCGGCCTGAGCGATACGCGCGGCGCGGTCGGCCAGCGCCGCTTTTACGGCCAATCCAGACTTAGCGACGTAGTTGGTCAACGCGGCGACGCCAGCTCCCCCCATGGTCACGGCCACCAGGTCGACGTTGTCGGCCAGCGCAATCAGCACATTCGACAGGCCTGCTACGGCGCCGGTCTGCTCTTCCATCCCTCCGAGGAAGGTCTGCACGGCGTTGCCGATGTTCACCAAGGCGTCCTGTACGCTGGTGGACATATCAGCCGCAGCCTTACGGTTGGCCTCAACGGTGCGCAGCAGCCCGGTATTGATGTCGTCAAGCGATAGCTTGCCCTGCACCCCCAGCTTGCGGATCTCTTCAGCGCTCTTGCCGGTGGCGTTGGCGATAGCCGTGACGATCGTCGGCATGGCCTCCTGAATGGACACCCAGCCATCGGCCTCGACTTTGCCGGTTTGCAGCGCTTTAGAGTAGGCATCCAGCGCTGAGCCTGCCTTGTCGGCCGCGGCGGCGTTGGTCACCAGCAGGAAGCTGAAACTGTCGGTGATGTCGAGTGTCTGCTGGGTGTTGAAGCCCAGGCTGCGCATGACATCGGCAGTGCGAATGTACAGCTCTTGGGCCTCGGCCAGGGGGCGGTAGGTTTCCTGGGCCGTGCGCAGCAGGTGTTCCTGCACCATCTGGTATTCGCCAGCACTGCCGGCGGCAGCCTTCATCCGATCCGACATCTGCCCGTAGGCGTCGACCTGCTTGATGATGCTGCCGATGATGCCGGCACCGGCCACGGCGGCAAAGGCGCCGCGGATGAGCACGCCAGCCTGCTGGGCCGCGCCACCTGCGCTATCAAACGCGGAGTCGACTTGGGCCAGATTGCGGTCGATCGAATCCGTGGTGCGGGCCACCACCTGGTCAGCACTGGCCAGCTCCCGGCGAAGCTGAGCGGTTGTGGCCTCGATCTGGACCAGCATCCCTTGGACTTGTTGGTCGGCCATGCAAATCTCCAAGCACAAAAAAACCGCCCGGAGGCGGCACGCTATCTACTGTTTAGGCCTCCCCCGCAGGAAGTTTTTGAGCTTTTCGGCGACGCTCTCCCGCTTCTGGGGCGCAGCTTGGGCTTTTCCTTGGTCAGCCTGCCCGCGCCCTGTCCAATCGAGGTGGGCATCGAGCGCAAGCATGATCTGCGGGATGGGGGTCTGCCACGCGGTGTCAGGCGGCCAGCCAAGCCAGCCGGTGGCCACGCCGAATAGGTAATCGACGTAGCTGCCGTTCTTCACTGCGCTGTGCTGGCCGCCTCGTCCTTTCCCCGGGCGGCAACGCTCGGCGGTACAGGGTTGAGTAGGACAGTGATGAACTCGGTCAGCTGACCGGACACTTTGGCTACACCGGAGTGGAATACTTCACCGGCGATGGCCGGGTGCTGATCGGGCTTTAGGTCGGCGCCGGCGATGACGATGTCTGCGCAAGCAGCAATGCTCATCAGGCGCATGGACTCCAGGGCTGCGCGCAACCCGCCAAAGCGGGCCTCAATGCGCAGTGCCGCATCCAACGTAGGCTTGAGGGTGTAGCTGCGCGCACCGATCACCAGCGTGACGGTGCCATGCAAGGCTTCGCTCATTGGGGTTCTCGCAACGAAGGAAGGGGCTCAGCCCCTTCGGTCAAGGGACTGCCGGGCCGGCAGGGATTTCAATGATGTCGGTGTTGATCGCGAACGTCATATTGCGACGCACCACGTTGTCAGCCGCACCTGGAGCCACGGTGTTGTTCATTACCTTCACACCGAAGTAGAAGGTGGTAGGGAGAATCACCGGGTTCGCATCTGGGTCACCGTCGTTGAGCGTGACCTTGACGTTGTAGTTGCCCTTGGAGCGGTCCTTGTGCGCTACCGACACGGCTTTTTGACCAGCATCGCCACTGTCCAGGCCCACGGTCATGGTCATGTTCCCCGCGTCGGCGGTGCCCTTGTACTTGCGCACGCGGCCATCACTCAGGGAAGTGAAGTTTACGGCACTGAAGGTGTCGCCAAATTCGCCCAGGTCTTCGATCTCGCCCACCTGTACGTACGTGTCGGCCTTGTACTTGGTTTCGCTGTCGGCACCGGTCTTTCCGCCGATGGCAAGGCGGCAGCCGGCGGCTGTGTTGAGGTTGTCGTCGGCCATGGGGGTTCCTCCAAAGGCACATTGGATAAAAAGCCGCGGCGCGGCCGGTGGGTAGTTCAGTGGGTAGTGATCACGCGGACGGTGATCGAGCCCTGGTAAGTAATGCCGTCGGCGTCGCGCTGAGCGTCAGCCTGCTCGACCCGGATGGATACCGCGCGGCCCACCTCCAGCGGGAGACGGCGCTCGTCCAAGGCGGCGATGACTTCACCATTGATGCGCTTAACCTCGGCCTGACCCACGGCATCGGACCAGATGGACAGGTATAACAGGCGCGTTTCGCGCTTGCGGCCAGCGATTGGGCTGCTGTTGACCGATACTTCCCGGTCGATGGATACGTAGGGCATTTCAGCATTCAACGGCGCGCCGTCGTATATCGGGCAACTGACCTCGGCCTGAAGCCTGGCGAATATGGCCTCCTGCAGCGCCAGTGATGGATCAGCCATTCCCTACCCCCTGGCTTGCTTTGAGCAGCGTACGGTTCACGGCGGCCTTGATGTCAGCCATGACATACTCGCGGTTCACCTGGATAGATGGACGCAGCCACGGGTGGGCCGGCCTGCCCGGGATATCCGGGTATTTGCCGAAGAAGTGGGTGCCGTCGCTTTTGTTGGTGACACGCCGGTTGCGATCACCGGCCCGCTTACCGCCGGTATAGCCCTTGGTGCCGTACTCGATGAAGCGCAGGTAAAAAAACCGCCGGTTGTCGCGCTTGCCACGAATGCCGATCTGGGCATCTAAACCGCTGGGCGAAACGTAAACCCTGAGCGCGGCAGCAGCCGCTCCGGTGTCCTTGGGCATCAACTCTCGCTGGGTCTCCAGGATGCGGTTCGCCGCCTCTAGCATCGCGGGCTGCAACTCGTTGTCCATCGTCTTGTGGATGTTGCGCAGCGTCCGGCGTAGACGGATGTCGCCACGAATGCTCGACCGGCGCGCCATTCCCTACTCCTTGGCCGCATCGGCCTTCGCTGGCTTCGCGGCCTTGTCGGTGACCGCCTCGGCGTAGCCCCGGGCAATCAGGCCTTCGCCATAGGCCTTGTCGACCTCGAATTCTTCGCCCTTCTCACGCTCACCAGATGCGCCCGTCAAGGGGCCTAGTGCTCTAATTTTCATCATTCACCTCATGGGTTAGGTACCGATGAGCAGAGAAGCCTCATCAAGGAGTTTTCGTTGTCAGGCAAAACGGCCTCAACCTGGTAGGTGATCCCCCGGCGCGTCAGGCGCGATCCTGCGACGATATCTGGGCGCGGCCTGCCGATGATTTCGGCGGTTACAACAGCACTCAGCTTTTCAGCAACCGCAATGATCCGACCGCTTGGGGTACGAATCTCACCCCACATTTCAGGGCGCGCAGCTGGCAGCCACGTCACTTTGGCGCCCCCGGATTTATTCCTCTCCTCGTGACGATGAGCCACCTGTAGCCGATGACGCAGCGGCCCGGCCCTCATATGCCCCACCCGATACGATGCGGCGTCAGGAGCGCCTTCGAACCTTGCGGCAGTTCGGTGGCGATGGTCCCGATCACGACGTCCTCGCGGTTGGCGTAAAGGTGGCCGAGGATCAGCAAGCAGGCAGCCTTGATCTGCTTATTGCAGACCATGGGGGATTCGCCGGCATCGTCGGCAGCGACAGCTTCGTCCAGCGCTTGCTGATCTGCGTAGAAGCGACGGTTCAGATAGTCCATAGCCTGCCCTTCTGCCGCCTCGATCAGGAGCTCCAGGTATTCGTCATCATCGTCGGGATCTCGGAGATGATGCCGGGCAATGGTCAAGCTGATGACCGACATACCCTTACTCCTTCAGCGGTTCGAGCGATGCCAGATTCCGCTGCACCAGTTCCTCCGCATGCCGGCGCGGGACCGTATAAGCAGGCCCGCCACGACGACGAAGCTCGCCTTCATCCATGTAAGACCGCAGCGGATAAATCTGAAGAGTCGCAGGGTTAGGGTTGGCCTGGCCCTCTTGTGCCAACTGATCAGCGCTGGTGCTGCTATCAGCCAAGGTTGAAGCGGCCTGACTGGTGTCTTCGGATAACGCAGCGTCAGTAGCGGCGATGCCGGAGCTAGCAACCTGATCGCCCGTGACGACATCCGAGCCAGTGCCGGTGACTGCTTGTCCTTCTGCCAGCACAACGCCCGAGCCTTCCGCTGGAGCTGGAGCGGTTGCAGGATCCCCCGTGTCGCCCGAATCGCCCGAGTCACCGCTTGCTGGGAGGGGCGCCGCGGCCGGCGAAAGAAGCGAGTCTCCTTCAGGCGGGCCGTCAGTGGAGTCAACGGCCGAGACCGGATCCTTCGCAGCAGCCGTGGAGGCTGGTGTTTCCTGTTTACGTGCCATTGGATTACTCCATTGCGGCGCCATTTCTGGCGCCGATTTGCGGGATGGTTAAGGCGTGACCAGCGGGCCAGTAACGAACGCTTCGTCGCGATAGATGGCAAAGGCCAGGCGCTCTTCAGCACGAATCGTTGCCATGTTTTTCTCGAAGTCATCACTGTTCTCGGTCGAGATCAACACTTCGATTTCCATGCGGTCGAAGATCTGAGCGCCGAGCTTGAAGGCACCAACCAGGAAGTCGTTCTGGGTCATGGCCTGGGTGGAAACCACCGGACGATTCCACAGCTTCGCGTTAGTGCCCTCTTGCGGTTGACCGATGATGTAGCGGCCTTCCCCGTCCTTGGTCAGCTCAATGGCCGCCCAGTCGATCGGGTTGAGCACGATGCCGTCCGATGGAAACTCGGCCAGTTCGGCCTGCAGCAGAGCCAGGCGCAGGCGGTCAATGCGCTGCTCGCCCACTACTGCAACGCCAGCCGGGGCGGCGTACAGTTGAGCAACGGTCATGAGGCCCTGCAGGTTCACACCGGTACCGTTGCCGTAAAGCAGCTGAGCCTCTTCAGCCATATTCAGGCCGTAGCGTGCACGACCGTCGATGTAGCTCTGCAGGGCCTTGGCATCGTCCAGCATCTGGCGGCTGGCTTTGAACAAATGGGCGATGGTTCGCACATTCGCAGTGGTCAGGCCGAAGGTCAGGTCGGAGTACGGCTTGGCAGTGGTCTCCGCCACGGTGCGCGCGTTGTTGGTGAAGCCAGTCTCACGGACGTACTCGATGGAGTTCGATTCGGTGGTACCCGGCGCGACCAGGTCGCGAACGGTCAGTCGGCGTTGAGCTGGGGCAATAATCCCCGGCAGGCGCTGAGTCTGCACCAGGTCACCGCCGGTTGCGGTGGTGATGGCCGCACGCGGCACGGAGACACGGCGAGAGCCGCGGAAGGATGAGTTCATGTCCTTCATTTCTTCGCTTTCGATCACGAGGGCGCCTACAGATTTCTGCGGCTCCTCCTGATGGTTGCGATCCCGGCTTGCGTTAACGAGCTTTTGCTCGGCCTCGCCCAATCGCGCCTGAAGCTCGCCCTGCTTGGTCAGCAGTTCATCAACCTTGGCGCGGGTTTCGGTATTCATTTCGCCGGAGGCCTTGATCTGCTTCTCGGTCGCCTCGGCCTGGCTTTTGATCTGATCGCCAATGCCCTTGAGGCTGGCGTTGAGTTCCTTGACTTGGGCTTCAAAGTCCATGGTCACTTTCCTTTCAGAGAATTGAGGAGGTTGGTTGCCGCGCTCAGAGAGGCGGAGAGGTCTGGCGCGACAGCGCGAGGCTTATCGGGCGGGGCAGCGTTATGCGTACCCCCGCCGGCAGCGCGAGGCATGCCGGACTTGAAACTGGCGAATAGTTCACGGCGCTCGGAACGAGGCATGCCGCCCTTGGCCAGGGCTACATCCATGGCCTTGAGTGCATTGGCCTGGGCGGCGTCTTCGGTTTCGCGCTCGGTGACCTCTGTCGACGACAACAGCCCGGTGGCCAGGCCCAGCTCCACGGCGCGCTTGCCACGGATGTAGGTCTCGTCGTCCATCAGCTCAGCCATGTCCTCTGCCGACTGCCCACTGGTCTCGGCATAGAGGTCGGCCATCGCGGCGTCGAACTCCTGCATGTCGTCGGCGATATCACGCAGGTAATTGCGATTGCCAGCGAGCCAGGTCCAGCAGTTGTGGATCATGAGGAAGGCGCTACTGGCCACCTCACGCTTCTTGCCAGCCAGGAAGACAATCGAAGCAGCGCTGGCGGCCATGCCGAGCACCTTGGTGGTGACCTCATGGCTGTGCTCTTGCAGACGGTTGTAAATGGCGATGCCTTCGAACATGTCGCCGCCTGGCGAGTTGATGTAAACGGTGACATCTCGCTCGCCGATGGCCCGCAGAGCGGCATCGATTCGCTTCAGCGTGACGCCTTCGCCATACCAGTCTTCGCCGATCACTCCGTAAACAGTGATGGTGTCCGAGGTGTTCTCGACGGCCGCCTGGATCGCGGGATTCCATTTTTCGAGCGCGCGCGGGCTCATCTCGCTGCGCAGGCCGCGAGACTGGATCTTGTGCTTCATGGATTGCTCCCGTGATTTACTTTTCCGGCTGTTGGAGCCAGTTCATCAATGCGGCCCTTGCGGCCTGGCTATCGTTTTGCTTGCCCAGCTGGTCAAGTGGCACCAGGTTGGATTGCACGGTCAGTACATCGCCACCCGGCATGCTGGGAAGGTTTTCTTTCCGCCGGCCCTCGTTTCGGGTCATGTAGCCGTTCTGCCCCATCGTGCTGAGATAGGCCGCGCGACCAGCGCTGTCCGCACGCAAGAACGCTTCAAGTGAGTACTCTGCGTAGAACTTGATCCGGTCAACAGCCGTCATGCACCACTTGTTTACGCACTGCTCGATAGGCGCCGTGAAGGACATGATGCAGTAGGTGAGAAACGCGATCTGCTGCTGTTCCAGGCCAGTGCCCCAGTTGCTGCCCTTGTCGGTCTTCATCACCATCCAGGGTGGGACGCCGAACCAGCGGCAGATTTCCTCGATGCTGTGTCCTCTAGACTCCAGCAACTGCGCATCAGCAGGGTTGATGCCGATCATTTCCGGCTTCACGCCTTGCTCGAGCACAGGGCTCTTGCCGGCATTCAACGCCCCGGAGATCGTCTTCACGTACTCACGAAACTCAACGCGCTGGGCCGGGTTCAGCGTCTTGTCGACCGAAAACGCGACCGTGGGCATCATGCCGTTACGGAAGGTGCTGTTGGCAGCATCATCTGCAGACATCGCAGAACCGAACACATCCGCTCCGTACCGAATAGCAGAAAGGCCGACTCGACCATCCAGGGTAAAGGCTGGGATGTGCAGCATGTCCTGCCGCTGAATCTCTCGACGTGCGCCCTTACGGGGCCTGAAGAAGTATCTGAGTCGTCCGTCATCGTCGAACTCGAGGTCGACTCTCGACGGCATCAGGAAGTCCAGAGCGATGACCCGACCAGCAGATCGGTGGATCTCGCAATAGGCGTTCCCCCAGAGCAGCATCGAAGCGACGACTGCCTGCCAAAAATGGAAGGCAGCCATATCTTCGTTGGGGCTGTTATGCACAACGTCGTACAGCGGGAAGTCCCGGGCGCTCTCTCGACTACCATCGGGCATCCGCCGGTAGATGCTCAACGGCAGGCCGGCTACCGAAGTCGAGATGATACGGACGCATGCCCACACGGTGGACAGGCGCATGGCCTTGTCGACGCTGACTGACTTACCACTACTGGACTGGGCACCGTTGAAAGCGCTCCAGAAACCTCCATCCGACAGCTTGATGGTCTTGCCGAGCCATTCACTCATGCTGGCTGAAGGCTTGGTGACAGCAGCCCCCAATGCCTGGGATAGAGATTTAATCACTGACAAGCCCTCTGCGGATGAAGCCGGCGATGCAGAAAAAGCTCAGCGATCCCGCGAGCAAAGCCCAGCCGGTACCAGCAAGCATCCAGACGCCCCCGCATGCCAAGCAGAAAGCGACCACTGAGCAGGCGATGAAAATATGAAATGCGTTCATGCGATCAGTGGATCCCGAATGCCTGCCATGAAGTTGTCCATTCCCCCGCGGCCTTCAGGATTGAGGCTGATCAGAGAAACGGCGTTGAAAGTAGCCATGAGCGGATCGATCTTGGCCGTGCCCGAGGCCTGCTTGGTGATCAAGAAGGCGTTGGCCGACGGGACGCCTTTGGCGTTCCCGCACGACCAGGCCATGAGCGGCTGGCCGCAGTGCAGCAGCGTGCCCTCGGCAAGCTTGCGCTCTGTCGTCTTGATCGCGCCGGTTAGCTTCCAGCCTTGGGAAATGCCAACAATCTTGTCTTCCTCGACACCGGCATCAGCCAGGGCGTCGAGAACAGAACCGATTCCCGCGGGGTCGAGCCCGACCTTGTCGAGCAGCCCCGTCTCGTTGATGCGCTTGACGATGGCAGCGAATTCCTCGACGTCATCGCCGATCCGCTTGACGATGGTCAAATCGCCAATCGCTTCGAGATCCTTGATCCTGGGAGCTTCGGACTTGCGCCGCTCAAGCACCGAGGGGTGCGCCCAAGCATGCGCCCAGTGGAACCACCGTCTCGTACCAGCCTCTCGGCCTATGACAGCAAGCCCGAGCAAGTCGTCCAGGCCGCCACCGTCACCGCCCACATCAATGACCTCGCACCGCTCAAGGATCTGCTCCAGGTTGAGCCAGGTGGCCGCCTGCGGCTCCCAGAACTCTGCTCCTACCCAGGCGTCCGACATCAGGGCCAGGCCGATCTCGATGTTTAGGTGCTTGGCCAGGAAACCACGCAACTCAGCTTCGCCGTCGATTTCCGCTTGCATGAACAGGCGTTCAAGCGTGGGGCGATCCACCGAGAACCCCATGTTTGGGTTCACCAGGTGGAAATTCTCGGGCTTGCGCGCGGCGCCGCTGTCGATCATCTCTTTCGAGAATTCGTAGATGATCGGCAGGAAGCGATTGTCGTTGATGCGGCCGTCACGCACGCCACGGGCATAATTCAGCTTCGACCGGAACACCCCGGCCGGCGGCTCGTTCGATTGAGTGGTCAGCCAGATGACAAAGCCTTCAGGTCGGGACAGCAGGCCACCGGTGGCCTCCCGAATCATGTCGGCGGCTTTCGGGTTCTTGCCAAACAGCCATGCCTCGTCGATCAACACGCCAACGGCCTTCTTGCCGCCCACCACGTCGCTATCAGCGGCGACGACCTTCAGCGTGGCGCCCGTCTCGCGGTGAGTGATCAACCGAAGGTGTGGCTGCACGTGCAGCAGGTCCTTCAGCTCTTCGTCGGTGTTGACCATGTCCTTGGCTGGGACGAAGGCGTTGTCGGCAATCTCCTTAGTCGGAGCGAGGATGATGAACTCCGCTGACATCCGCCAGTTGCGGACCAGGGCCGTCAGCATGATTGCAGCAGCGATGGTCGACTTGCTGTTCTTCTTCGGGATGCAAAGCATGAACTCCCGAATCAGGCGTTCGCCTGTTTCGCTGTTATAGCTGCCGAAAACAGCCCCTGCGAAACCCAGTACCCATGGGGCACATGCACTTTCAATGGTTGGGCTACCTGGGGCATCGACAATGCGCAGCCCCTTGAAAACCTCCAGACTCTCCTCTGCTTCCTCGGGGAAAAGCGGTTCGGGGATGATTGATTCGCTGGCAGCCAGGCGCCGCCACCAGTCAGGGCAGGCCGTAGTCCAAAGCATGCGTCACCCCTTGACGACAGTAAGCGGCGGCTTGCTTTGGGAATACTTGCCCTTGCCGGCCTCTTTCGCGGCCTCCGCCTTTTGCTCTTTCTTGCCCGCCTCGGCCTTCTTCCCGTGGACATACGGCACGGCGGTCTGCGCAGCGTTGCGCCGGTCGAAGACTTTCGCCCGGGGTTCGTTCATCAGCGCGAGCAGCCAGACCAATGGATCATTGGTTGAAGGCAGGCAGCTAAGGAACTCTCCGTCGGCCTCGTTCATCTCGACGGGGTCTTCATTGGCTTCATCGGCCTTCGCTTTGATGCGCCGCTTTCTCGGCTCAGGGTTAACACTGAGCTCTGCTCTACGAGCCAGAATTGCGGATGCGATCTTCGGATCATTGGCCCAGCGCGAACCAGCTGCGGCAGCCGTAGAGGGCTTACTGCCCGCGGCTTCCGCTGCTTCTTTGTTGGACGCGCCCCGGGCCTTAGCGTCAACAAACTGTCGCTGTTTGTCTGTTAACACCATTAACAAAAACCTTTAGGGGGGAGAAAAATGTCTACGTGGGGTCGGAGGCGGTCTAGCTAGATGAGAATCCCTAGCTTTTGACCCCCCTACCCCCATTCGAAGCACGTCACTGACGTGCTTCGATGCCGCTGGGATGGACTTCGCCGATCTGCGGATGACTCATCCGCACAGGCCAGCTGTCTCCTCGGCCTGCTTGACCGAGTCGTGACAAGGCTTGCAGAGGCTCTGCCAGTTGGCCTGATCCCAGAAGAGAGTCATGTCCCCACGGTGAGCAATGATGTGGTCGACCACCTTTGCGGCCGTCGTACGGCCGTTCCGCTCACAGTAGATGCATAGCGGGTTGTCGCGCAGGTACCGCTCTCGGGCTTGCTGCCACTTGTACCCATAGCCGCGCTGGGAGCTGGTCATGCCGCTTCGCCAGCTGCCGGGCATTATCACCTTGACCCGCGACCCTGCGTTCTCCTGGATCCTTGAGCCCAACGTTTTGAGCCGAGCCATCACTGCGTCACTCGGTTGAGTGCCTCGTCGGCCTTGTCTGCCGCCTGGGTTGCAGTGGTTGCAGCCTTCGAGGCCTTGGTCGCGGCGCTCTCGGTCTTGCTGATCAGTTCGTCCAAGCGCTTGTCACGCTCGGCCATGGCGGCATCGTAGGCCTGGCGGATCTCATCCACTTGGTTGGCCTGAGTGCTAGCCGTCGCCCAGTAGGCAGACTGCCAACCCAGAACTGCACCGCCTGCAAAAAGCAGCATGGCGATGACCCAGACCTCAGCGCGACGCCACCAGCGACGAGCAATGAATTCAATTGCGCATTTGTCCATCTCAGGCTGTGCCTCCAAGCTGGGAGCGAAGCCGGGAGATCTCGGCGCTCTGGGTGGTCACCTTCTCGGTGAGCTGGCCCACCTGGCTGGTGAGGGCTTCGATCTTTCCCTCCATCCGCCCTACTGCTGCTGCAAGTTCGTTGCGCTCCTTGGCGAACTGATCAGCGCGGGTCTCGGCCAGCTTGCGGGCCTCGCGCTCGGAGTCGAGCAGCTCATTCAGTCGGCGAACGGTGCCGATGTCGGCGTTATCCATGGCGCGATCGGCAGCGTCCTTGGACAGAAAGCGGCGCACCCAGAGCAGCGCGCCAGTCACGACGATGCCACTACCGCCCAGCCAGGTGGCTGTGCCTGGGCCGAGGTCGGTCGGGTCCATTTACTTGCTCCATAAAAAAACCCGCCAGCGGGCGGGTTTGTCTGTTACTTACGAGGTTGCAACATTCGTAGGGTCTCTTGCCATAGATGTTCACAAAGAGCCTGGAAAGACGGACCTTTCGTCTCAAAGGCGTCAAAGTCGCTGATCACCCGCACTTCGAAAATATCATCATGCTCGCCTTGTTTAATCGAGAGCCTGTAAACGACCTGGGTCGGCGTTTCCCCAGAGGGGTCATTGCCGAAGGCAAGTTTGAGAGCGAATTGAACCGAATCTTTCGTCCGCGGCCACTCGTCAAATGCTTGGTTCTCGAAAGCACCTAGGCTGTTGAACCCACCGATGCTGAGCACCTTCGTCGAACCCTTCCCCTTGAAGTCAATCTTCTGATCAGCCTCAACTCCAAGGTACTCGCGAAACTCCTTTGCGAACACATGAATAGCCTTACGGACGGCGTCCCAGTACGCCTGACGATCAGAATACGCGGTGTCGTAAGCTTCAAGTAGCTGGTTGAATCTCGTCATATACAACTCCTTATCTTGACTGATGCCAGATTGCCATAAGGAGCGCATAACAAAAAGCCCAGCTCAACGGCCGGGCTTTTATGACAGATTGTTAGCCACTCCTCAGCAACGCGCAGGAATGACAGGATGGGGAAATAATCGGCCATGCGGCCATTTGATGTCAAGCGGCATTTTCCATCGAAAGACCTTCGTAGCTCAAGATGGCGGCCGCAGCCTCCAGCGCTTCTTCGGCCATCTGCTTCAGCACGTCCTCGATGTCCTTCCTCCAGCGGCGGCGGGTGCGCTCAGGCCGGGCGTCCGGGTCCCAGCGGTTGATGTCGTAGAACTGAGCCGGCAACACGATCATGTCGCTCGACCGCTTTCCTTCAGCGCCCTTCATCTTCGGGATCGCCCAAGCCGTCACTGCACTGGTGATGAACAGCTTCGGCGCATGGGAGGCAATCATGGGGATCAGGCGGCTGATCGACTGGACCTTTCGCCCCTTATGCGTGCTGAACCTCGCCACCAGGACATCCCAGTGCCGCGGTTTCAGCTGGCTGTGCAGCCTGGCGAACACCCAGCAGTCAGCATCCATACGGCTGATTTCGCCGCGCTCTACCGACCTGCTAAGGGTTGCCATGTCGTGGCCGTCTTCGCTGCCGGGCTCGTATAGCTTTTGCCAGGCCTGCTTGCTGGTGTTATCGATCGCTTCCGCAGCCAGGGCCGAGACGACCGCCGCGAGTACGCTGCTGTAAATCATGTCCTTCCCCCTCAATCCCCGGTGTAGTTGCTGCCCCCGGCGCCGAGCCGGTTGCCTTCCTGATAATGCGCACCCGGGCCGGTGGCCTGAGGCTTCTTCAACTGCTCGATCTGCTGGAGCGCGGCCCGAAGCCTCATGCTGAGCTGGGTCACCAGTTCATCCAGGGCCAGGGCCTCGCCAGTTGCAGCCGCTACCCAGCCCGAGGCGTTGCAGTGGTCGCATGGCAGTTCGTGAAACAAGCCCTTGGTGACCGCTCTCCCACGGCACAAAGGGCACTTCTCGAGCTCGATCACGGCCTTATTGAAGGCTGGGCCGTGGCTCTTCTTCATGCCTTCGAATCCTCGACTTTCTCGCAGCGGAACGTTTTGCTTCCCACATAAAAGCCGCCCAGGCGCTCGCACTCGGTAGCGACCGTGTAATGAGCGCGAACCCATCCGATGTAGTAGGCCAGCAGCAGGCCCGCAGCCTGGCATGCGAATTCAGCAACGGTCATTTCGAATCCTCGCTTATGGTGGATACCGGAAGTCCGTCGAAACCCGCACGCTCTGCGGCCTTGCAGAGAATCCATGAATCCGTTGATCTATCACCGGTCAAGCCGTGAACCGAGGCGAAACCCTTCTGATCAAGGTGGGCGTGCCACTTCTCCAGCGCCTCACGCTTGCGAGCCATGACGTCGGACTGGATGTACACCTTCACGTTGTGGCCCATGGCATGGTTGATCAGCAGCTCACCCACCAGGTGGTCGACGCCCAGGTCAGCCCAACCGGTGCGGGCCAGCTTGCGCAGGTCGTGGCTGGTCCACTCGCCCTGCCCCATGACGGTGAACACGGCGGATGCCTTGGCCTCGCTCATGGGCTTGCCCTGGCGCCCCGGGAACAGAAACTCGCCGTCGTAGCCTTCGTTGCGCTGGATCTCGCGGTAGGCCATCAGCAGGAAACGCACCTGGTCGGTCAGTGGCAGGCGGTGCTGCACGCTGGTCTTGGTGTGCTCAGCGGGAATAAACCACTCTCGCTCGGCCAGGCTGATATGGCTCCAGCGGGCCAGGCGGGTTTCGCCCAGTCGGGTGCCGTGGCACAGCATCATCAGGGCCAGCACGCCATGCTGCGGCCGGTTGGCCAGGGTGCTCTTCATCCGGGCCATCAGGTCTTCGATGTGCACACCACGCAGTCGCGAAGGCTTGACCTTGACCTTGGCCTTGGAGAAATCACCAAAACGGATGCCGGCCATGGGGTTCGAGCTGATCTTGCCGAGCTTGCGAGCCTGCCGGAAAGACAAGGCCAGCAATTGGAACACCAGTCGCACATAGTCGATCGACAGCGACTCTTGCAGGGGCCACATCAGCTCGCGGTCGAGCAGCGCCTTGTCGATCTGGGCCAGCGGGATCTGGCTGAGGCGCGGCACCAGATGCTGCTTAATCGCCGACGCCGCCGTGCTCTTGCGCTTGGTCGAGAGGTTGCGGTCGCGGGACATGCGCTCAGCGAACCAGGCCAGCAGCTCGCTGGTCAGCACCCAGCTCGATAGGTTGGAACCCTCACCCGCTTCCAAGCGCAGGCGGATATCCGGCAGCGCCGCGGCCACCTTGGCAGCGCTCAACTCAGGGTATGAGCCGATCAGGTTCCACTTGCCCTTGTGGATCAGGTACCACGAGCCGCGCTCGCGGGAACGGTGAAACCGGAAATAAAGGCCGTGATTGCCCAAGGCGCGCAGGTCACGCACCTGGCCGGCGGCCTGCCGGCGAATCTCTGCATCGCTGATTTTCACAGCGGCGGTGTTGGTCATGCTGCAACCTCCGTTTTCGGCAGCAGCAAGTAGGCCCGCAGCTGCTCCATAGCGTCGAAGTGCCCTCGGCACACGATGGCGAGATAGCCCTGATCATTCAGGCGCCGGATACACGCCTGCTGACTGGGCGAGACGGGCGCGGGGTCAACCGTCGCCTTGAATTCGATGTACATGCCGAAGTAGCCGCCCCGGGCCATCGGCAGTACCAGATCAGGGATGCCGGCCTTCACGCCCTGGTCCTTCAACTTTTCAGCAACCTTCTTGTGCCTGTGGCCGCCATTCGGTACGTGGTAGATCAGCTCGAATACATCCGGGTAGCGAAGCGAGATTTCTTCCATCAACGCGGCCTGCTCTGGGCCCTCCCGGTCTACGGGCTTCGCCCGAGTCTTCTTCGCCCGTACAGGCTTCATGATCGCCGGCTTCACTGTTCAGCCCTCCCCAGCTGGACTTGGATCTTGGCTAGGGCTTCAGGGGAGACGAACGCCCGGCCGCCCAGCATGATCATCGGGTCGCAAGGGACTTCCTTCGCACGCTGCCGGTAACGAAGGGCCGGAGCGTTCTTCCAGTGGCACCACTTCCGCTCTGTCTGCCAGCGAACGGTCTTCGTCTTGGGCAGGTACTCGCTGACATAGATCGGAATGCCGCTGAACATCATGGCTGAGCTGATCATGCGGCCACCTTCCCTTCGCTCACGAGGATGTCGAGCGTTCGTACCACGCCTTCCAGGTGCATCAACCGCAGCTCTTCGTGGCTGAACATGGTCTTGCTGCGCGAATCGACAGCGTCATGGCAGGCGCTGCAAGACCAGGCGCCCTGCAGGTCGTTCGGCTTGATGCCCACACCGCAGGTGCCGGCCAGGCGGTAGTGCGCCAGAACGGTGGTTTCCGGGTTGCCGTTACAGACACCCGGTATGCGCACCTGGCACTCACGCCCGCGCGCGGCCTTGGTCAGCTTGGACTGTCGCATCAGATCGCCTCCCGGCCGCGGTGGGACGCCCAGTCGAACGGGAGGACGATACCGCCGCCCTCCCGTAGCCGGTCGGCCGATCGCTCGCCCATAGCCGCTGGCAACTCCTTCGCGCCAAGGTTGGAAATCACGATGGTCGGCAGCATCCGCTCGTAGCGACCGTTGATAATCGAGAACAGCCGGCTCAGCTCGAAATCGCTCGGGGCCTCCTTGCTCGCTCCGACTTCATCGAGAACCAGCATTGACGGGCGAATCAATGCGTCAAGGATGCTCCCCTCGGTCTGGCCGGAACTACCATCGAATGTGGCGCGGATGGCCTGCAGGATTCCGCCGAGGGTTCGATAGGCAGCCGTATGCGTGGAATTGGCCATGACGGCCTGGGCGATCGACACCCCCAGATGGGTTTTGCCGGTGCCGGGGTTGCCCACCAAAATCAGGCAGCGCCCGGCGGCCAGGTTGGCATCAAACTCGGCGGCGTAACGTTCGCAGCGCGCTTTGGCCTTTTGCTGGCCGTCGCAGCTCACCGCGTAGCTGTCGAAGGTCTTGTCCCTGAATCGCTTTGGAATCAGCGAGTCACCCAGCTTGTAGGCTAGGTCAACACGCTGACGCTTGACGTCCTCGGCCTGGCTTTTCGCAACCTGCGCCGCCTTGCAGCCTGGGCATGGTGAGCGAAAGGTGTGGTTGAGGACCTGGTGAGTAGTTGCCTCATACGGGCCATGCTCTTCGCACATGGCCATGGAGGTGACCTGCGGGCCGGCAATGCTGGACAGGTGAACCACTTTTTCAGAACGCATAGGAGCCATCCCCCCGTGGAATAAGGCCATCGTGATAATCGCGGTCGTTGAAGCCGTGGTGACGGCTGTTGGGCTTGACCTGGGCGGGCGATTGGGATGCAAAACGCTTGGTGACCCATTCCACTTCGAAACCCTGCCATCCGCTCTCGATGGCGATCTCCATCGCTTTGCTGGGCTGAACACCGAAGGCCTTGCACTGCTCGAGCTTGGAATTCAGCACCGACCAGATACGTGCAGTCAGCGGCGCACGCTTGGCCTTGCGGATAGCTAGGTAATCAGCGATCAGCGCCTCGCTCAGGTCATGCGGGTTGTCGGCCAGCATCGCTACCTTGCCGAAGGGAGCCTTGCGCTCAGCCTTCACCGGGGACTGCCCAGATTCACTAGGGGGGCATGTAACATCTTCCGAAGGAAGATTTACATAGGGGGTTTCTTTCTTAGAATAAAGAAGGGAGTCGGCGGTTTTGGTCTGTTTCGACTCTTCGCCGATTCGGACCACTTCAGCCGAATCGGCTGTTTTGGTCTGTTTCGGATCATTCACGTAGACCCAGTCTTTCGGGTGATTCACGCCGATGTCGCCCCGGGCACCACCTTCACGGAACAGCACGCGACGGCGCAACAGGCTGGAAACGGCCTTTGACACGGTGTCAGGGTGAGCGTGGATAGCTTTCGCAATGGCGGTGGCCGGGATGCGCTGGGCACCAGCCCTAAAGTTGATGGTGGCCTTGGCCACGTACAGCACAATCTTCATCTCCCGAGCGGGGAGATCGATAGCCAGCAGGCCATCCATGAGCTGGTTGTCCATCCGGGTGAACCCCTTGGACTTGTCAAGTGGGACGATGTTTGTCATGCTTAAACCCGTTATGAAGCTGTAGAGAAAGCCGCCCTGCCAGGCGGTTTTTTTTCGTCTGCGATTCAAGTACTGGATGGATTCGCAGGTGTTTCAGTCATCTACTGCCGCAATGCCCGATCAGCGATGATTTATCTATCAGGCGGCTTCTGGATCTCGAGCCGTTGGCGGAAAGGCATCGTCAAGGCTGCACTCGGCTCCTAACCCGTTCAGCGCAGCAACAATCTTCCGAGCCGCATCAAGGCTGACACACCGTCGACCGGCCTCGTAATTGGCTAGGCGCGACTGGTTCCAGCCGAGCTCCCGGCAAAGGCGGGCTTGGCTTATCCCCGCCGATACCCGGATCTTGCGGACGTTGTTCATTCGGGGCTCCTCAATGACTAGCACTCAGGATAAACACGCATCGTGTTAATATCAATCACAATAAGTGAAAGCCGTGTATTTCATTTCGTGATGAAATCCCGCGCATGAATGAATCACTGAGCCAGCGCATTAAGCGCTTGAGAAAAGCGACGGGAATGTCCCAGGCCCAGCTGGCAGATGCTTGCGGCTGGAAATCGCAGTCACGCGTCGGAAACTATGAAGCCGGTACGCGAGAGCCAACGCTGGCGGATATTGCCGCTATGGCAGCTGCCCTTGGAGTCGACCAATCCGAGCTACTCCTGAGCTCTGCGGCAGTGACGGAGGTTTCGGCGCCAGCCCGAAGTACGACTGATCTTGTCAGGCAGATGCTCGCAAAGAGCGGCAAAGGCATTCCGGAAGAGGCCCGTCAGCGCCTCCTTGCTGCGGCTGAGGAGCCGAGCGCCAGCAGTGTCGTCGCGGCTGACTTCGTTCGCCCCGGCCTCGTGGGCGATGAGGTGTGGATTGCTCACTACGACGTGCGCGGAGCAATGGGCGATGGTGAAGTAGCTCACGACTTCCCTGAAATGCTGCAGGACATCCGGGTCAGCCCTACTCACCTGCGAGAGATGGGTGTCGAGTTCAAAGAGCATTTCCATCTGAAGCTCATAACGGGTGTCGGTCAGTCCATGGCGCCAACCATCAAGAGCCGCGACCCGTTGGTCGTTGACATCAGCATCCGTGAGTTCGTGGGCGACGGGATTTACTACTTTTCCCATCAGGGCCATCAGTACATTAAGCGCCTGCAGAAGAAGGGTCGCGACCATTTCAAGATGATCTCGGACAACACGAATCATCCCCCTGAAGATATTCGGGTTGATGAGACCTACATCCAGGCCAGGGTGCTTTTGGTGTGGAATGCTCATCTAGTATGAAAAGTGCCGAGAGCGGCGATTGGCTGAATCTAAAGGGGGCGTTTGCCATGCCAGCAAAAAGCCACTACCATTCGCGTTTTGTTTTGGCACTATGTAGAACCACCGGCAAGGTCCAAAATTTGTATACGTTGTTTTTTCGTATGATTCATTAGAAAATTTCACACATATTCAGCCTAGTACAAATAAATGGAATTGTGATGAGCGTATTACTTCACACAAATTTAAAGGGAAGACTAAGAAACACATCGCTACCAAAGAGCCACGGACTTCTTCCCGTATTTGAGGCGATTGTTAACTCCATTCATTCAATTGAAGAGAAAGGCAATCTAGAGACTGGCCGCATAGTTCTGGACATTGCCCGTTCCAGCCAATCATCTCTCGATATTGAGGATGGCGTGGAAGCAATAACAGGATTCACGGTATCGGATAATGGTTGCGGATTTAACGATACAAATCTCAATTCATTCCAGACTCTTGATTCAGACCACAAAATCGATAAAGGCTGCCGGGGTGTAGGAAGGCTCATGTGGCTGAAGGCTTTCGATAAAGTCGAAGTCGAAAGCTATTACCAACATGGCGATGGCTTCAAATTTCGCACATTTAGCCTAGATGAATCCAATGGCGTCTTTGATCTTTCGACCGAGGATAAAGCGGAAGTGCGCAGCGGGTCTCGCATCAAGCTTCTCGGCTTCAATCCGGGTTATCGAGACTCCACCCCCAAAACAGCAACAACAATTGCTAACCAGTTGCTTGAGCACTGCCTTTGGTACTTTGTTCGGCCAGATGGCGCACCCCGAATCACAGTCAGAGACGAACACGAAGTTATCGAGATCTATGAACTATATGACAAGAATATGATGTCTGCAGCTACGCATGAGCAGATAGATATTCTAGGCTCAACATTCGAGCTAACCCATATAAAGTTTCGCTATTCAACATCTAGAAAACATCAAATCGCATTGTGCGCTGCCAATCGGCTAGCCAAAGAGGAAGGTATTCAGGGAAAGATACCAGGCCTAACCGGAAAACTAACAGACTCCTCCGGCGACTTCATTTACAACTGCTATGTTTCTTCACCATACCTAGATGAAAACGTCAGAAGCGAGAGAACATCCTTCAACATTGCGGAAGACTTTAATGGGATGTTCTCGCAAACAGAAATAAGCTTACGTATGATCCGTGAAAAAGTATTGGATCGAGCGAAACTTTACCTTGAAAGCTACCTTAGAGATAGTATAGAAGCTGGCAATCGCAGAATAGCATCCTTTATCGACACCCAAGCACCGCGATACAGATTCATAACACGATACGCATCACCAGATGCACTAATCGTAGCACCCGACATCACAGATAAAGATTTAGATCTCCATCTACACGAGATCTGGTACTCAATCGAGCGAGAATTGGTAAGCGAAGGGCACGACATTATGCGCCCAGGAAAGGCTGAGTCAGTAGAGGATTACAAAGCTCGTCTAAGCAACTACATAAACAAAGCTGAAGATATAAAAAAATCTGATCTTGCGAATTACGTATCGCATCGCAAAGCGATTATAGACATACTGGAAGCCTCAATAGTCAGACTTGACGATGGAAAGTATGCTCGAGAAGACACGATTCATGAGCTAATCTTCCCCATGGGCAAAGACTCGGATTCGGTGATGGCTGACGGAAGCAACCTTTGGTTACTGGATGAACGACTTTCATTCCACGCTTACCTCGCTTCTGATAAAACACTAAATTCGATGCCCATTACAGATAGCACCTCAACAAAAGAACCTGACATCTTGAGCTTAAGGATTTTCGACAATCCGATCTTAGTCAACGATGGCAGTTCTTTCCCTATGGCATCCCTTACCATCATTGAAATAAAACGCCCAATGAGAGATGACATGAAGGAAGGAGAGGATAAAGATCCTATAGATCAAGCCCTAGGTTACTTGGACCGTATCAGGGAAGGTGGCGTCCACACTAAAACCGGTAGACCAATCCCCGGAAACAAGAAAATTCCAGGGTATATCTATGTGGTGTGCGACCTGACACCTACAATGACTAAACGCTGCCGCCGAGCAAATCTTAGAGTCACCTCGGATGGTCTAGGATATTTTGGCTATAACGAACCAAGCCATGCTTATATCGAAATCATATCCTTCGACCAATTGGTTAAATCCGCAAAAGAACGGAACCGCTCCTTCTTTGACAAGCTGGGATTCCCTACCAATTGATGGACATCACCGTGCTCTAGGCTTTTAGAGCACGGCTAACTCACAACAATGTAAAGAGGAGTTAGCTTCTCACCGAACTCTATTAGTTCTCCTGCCTTTTCCCTATCCATTGTGACGTGAGCACCCAAATAAAACCAAGACCAGGCCACAGGTCTCAGTCGAACGCAGGAGTCAGCTATCAATAGCCGCTGCGATTGGGCAAGCCGCACTGAGGATTGATTTCCATTCATCTCTTCCTTTATAACAATGACATCTTCAAATACATCGCTTGCATTCATGTCGTTCTCCCTTCAAAACAATTTATTGCTCACCCCTGATTCAGTAAACCGACTAGCTACAAGTTCTAGTGAAATGGTGGAGATCTAGCAACCTTCAAAATAGCACAGACCGCCAGAAGCGACGCAAGTTACCCCACGATTGTGACTAAACCAATACAATGTATGCGTTTAGAATGGCGCCTCCTCCTCTGCCCTCTCCCCCTCCCAATCCCACTCCACGATCAGGTCATCGCGATCATCGGCGCTCAGTGGCTCCCACCGCACCGTCACGCTCTCGTCATCGTTGAAAGTCAGGTCCAACTCTGGCGTTTCTGCAATCAGCCCCATCACCTCCTCCCACTCCATGTCTCCATCCGTGTCCAGGCGATGGATTGTCACCCAGCGCTGAGACTGTGCAATGGGGTGATTGATCATCGACGAAACCCGCAGCCCGAGCCGCTCTACCCCGGTCATCTCTTGGCGTCCTTGTGGTGCCGTCTTCTTCTGCTTGGACATAAGACATCTCCTTTACTGTATATCCATCCAGTTATTGCAATGAGCATACATCACGCCTCGTGAAACGTGAACCCGCCTCCTAGGGAAAATCCTCAACACACCCTCAGGCAAAATAAATCACAAATTGTGTTGACATAAAAAACACGCTGCGTGATATTCGCATCAGCACGCAGTCACTCACCAGGGGCTGCCGAGGCCCTCACCGGCCACCGCTCTTTACACAACCAGACGTGACCACCTCGACGCACCCAGGCCATCACCTGGGTCGGGACAAGCTAAGTCGTCGACCACGCAGCCTCTGGATAGCTGCCGGACTCCCCTCATGGGAGGACGCCAAACCATGCAGCCAGCCGGGAAGAACACCGAACACGAAATGTGTGACCCAGCCAGGTGGGGATAGCCGCGGCAATAAGCATGGAGCGGAAATCAGATTTCACTGGCTGGCCTTGGCGACAGGGCCAGACGGGAAATCAACCGGAGAACGCAGCATGCAGATCAATCAGCAAAAAACGGTTCAGGTCGACGTGACCGAGCTTCGCCTTCACATCAAGGTTCGCGACGGCTTCGCCGCAGGGCTGCAGGACGCACAGGGCGACGAAGTGGGCAGCTACGAGGGCTACGTTCCCGGCTTCTTCCCGGGCGAGCACTACGGCGACTACCTGATCCTGAACATCGACTTGGAAACCGGCCATATCAAGAACTGGAAGAAGCCCGCCGCAGCCGAAATCGAGAAGATGCTGAGCCAGGGCGAGGACGACTGAACAACCAGCGCCACGACAGCCTGTCGTTAACTGCCCGATACCCTGCTCCCCATCGCAGGCTGCATCGGTGATCCACATTGAACGCGAGTTGATCGCAGCGAATTGTGAGCCTGGGTAAGCGTCTCGCCCTTTGGTGAGGCGTCCGGACACCCGGCTTGCCCCGGAATGTGGATTACCGATGCAGTTTTCATCGATTTAAAGCGCATCACCGTAAGCCTTATCCAAGTTAAGGCTCGCCGCAGTAAAGATTAATCGACGTACACGCAGGCGAATCCGGGGCCTACCCGGCCAGACCAGATGCATGTGAGGTAGCGCTCACCGCCTGCACCCCTTCCCTTCACTTCGACCGCATTGGCAGGCGCCAGGCCACCTTTCACGGTGGGTTTGGTCACCCGCGCCTGGCTCCTGACCAATGCGGTTGCTGAGGATAATCATGGAAACGATCACTTGCGGCTCATGGATTGGCCAGCTCGGCAAGGCGCTAGCTCCCCGTGAGCTCGAAGCACTGCTGTGGGTAGCCCAAGGCCTCACCACCAAAGAAATCGCCCGCCAGATGTCGGTCAGCCCTGGCACCGTGGCCAACCGGATCGAGGCAGCGCTGTTCAAGCTGGAAGCCGGCCGGCGCATCGAGGCGGTCACCAAGGCCATGCGCCAACAGATCATCAGCCCGCTCTGCATCGCGCTCGCCTGTCTCATCGCCATGCATGCGGTGATCAACGACAGCGACCCCATGCGCCGAGACCGCCGCGCGCCGGAGCGCCGCACAGCCCAAGTTCGAATCGTTCGCAAGGCCGAGGCCTTCGAGCTCCACGCCTGACCACAATGAGGAATACACCATGCAAACAGCCATCGAACAGAGCAAGGCCGGGCTCGAAACGCTCCGCCAGGAAGTCATCACCGCGACCGAGGCATTCCACGCTAAGTCACGTTTCACCGTAACCAAGGCCGGGAACGGCTGGATGGTGGTCTCATCCCGCGACAATCGGGTCTACGGCCGCAACACCAGCTATCCACAGGCAGTTCGCTATGCGGAAAGTCTGGAGCGCGCCATCGAGGCCAAAGCCCTGCCTGTTGTTGCGCTGGTGAGGGCCCGCCAAGTCGGCGAGAGCGCGACGCGCTGGTGCTCACTCATGGCCCTGCTGTTCATCGTTGCGGCAGCGGTTGCTCAGTCATGAGTCGCGGGGTCAACAAGGTCATCTTGGTCGGAACCTGCGGCCAAGACCCTGAAGTGAGGTACCTGCCCAACGGCAATGCCGTCACAAACCTCAGCCTGGCCACCAGCGAGCAGTGGATGGACAAGCGCTCGGGCGAGAAGGTCGAGCGCACCGAGTGGCACCGTGTGTCGCTGTTCGGGAAGGTCGCCGAGATCGCCGGCGAGTACCTGCGCAAGGGCTCCCAGGTCTACATCGAGGGCAAGCTGCAGACCCGCGAGTGGGAGAAGGACGGCATCAAGCGCTACACCACAGAAATCATCGTCGACATCAACGGCACGATGCAGCTGCTAGGCAACCGGCCGCAGGGTCAGCAGCCAGGCCAGGTGCCAGATCGGCAACCGCAACAACGCCGGCCGTCTCGCCAGCAGCAGAACCAGCAGGCAGCGCCGCCTGACCACGATAGCTTCGATGACGACATACCGTTCGCGCCCCTTCCGTACCTCGCCGGTGCGTAGCGATGAAGCGCCGGCAGCAGGTTCACCCCACCGCCTACTACCTCGGCCGCGCCTGCCGCGACAACAGCCAGTCACGCGATGCCCAGCCATACGGCTGGATGACCGTGGACTGCGGCTGGTGGCTTGCCGGCTGGCATGACCGAGACATGGAGCTTTCCGCTTGAAAGCATTACAGCGCGCGTCCGGCACGGCCGGCGCCAGCAGCACATCACTCTGCCGCCCAGCGGCATAGTCCATCAGGAGACGCAGCAATGTCCAAGCCCACTGACACCACCGAGTTCCTGCAGGAGCTCAACGGCGGCGCCTTCGCCAGCCAAATTGGTCACGCCCTTTCGGAAGTAGCCGCTGGGGTTGTCGACCATGGGAAGGCCGGCAAGATCACCATAACCCTGGACTTCAGCCAGATCGGCGACTCCCACCAGGTAAAGATCAAGCACAAGCTCGACTACAAAGTGCCGACCAAGCGCGGCACGCGCAGCGAGAACACCAGCCTCGACACGCCGATGTACGTCGGCACCGGCGGCAACATTTCCCTCTTCCCCGAAAAGCATGACCAGCTCTTCAACCGGGACGAAGCACCAGTACCCCCACGCTCCTAACTCACAGCACCTACAAGGAATAGCGCATGTCCCTCAGCAAAGAAGCTCTCGAACTGATCCAGGAAAACACCATTGCCGCAGTAGGCCGCGATCTGCCGGCCTTGGGCCCGGTGGTCGTCGTGCCGCAAAACTTCAACGTGGTTGATCTCGAGCGTTATCAGGAAGGCCGCAACCGCTTCCGTGGCACCTACTCCACCCACTCGCTGGCTGACTACAGCGCCTACGTTGTTGAGCGCTCCGCCCCAGCAGCCCGCGGCTTCATCGACCAGGACAATATGAGCTGCATCGTGCTGTTCAACATCGGCACCGCCGAAGAGCCGGGCCATGCCGATGACCGCGCCGTGCTGCGCCTGAAGGCTTCTGCTGCGTTCGCCGCCGTTCAGGCGGTGTGCGGCCAGAGCCTGGTGCAGAAGGCCATGAGCGACTGGATCGAAGACTGGAACCAGCACCTGTCGGCGACCGATGAGGATGGCCAGACCATGACCATCGCCAAAGCGATCGCCGCAGTTCGCACTATCACCGTGAAGGCCTCGTCGGAAAGCGATCACGCAGTCGGCGAGACACGCGCCAGCCGCAGCACCATGGACCAGATTGAGGCCAGCAGCAAAGAGACCCTGCCGGCTTGGCTGGACTTCAAGGTAATTCCGTTTGAAGGCTTGGCCGAGCAAGTGATCCGCCTGCGCGTTTCGGTCATCACCGGCGGCGCGCAACCAGTGCTCAAACTGCGCTGGATCGGCGAAGAGGCCCAGCGCGAAGCCATCGCCCAAGAGTTCAAGGCCGTGCTCGACGCCAAGGTCGGTACCGCCGCGAAGCTGTCCCTGGGTACCTTCGACGCTAAGTGACAAGAGCCAGCGCCACAGCCTGTAAGTGGCATTTGTGGCGCTGGGTTCAACCGGAAGAGCATGCTGATGACTCAGCAGGATCCGGGGGATGAGGTAGTGGCACCGCTCTAATTCAGATAAATGATCTAACTTTATGACTTAACTCCTTGCCGGTGCAGAATTTGAATAGCACTTGCAAATCGAGCTCAGCTGCTTCGAGCACACTCTTTGAATACGCAGCCAAGCCCTTAAGATGCAGCAAATCATTTTTCCCCGAGAACTCACGCAGCTGGTTCAGGCAGTTGGTTACATTTGCAAGATCTTCATATGCGTTTTTACAGTGTGTAAATAGCTCGCTATCGATCACAGCCATGTCCACCACCGTCTTTTCGAAAATCTTTGAATGGACATCTACTATGGGTGATCCACCTCCCGAGCCGGCGTCATGAACACACATCAGGATGTCCCCGTATGAAGTTGACTCCAGCACCACCTTGCATAGATCGGGATCGCTCAGCGAACGCACATGCGAACCTAATGACTTAAGGGTCCATGCATTTTTCATGCATTCTTCTGCAATCAGGCTTTTGTACGCCGTGATCTTTCGCTTCTTTTCACCGCGCCGCTTAAATATCTCGACAATTTCTTTTGTAATAAACAATCCAATTGCACTCAGCACGGTAACAGGAAGATATGACTCGACAACCTTTAGCATTTCAGGCACGGCTAGTCCTCGTAGAAAAATTTTAAAAATCCTTGTAAAGAAACGTACGTCACATCCAATGACAGTCTGCAGTAGAAACCAAAATCTAACCCTCAGCCTCCTTCTGCCATGAGGGCCACAATTTGTAGACTTCCTCCCACATGTCAAATTCTAGCTGTACATAAATTCGCGACCAGACATCCAGGGCGGCAGTATAGACGTCAGTATCCAGATGCTCTTTAGAGCCATCCAGAATCATTACCTGGTACCCGGAGCTACCTTCTTCATCCAAGCGCAACACACGGGTAGTTACTTCGGGACGGTTATAGGCGAGGGATACGTGTTTAACGGCCGTCCCAATTTGACGACAATAGCAAATTGCGGGCGATAGTCGCTGGATGGCCCGTGAGAAATCACCAATGGATTTGAAACTGGGGGCCTTAAGGAAGGCTGCGAGCTCTTCCTTCATTTGTTCGTCGCTGAACTGCCAAATCCAATCATGCATATGCCAAGCAGTAATCGCACAATTCATTGACTTATAAACACGTGCTGCCGGGTTTGGGCTTCTACAGGTCATTGCTTCAGCAATTTCCCATGTGAGCTTTGAGAGCCAGGCTACCGGATGCCCCGAGTGCATCATTTTGGATAAATCAATTTGCCCATGCGATTGCCCCACAGTTGGTTGCTTCATGACTAGTCCGCTTTTCTCAATTTTGCTCACCAATACCGCACTTCAACGAATCACGCCACCCCGGCGAGGGCGGCGCCTGCACGCAAGGACCACAACATGACCTGTATGACCTCCCTCGCCCTGCCCTTCGAAAAGGAGCTGGTTGTCGATCTCTTCGCCGGCGGCGGCGGCGCCAGCAGCGGCATTGCCGAGGCGTACCGCGAACCGGATGTGGCGGTGAACCACAACCCAATCGCCTTGGCTGTGCACCGCGCCAACCACCAGCAGACCGAGCACTACGTTGCAGACGTGTTCGAAGTCGATCCGATCCTGGCAACGAAGGGGCAACCGGTCGGCATCTTGTGGGCTTCGCCCGACTGCCGGCACCACAGCAAGGCCAAGGGCGGGAAACCACGTGACCGCAAGATTCGCGGCCTCGCATGGGTGATCATTCGCTGGGCATACCAGACTCGTCCGCGACTGATTTTCCTTGAAAACGTGGAAGAGTTCGCCGACTGGGGGCCGCTCGACGATGAAGGTCGCCCGATCAAGGCAGAGAAAGGCCGCACTTTCCAGGCGTTCGTGAACGTGCTGGGCAACGGCATTCCAGAGGACCACCCGGACCTACCGGAAATCCTCGCCGAGATCGGCGACCACGTGCCCAAGGAAGCACTGCTGCGCGGCCTTCGCTACAACTTCGAGCACCAGGTGCGCGTCGCAGCCGACCAAGGCGCGCCTACGATTCGCAAGCGCTTGTACGGCATCGCCCGGTGCGACGGCAAGCCAATCGTCTGGCCCGCGCCGACGCATCACAAGACCCCCGGCAAGGGTCAGCAGGCCTGGCGATCCGCCGCCGAGTGCATTGACTGGGAGCTGCAGGGCCGCACGATCTTCCGCGACGATGCTCTGGTGGAGAACACCATGAACCGGATCGCCAAAGGCCTGTGGCGGCACACCCTGGCCTGCAACGATCCGTTCATAGTCCCGCTACGCGGAACCTCGAAGTCGCACACCAGCACGCACAGCGTCTCTGAGCCGGCCTCGACCATAAGCGGTGGCGGCACCCATCACGCCCTAGTTCAGCCGACGATGGCGATGGCTGGATGCCTTACTGAGCATGCGAATGGGTCGAACCAGCGCACCTTTGACACTCTTGAGCCACTGCGAACCCAAGTCGCACAAGTCAAGGGAGGGCACTTTGCGTTGGTCGGCGCGCATCTGACGCACCTGACGCACCACGGAAATCGATCAGGCTACCCTGCCACGGACCCGGCCATGACGGTGACAGGCGCGAATCGCGGCGAGCAGGCGCTGGTTTCTGCCTCCCTAGTGACGTTACGCAAGGGCTGCGTGGGTAGTGCCACAAGCGGCCCTCTCAGTTGCATAACGCAGAACAGCGGTCACCACGCTATTGCTTCCGCCCACCTGGAGCAGGCCAATGGTGGCTTCTATAAGGGCGACGGCCGCGCAGCTGACGATCCGTTTTCGACCGTCCTGGGCAAAGGCTCAAATCAGCGCCTGGTCACTGCCTACATGGTGAAGTACTACGGTGCCGAGAAGGACGGGATCTCACTTCGTGAGCCGGTCCACACGATCCCGTCGAAGGATCGCATGGCTGTGGTCGAAGTCGTCCAGTTGCACAGCCACACGCTGACAGATGAGCAACTGGCCGGTGCCCGCAAGTGCGCGGCGTTCCTCCGAAAATACATGCCGCAGCACTTCACCGAGCACGCCGATATCGTCATGGTCGGTGACTACGTGCTGATCGACATTACCCTGCGCATGCTGCAGCCGCACGAACTGAAACGCGCCCAGGGCTTCCGACCGGACTACATCATCGACCGAGGCCTGTTCCTCGATGAAGTGACCGGTCAGCTGTACTGGAAAGCCATCAGCAAGACTGACCAGGTGAAGCTGTTGGGCAACAGCGTCTGCAAGGACGAAGCACGGGCGCTGGTTGCGGCCAACGCCTCCGAGCTCATCGAACTTTATCAACGCCTGGTGGCATAGCTTCGACCATTACGCGTTACAAACAGAACAGTCAAAAAAAGCATCATCGACCACCTTATCAATCAAATCGGTCACGTCCTTCTGATTTTTGAAAAGTTGAAGGTCTCCACTAGCAAAACGGGAACTGGCAAGAGCGTACGCCTTTGTACGGTAGCTAACTTGCTGATCAATAGGGTATCCGCACTCACACCGCCCCAACAGCCCAGCTTCTAGGGCGATTTGCTCGGCTACGTCCCACTTTTCCTCATTCAGATCAGAACTCATGCTCAACTTCCTGCCATCAATAGGTGGAGGTGGATCATGCCATTTATAAATAACACGTCAAGATATGCTCAACGGTATCCCCATGACCACAGAAAACCGATCCAGCAACACCGAGATGGTCAGCGTGCCCTTTCAGCGCGAAGACCGGTACATCGTCGTCAAGCGCAGCGACCTGGCGCTACTGTCACCTGTCGACTCAGATCTCGCGCACTCCTATCTCGAAGGCGTGATGTCACTGATGGCCGAGTGGAACTGCCCGGCGCGGGAGTGCCTGGTGATTGAAAGCGATTGGCCAGAGTTCGCGCCAGCCTGGGCATCCATCGAAGAGCGCGTTACAGGCGGGAAAGCCCCGCAGCCCCACCCCGAGCCGATAGCCTGGATGGTTGGTACTGCCATCTGGTGGACCAAAGAAGAGGCGGAGCGGGATGCGGCGGCGACTGGGCTGCCGATTGTTGGCCTGGGACCGATGACCGGTGCCGGCGAGGCTGAGCAGATTCGCGAGGTCATCAAGCATTCGGATGATCAGATCATGCGGCAAAGCCTGCGGATCTCGAATCAGCGCGCCCTATTGGCCGAGCGGGATGCGCTGCTGCGCGAACTGCTGGCCGATGATGTTCCGCTGCGGTTGGCTGCCAAGATCGAGACAGCCCTATCTGCCAGCACAGAGCCGAGCGCGCCAGGCAAACAAGGTGCGCCACTTGGAGCAGTACGGGCGCCTGAGATCCAAGACTTGCTGGATCGAGCAGCCACCGCCATTGGGCAATACGGCGATTCATTGCTTGGCCGCGGCCAACGTGAAGATAGCGTCGACCTCCTTGATCTAGAGCGCGAGGTCCGAGACCTGGAGCAACAATTCAAAGGCGCCTTCGCTCAGCCCAGCACTTAGAGCACATTTGTACTCCTCCCAGCTGTAACCCCTCTCCCCTCTATTCACTGCCGCGATATGGCGGCCAAGGACGAAGTCATGCCTGAAGAAAACCGGATCGCCTTCGTGAACTACAAAGCCAGCTGCGGCTGCAAGATGGACTATCGCAGCGGCGATGGCATGTATTCCGAGGTCCACTACATCGACCCATGCCCGAAACACGGCGGCGTGGCTTTCGGCCCCGTTGAGGTCAAGCGCGATAAGGACGGCTGGTGGTGCCACCCAGGTATTCCTGACTTTGGCGGCACTGAAGACCCAGCTCCATTCAAGGCCTGGGTAACTGAGCAATGCCTTCAATTGAAAACCTGGGATATGGATTCGGACTTGGCCGAACATCCGTACTTCGACGGCGCAGCCCACTGCAACGGCTGGGACCCGCAATCGCCAGGCCCTGAATGGTTCCTGATGGGTATCTTCGACACGGAAGACGGCCCGCATGTGCAGTGGGCGCGCCGCGAGGTGAAGCCATGAGCCGCAGCGGATACAGCGACGATTGCGATAACTGGAGCCTCATCTGCTGGCGAGGCGCAGTTGCATCGGCCATCAGGGGCAAGCGCGGCCAGGCCTTCCTGGTCGAGTTGCGCGACGCTCTGGACGCCATGCCCGACAAGCGCCTAGTAACCGACACGCTGGAGGCCGACGGCCAGTTCTGCACGCTCGGTGCGCTTGGCTCCAGGCGCGGCATAGACATGAGCACGATTGACGCTCATGACCGTGAGAGCGTGGCCCAGGCCTTCGGGATCGCTGAGGCACTGGCTGCCGAGATCGTCTACGAGAACGACGAGAGCCCAGGCAAGTTCGTGCAGGACGACGCGGGTCGGTGGGAGCTGATTCGAGATACGCCCGAAAGCCGATGGCAGCGGATGCGCGATTGGGTTGAATCCAACATTCAACAGGTGCAGCCATGATCCGCCTCGCCCTCTGCCTCCTGCTGCTGGCCACCTGCGCCAGCGCAACCGAGAACGTCATCGACGCGCAACACGACAGCCAGCGCGGCGTCACCTGCTACCTGCTCAACGGGGTCGGCATCAGCTGCATCCCCGACAGCCAGCTGCAGGCCGGCAACCAGCGCCAGCTCTCCCCGCACGAACCACAACCCGAACCTACACCCGCACTGGCGCCTGGGCGCTGGATTGATGAGAGGTATCAGCTGTGAGCAAGAAGAAAACTCACTTCACCATCGTCTCCAGCGCCGAGCTGGACGAGCTGCGCCAAGACCGGGCTCGCCTCAACGCGCTGGAATCCTGCTGCTGGGATGTCAGCTTCGAAAGCCATTCGAATGGCATGGACGGCGACTACAGCATTGGCATCGAGATCATTGGCCAGTACATGGGCAAGCCAAACCGGCGCGTGCTCGGCGAGAACTACAACGAGAACCTGCGCGCGGCCATCGACCAGGCGCTGACGGCAGAGGCATACCCGCCAGAGCGCCCGGAATACGACATCTATGGCAACCCAGAGAGGCGCCGGGCATGACCGTCTTGATCGAAGTGAGGGTATCCAACCTCATCGGCGCGCCGCTGGACTGGGCGGTGGCCATGGCCGAGGGCTTCGGCACAGATCCCGAGTGCAGGACCACAATCTGGCGCATCCGGACCGATCCTACCAGCATCAGCATCCGCGGCGCTGCCGAGGGCTTCGGCTATCGCCCTTCCAGCAACTGGGAGCACGGCGGCCAGCTGATCGACCAGCACAGCGGCACAGCGCAGCACATACCCGGCCTGCCCGAGGATGCGTGCTACGCCGGAGGGCCTGCCGGCGCCGGGGTCTGGTGCTACGGTCCAACCGCGCTGATCGCATTCTGCCGAGGGCTCGTCAACCACAAGCTGGGCGATACCGTCCAGGTGCCCAAGGAGCTGATGCCATGACCGAACAAAGCACAAGGGAATTCTACTCTGTCGATCAAGCCTCTCAGCATGCTGCTGAATGGTGCAAACGCAATCCCGCATGGCGCCGGATCTGCGATATCCCGGATATCTCCGTGTTCGAAAAAACCTACGATGAGATTCCAAAGCGCGAGCGCGCCTACTGGGAAAAGAACGGCGGCGAAGAATGCTGGCGTGAATTCGGCGCCGGAGGAACCAAGGTGCCTACCGGGTTCATCTCTGGAAAGGGCGAGTTCTTCGAACACGTCCTGAAAGTGCCACTCCATCACAACATGATGATGGTGTACCGCGTCGGCAAGAGGTGGAAGCCATGATCGCCCTCGCCTACATGGCATACCTGATCTACAGGGCGCCGCGATGAGGAAGGTTACTCGCACAGTTGATGACCCGACCGCCAAGTGGGGCTTCCGCATAATCCCAGCCACATATGAGGAAGCCGAGAAGATCACCGTTTTCCGCCTGGACCGACGCCACAACTACTCCATCAACCGGGAAGGCGAAGTCGAGGTACTGGGCGTGTGTTCCGTGGAGTGTTCAGGTTGCAGCTGCGATTGCTCAAGCTGCAGCTATGGCTACAACGCCCACCCGGCAGCTGGCTGCCGAGAATGCGGCTACACCGGACGCAGCCGCATGTACTTCGGTTATCCGCCGAGCCCGCCCAGGCTCAAGAAAGCAGCATAACCCCTCCCCCAACAACTCAAGCCCTTCGACGGATCGTCCAGAAGTGCGTCGCACCTAGCAACACACCAGGAATAGCCATGCCCAGTCCGCTGTAGATGAACGCCGGCTGATCTGACAGCAGCCCGCCCATAACGAACCCGATGCCCGTGGGTATGAGCGTGACCGCTACGTAGCCAAACGGCTTCCTGACTTCCTTTGCCATTTCAATGCTCCTTGTTTTGGGGGCACTATTTAAACATGCATGCCCGCCGCAGTGCGCGGGCGAGGATCCCCTATGTCTGAACGCAAAACGATGTGCATCTACCATGGCAACTGCGCTGACGGCTTCGGCGGCGCCTGGGTCGTCCGCAAGGCCTTAGGCGAGCAGGTTGAGTTCGTTGCCGGCGTGCATGGTCAGGAGCCACCTGATGTCACCGACAAAGACGTGATCATCGTCGACTTCAGTTACAAGTACGAAGTCATGGCCAGGCTGAGCTGGAAGGCCAACAGCATCATCATCCTGGACCACCACAAATCGGCGGCCGAGGACCTTGGCAAGTTCCCGCCGTTCCACGCCGGCGTTCGGGTCGATGGTCGGCACCCCGACGGGTCGGTCGCACTGGGCTGGGAAAGCGCACACATCTTCATGAGTTCGCAGAACTCCCCCGCTATCGCCTGCTGCTTCGACATGAACCGCAGCGGCGCCATGCTCGCCTGGGACCACTTCTTCCCCGGGCAAGAACCCCCAATGCTGCTGCGCCACATCGAGGACCGAGACCTGTGGCTCTTCCAGCTGGATGGCACCCGCGAGATTCAGGCCAACCTCTTCAGCTACCCGTACGACTTCGAAGTCTGGGACACGCTCATGGCGACTGATGTCCAGACCCTCCGCTCGGACGGTGCCGCGATTGAGCGAAAGCATCAGAAGGACGTTGCAGAGCTGGTGGCTGTGACCAAGCGCCGCCTGGTCATCGCCGGTCACGATGTGCCGGTGGCCAGCCTGCCATACACGGTGACGAGCGATGCGGGTCACCTCATGGCCCAGGGCGAACCATTCGCCGCCTGCTACTGGGACACCCCTGATGGCCGCGTATTCAGCCTGCGCAGCACCGACGAGGGCATGGATGTGTCGGAGATCGCCAAGCAGTACGGCGGTGGTGGCCACCGCAACGCTTCCGGCTTCCGCGTGCCGTTCGGCCACGAACTGACCAAGTAACTACCCTCTTCCACTCAAGGCCGGCGGCGATGGCTGCCGGTCGAGGATCACCTATGCCCGCAGTAAACCGTTTCCACGAAGTAGCCAACGATGCCCTGGTGCAGATCAGCGACCATCTGGTGCCAGGAGCCAAACTCACCTTGGCGATCTACGTACCAGGCGAACCTGAGCAAGACATCGTCCTAATGGGCCCCGGTGCCGATGCTGATGAGGTCGTGAACACCCTGCGCCGCCGTGTCGCCCTGAGCCTTGATGGCGACAACGCCTACAAGCGCGGGGTATGCGATGTAGCCGTAGGGGCAATGGCGGCCGGGAAACAGAACAATAACCAGCCGCCCGAAGGGCACTGGGGCCAGCGATTCTGGGATATCGGCCGGGCCGAGGGCGCACTGCAGGAAGAACTGATTCAGGCACTCCGCCTCGCCCGCCAAGAGCTGGACGCCTGCCAGCGGGTGATCCACTACGCCGGCGGATTCGACCCTGCCTACGTCAATGATGCCCAGGCGGCGCTCAAGGTCGCCGACGCGGTGCTCGAGAAAATACCCGCCTGACCACCAACCTGCCGCCACCGGCGGCGTGGAGACCATCCCATGGATATCGAAACCACCGGTGACGTCGACAAAGTCACCGAGCAACGACTAGCCGAACTGATCGGCTGCACTAAACGCTCCCTGGAGCATCGGCGCCTGGATGGGAAGATCCCCGAGGGCGTCTGGATGAAGCATGGCGGCCGGATCATCTACAGCAAAAAGAGGTATGACGAATGGCTGGAAAGCCAATGGGTTTACCCCGTGGGGTCGAAATCTTCCGCAACTCCCTCCGTATTCGTTTCACATGGGACGGTATCCGTCGATGCGAAACGCTCCCCTATCCCCCGACACAAAAAGGGATCAAGGCTGCATCCAACCTTCGCGATCAGGTGACTAGCCTCAACAAGCTCGGCCTCCTTGACCAGGACAAGTACGCAGAGCTGTTCCCCAGCTCACAGGCTGCAGTGGGCGGTAAGCCGACGTTCGGCGAGTATGCCCAGCTCTGGCTCGACGGCCGGGAAATCACCCAGGGCACGCACAACAACTACAAGAGCGCCCTGAACCTCTACTGGGTACCGCGGCTGGCCATGGTCCGTGTCGACCTGATCACGACCAATCTTTTGCGTCGCGTCATCGCCGAAACCGAATGGACCTCCCCAAACGTGAAGCGCAATGCGATCACCAGGCTGTCCACCATCCTTAGTGCAGCCACCCGGGAAGGCCTGCTTGCGAAGAATCCCGCCGAGCTGATTGACCTGCCGAAGCGCTCGAAGAAAGAGATCGATCCTTTCACCCTGGCAGAAGCCAACACCATCCTCGACAAGCTGTACCAGCACAAGCACTGGCCGAGCCTCATCTACGCCGCTCTGTTTGAATTCATGTTCTTCACCGGCCTCCGCCTGTCGGAGGCTTTGGCCGTGCGTTGGGATGTGATAGACATGGAGAGGAGAACAGTACACGTCAAACGGACCGTCGCCTTGGGCGAGGTTGAGGAAAGGACAAAAACCGGGCGGGATCGCTTCGTGCTGCTGAACGATCGGGCGTTGCGGGCAATCCAGTTCGCCAGGCAGTACGCGGATCGCCGCAGGGATGGCAAGGGAGCGGTGACCGGAACGCCGTTCCTGTTCCCGCCGTCAAAGAACGCCGAGTACGTGAAACAGACCTCCGATCTGCATAAGCAGTGGGTGCCGGTACTGAATGAATTGGGGATCAGACGTCGCCCCCCATACAACTGCCGCCACACCTATGCGACAATATGCTTAATGTCCGGTCTCAACCCCGCATTTATCGCCCAACAGCTGGGTCACAGCGTGCAGATGCTGCTGTCGACTTATGCCCGTTGGCTTAACTCAAGCTCCGATTGGAGCGAGCTGGAAAAACTCAAGATTGGTATCAAATCGGTATCAGCTGAAAGCCCAGCGTCGTAAGTTACTGATAGGTAAGCCCTTTGATCTCCACCGCTAACATCACCATGCAGTTCGGCTCCAAGCCGCTGTTTGAAAACGTTTCCGTAAAATTCAACAACGGCAACCGCTACGGTCTGATCGGCGCCAACGGTTGCGGCAAGTCGACCTTCATGAAGATCCTCGGCGGTGACCTGGAGCCTTCCGGTGGCCAGGTGATGCTGGAACCGAACACCCGCCTGGGCAAGCTGCGCCAGGACCAGTTCGCCTATGAAGAATTCACCGTGATCGACACCGTGATCATGGGCCACAGCCAGCTGTGGAAGGTCAAGGCCGAGCGCGACCGTATCTACTCGCTGCCGGAAATGACCGAAGAAGACGGCATGGCCGTCGCCGAGCTGGAAACCGAATTCGCCGAAATGGACGGCTACACTGCCGAATCGCGCGCCGGTGAACTGCTGCTGGGCCTGGGTATCCCCCTGGAACAGCACTTCGGCCCGATGAGCGAAGTGGCGCCAGGCTGGAAGCTGCGTGTCCTGCTGGCCCAGGCATTGTTCTCGGACCCGGACGTGCTGTTGCTCGACGAACCAACCAACCACCTGGATATCAACACCATCCGCTGGCTGGAAACGATCCTCACGGCGCGTAACAGCACCATGATCATCATTTCCCACGACCGCCACTTCCTCAACAGCGTCTGCACCCACATGGCCGACCTGGATTACGGCGAGCTGCGCCTGTTCCCAGGCAACTATGACGAGTACATGACGGCGGCCACCCAGTCGCGTGAGCAGTTGCTGTCGGACAACGCCAAGAAAAAGGCGCAGATCGCCGAACTGCAGACGTTCGTCAGCCGCTTCTCGGCCAACGCCTCCAAGGCCAAGCAGGCGACTTCGCGTGCCAAGCAGATCGACAAGATCCAGCTGGCCGAAGTCAAACCTTCCAGCCGTGTCAGCCCGTTCATTCGCTTTGAGCAGACCAAAAAACTGCACCGCCAGGCGGTGGTGGTCGAGAAGATGGCGAAAGCCTTCGACGACAAGGTGCTGTTCAAGAACTTCGACATTACCGTCGAGGCGGGTGAGCGCGTTGCGATCATCGGCCCCAACGGTATTGGCAAGACTACCCTGCTGCGCACTCTGGTCGGCGAAATGACCCCGGATGCAGGTTCGGTGAAATGGACCGACAGCGCAGAAGTGGGCTACTACGCCCAGGACCACGCTCACGACTTTGAAGACGATCTGAGCCTGTTCGACTGGATGGGCCAGTGGACCTCCGGCGAACAGGTGATTCGCGGCACCCTGGGGCGCATGCTGTTCTCCAACGACGAGATCCTCAAGTCGGTGAAGGTGATTTCCGGTGGTGAGCAAGGCCGCATGCTGTTCGGCAAGCTGATCCTGCAAAAGCCGAACGTGCTGGTGATGGATGAGCCAACCAACCACCTGGACATGGAGTCGATCGAGGCGCTGAACCTGGCGCTGGAAAACTACCCGGGCACCTTGCTGTTCGTCAGCCACGACCGCGAGTTCGTCTCGTCGTTGGCCACGCGCATCATCGAGCTGTCGCCCGATGGTGTGGTGGACTTCAGCGGTACCTACGACGATTACCTGCGCAGCCAAGGCGTACTGGTCTGATCGAAGTGTAAGGCCTGGCCACGTTGCATGGCTGGGCCGGCCTTTTCGCGGGCACGCCCGCTCCCAAGAGCCCAGTCAAGCAGGGGACGTGTGGGAGCGGGCTTGTCCCGCGAACACCGGCGAAGCCGGTGCCAGGCACCGCGTACTCCCATTCAGGGGACAAGTCCGCTGCCACAGCCACACCCTGGCGAATAATTCGTTAGCCTGCTTTCTTTTCCTTCGCACAACGGCCATGATGGGACCACGCCCAACCGCCCGCCCGCGAAAGAGCCCATGACCGCGCAACAACCTGCCCCCGCCAGCCATACGCTGCACATCACCCTGCAGATCCTGTCGATCGTTTTCTACACCTTCATTGCCTTCCTCTGCATCGGCCTGCCCATTGCGGTGTTACCCGGCTACGTGCACGACCAGCTGGGCTTTGGTGCGGTGATCGCCGGGGTGACCATCGGCTTGCAATATCTGGCCACCCTGCTGAGCCGCCCGTTTGCCGGGCGCGTTGCAGACACCCTCGGGGGCAAGCGAGCCATCCGCTTCGGCCTGCTGGGGATTGCCGGCTGCGGGGTATTGACGCTGTTATCGGCCTGGACCCTGACGCTGCCACTGCTGAGCCTCGCGTTGTTGCTTGGCGGCCGTTTGCTGCTCGGCATCGCCCAGGGGCTGATCGGCGTGGCTACCTTGAGTTGGGGCATCAGCCAGGTCGGCCCCGAACACACCGCCAGGGTGATCTCATGGAACGGTATCGCCTCCTACGGCGCCATCGCTATTGGCGCGCCACTGGGCGTATTGGCCGTGGATGGGCTGGACTTCAGCGTGCTGGGGCCTGCTTTGCTGGTGCTGGCAACCCTTGCCCTGCTGGTGTTGCGAAAGCGCCCCGATGTGGTGGTGGCGCGGGGCGAGCGCCTGCCATTCTGGTCGGCGTTTGCCCGGGTCGCACCGTGCGGTCTTGGCCTGACCCTGGCTTCGATCGGCTATGGCACCCTGACCACCTTCGTCACCTTGTACTACCTGGAGCGAGGTTGGGTGGGCGCAGCCTGGTGCCTCAGTGCGTTTGGGGTGTGCTTCATCATTTCGCGGCTTTTATTCGTCAATGCCGTCAACCGGTTTGGTGGCTACAACGTGGCGGTCGCCTGCATGGCCACCGAAGTGCTGGGCCTGAGCCTGCTGTGGCTGGCGCCTGCGCCGGCCTGGGCACTGGTCGGCGCGGGGCTTACCGGTTTCGGGCTGTCGCTGGTGTACCCGGCGCTGGGCGTCGAGGCAATCAGGCAGGTCCCCAGCAACAGCCGCGGCGCGGGGCTGGGGGCCTATGCGGTGTTCTTCGATATGGCCTTGGCTATCGCCGGCCCGCTGATGGGCGCAGTAGCCGTGCACCTGGGCTATGCCTCGATCTTCTGCGTGGCTGCCCTGCTCGCCCTGGCCGGGGTGGGCCTAACGCTGTTGCTATCGCGGCGCGCTCGCCGCGGCTGATCGCTCGGCCAGTTGCGGCGCGCCCAGCGCCTGGCTGAAGAACGCCGCCGTTTCACGCGCCAGCGAATGATGGATATGGCGGCGATCCACACCCTCGGCATCCTTGCACAGCGCCGGCATCCGCGCGTACTGCTCGGCGTCGCAGTGGGCCATGAACACAAAGTGGCCGGCGCCGGCCAACAGGCGATAATCGGGAGTGACCGGCAGCTTGCGGGCCAGAGCTTCGGCGTTGCGGTCCACCGCCACCAGCTGGTCGCTATCACCGCTGTAGATCAGCGCTGGCACCTGAACCCCCGCCAAGGCATGGCGCCCGAACAGCAGGCTCAACGGCGCCATCAGCATCACCGCCCCTACCCGCTGGTCGGCCTGCGGCGCCAGTTCGCTGCGGTCGGCAATCAAGATGCCGTGGGTCTTGCAGGCGTCGGCGTCGGTCGGACGCTCCAGGCAGTACTGGCGCAGGCGGTCCAGGTCCGGGCGCGCACCGGAAAGGATCAACGCGGTTTCGCCACCGGCTGAATAACCGATCACGCCCACCTTGCCTTCATCCAGGTAAGCCCCGACCAAAGCATCATCGCGGGCTGCGGTGATGGCGGCGCTGACTTGCAGCGGCCGGCCATACAGATTGCTCAGAGTACCCAGACGACTGTGGTCGTGGGCATTGTCCCCAGGGTGCACGACTGCCACCACCACAAAGCCTCGCCGCGCCAACGAAGTTGCCAGGTAATGCAGCGCCAATGGGCTGCCGGTATTGCCGTGGGACAATACCAGTAACGGGAACCGGCCCGTGGCGACGGGTGCCTCTTCAGCCACCTCGACTGGATAGCCGTCTATACGGCTGCTACGGGGTTTACCGATAGCGGGGTAGAACGCCAATGCTTGCATCGGCCGGCTATCGACCGGGTCGACCAAGGTCATGTGGTGCAGGCCGACAACCCGGGGCCCAGCCTCGGCATGGGCCAGCAGGCCGCCGATCAGGACCAGCGCCAACACGCAGCGGGGAATAGTCATCGGCCGGCGGTTCCTTGCAGGGCGAAGCGATAGCCCAGCATAAAGCCGGCCTGGCGTGCGCCGGATGAAAACTGGATGAAACCCTCGTCATGCACGTTGCGCGCGCACCCTATGCATTTGCGCATGGCGTCGAACCCGTGGCATAGATACAGGTCCACGTCTTTACGTGACCGTTTCGCGCCAATGAAGGAGATTCATGCATGAGCAAGCCCGCCTACGTGCCACCCAAGGTCTGGCGCAATGAAGCAGCGTCCGGCGGCCAGTTCGCCAGCATCAACCGCCCTGTTGCCGGCCCGACACACGACAGGGACCTGCCGCTAGGCAACCACCCTCTGCAGCTTTACTCCCTGGCCACCCCCAATGGCGTCAAGGTCACCATTGCCCTTGAAGAGCTGCTTGCCTTGGGCCATACCGCAGCCGAGTACGATGCCTGGTTGATCCGCATTGGTGAGGGCGACCAGTTTTCCAGCGGCTTCGTCCAGGTCAACCCCAATTCCAAAATCCCTGCCCTGCTCGACCGCAGCGTCGAACCGCCTGTGCGGGTATTCGAATCGGGTTCGATCCTGCTGTACCTGGCAGACAAGTTCGGCGCACTGCTGCCAAAATCGCCCGCTACACGCGCCGAGAGCCTGAACTGGCTGTTCTGGCAGATGGGCGCGGCGCCTTACCTGGGCGGTGGCTTCGGTCACTTCTACGTGTATGCCCCGGAAAAAATCGAATACGCGATCAACCGCTTTACCATGGAGGCCAAGCGTCAACTGGACGTGCTCGACCGCCGCCTGGCCGAGAGCCGCTACCTGGGCGGTGATGAGTACAGCATTGCCGATATTGCCGTGTGGCCGTGGTATGGCCAGCTGGTGCGCGGCAACCTGTATGACGCGGCAGAATTCCTGGCGGTGGATGAGTATCCCAACGTGCAGCGCTGGGCCGAGGAAATTGCCCTGCGCCCGGCGGTGCAGCGCGGAACGCGGGTAAACCGCACATGGGGTGATGAGGCCAGCCAAGTGCCCGAGCGGCATGCGGCGCAGGACCTGGATTGAGGGTTAGCCGGGGTCGCTGTGCGACCCCGACAATGCCCGCTTGCATAAAACCATTTGCCCCCGCGCAAACCTGCGTCCGCCAAGCCCTTCTTGTACACTCCTCGCATTAGCCCCCACCTGCACATTTTTTGGTGAACGCATGATCGAGGTAACCGAGGTTTCCATTGCCGAGCTGCGCGACGCGCTCGAGTCGGGCCGCACGACGGCGGTCGAGCTGGTCAAGGCCTACCTGGCGCGCATCGACGCCTACGATGGCGCCGACACCGCCACCGCCCTGAACGCTGTCGTGGTACGCAACCCCGAGGCGCTGAAAGAAGCCGAGGCCTCCGACGCCCGCCGCGCTCAAGGCCAGGTCCTGAGCCCGCTGGATGGCATTCCCTACACCGCCAAGGACAGCTACCTGGTCAAAGGTCTGACCGCCGCTTCCGGCAGCCCTGCCTTCAAGGATCTGGTCGCCCAGCGCGACGCTTTCACCATCGAGCGCCTGCGCGCCGCGGGTGCTGTGTGCCTGGGCAAAACCAACATGCCGCCCATGGCCAACGGTGGCATGCAGCGCGGCGTGTATGGCCGCGCCGAAAGCCCGTACAACGCCAACTTCCTGACTGCGCCCTTCGCCTCGGGCTCATCCAACGGTGCCGGCACCGCCACCGCCGCCAGCTTCAGTGCCTTCGGCCTGGCTGAGGAAACCTGGTCCAGTGGCCGTGGCCCGGCGTCCAACAATGGCTTGTGCGCCTACACCCCCTCGCGCGGCGTGATTTCGGTGCGTGGCAACTGGCCGCTGACCCCGACCATGGACGTGGTGGTTCCTTACGCCCGCACCATGGCCGACCTGCTGGAAATCCTCGACGTGGTGGTCGCCGATGACGCTGACAAGCGCGGCGACCTGTGGCGTCTGCAACCTTGGGTGCCAATACCGGCGGCATCCACCGTGCGCCCAGCTTCTTATCTGGACCTGGCAGTGGATGCCAGCGCACTCAAGGGCAAACGCTTTGGCGTACCGCGCATGTATATAAATGCCGATGCCGAAGCAGGCACCTGCGAAAAACCAGGCATCGGTGGCCCGACTGGCCAACGCATCAACACCCGTGCCACTGTGATTGATTTGTGGCAACAGGCACGCCAGGCTCTGGAGGCGGCCGGCGCCGAAGTGCTGGAAGTGGACTTTCCGCTGGTGTCGAACTGCGAGGGCGACCGCCCGGGCGCACCGACCGTTTACAACCGTGGCATCGTCAGCAAGGAGTTCCTGCATGACGAGCTGTGGGAGCTGTCGGGGTGGGCCTTTGACGACTTCCTGCGCGCCAACGGCGACCCGAAGCTCAACCGCCTGGCCGATGTCGATGGCCCACAGATTTTCCCCCACGACCCGGGCACCCTGCCCAACCGCGAAGACGACCTGGCCGCCGGCATGGACGAGTACGTCAACATGGCCAAGCGCGGGCTGAAGACCTGGGACCAGATCGAGACCTTGCCCGACGGCCTGCGTGGCCTGGAGCACACGCGCAAACTGGACCTGGAAGACTGGATGGACAATCTGGGCCTGGACGCTGTGCTGTTCCCGACAGTGGCCGATGTGGGCCCGGCCGATGCCGACGTCAACCCGGCATCAGCGGACATCGCCTGGAGCAACGGTATCTGGGTGGCCAACGGTAACCTGGCGATCCGTCACCTGGGTGTGCCGACCGTCACCGTGCCAATGGGGGTGATGGCCGACATCGGCATGCCGGTGGGGCTGACCTTTGCCGGGCGGGCTTACAGTGACAATGCGTTGTTGAGCTTTGGTGCAGCCTTCGAGGCGACTGGCTCGCGCCGTATGATTCCGCCGCGCACCCCGGCGCTGGGCTGACTTTTACAAGGGCCGCTTTGCGGCCCATCGCCGGCAAGCCAGCGCCCACAGGAAACTGCAAACCTCAAGGGTCGTGCAGTACCTGTGGGCGCTGCCTTGCCCGCGATGGGCCAGTACAACCACCACAGATCGCACAATTCAACTTTATGTGTAAAAATACACAAAACGTTGATATTGCGATGTGCCATGCCTATCCCCCCCAGCGAAGAACGCCACCTTACCCTCACGGTGCTCAAGGCCGCCATCCAGGCCTTGGGCAGCGTCGCCGCACGCAACATGGAAATCCTGCTGCACGACCTGGACCACCCGGAGCATTCCGTGGTGGCGATCGTCAACGGTCACCTCTCCGGCCGCAGCGTCGGCAGCCCGATCCTCGCCGCCCCAGAGCAGGATCAAGGCTTCAAGGCACTGATGCAGGCCTCGGCCGACCAGCACGGCAGCGAGCCGGTGGTACTACCCGACTACCCCACCACGCTCAAGGGCCGCACCCTGCGCAGCGCCACTGCGATCTTTCGCGACAGCACCGGCCACCCCTTCGCCAGCCTATGCGTCAACACCGACGTCACCGGCCTGGACGCCGCCATGAGCTTTCTCCAGCAGTTCCAACCGCTGGGGGCCACGCCTGCCGTCAGCGAACCCGCCGACATGGAGCTGCTGATGAGCGAGATCATCCAGGCTTCCCTGCAACGCAGCGGCCAAGGCCGGATGAACAAACAGGCCAAGGTCGAGGCAGTGCGGGTCATGCAGGAGCGTGGCCTGTTCATCGTCAAAGGCGGCGTGGAAAAGGCGGCCAGTGCGCTCGGCGTGACCCGCTACACCATTTACAACTACCTTGAACAATTACGCGGAACCAGCCAATGACCTTGCATATCCACACCCCCCTGATCGAATCCCGCTCCCTGTCGTTGGCCGCGGGCCGAAACATCTGGCTCAAGCTCGATGCCCTGCAACCTTGCGGCTCGTTCAAGCTGCGCGGGGTGGGCCATGCCTGCGAAGTGCATCAGGCCCGTGGCGCCCGGCAGTTCATCTCGTCTTCGGGCGGCAACGCCGGCCTGGCGGTGGCCTATGCAGGGCGCAAACTGGGTGTGCCGGTGACCGTGGTAGTCCCCGAGACCACCACCGAGCGGGCCAAGGAGTTGCTGCGCCTGGAAGACGCCAACGTGGTGGTGCATGGCAGCTCCTGGCAAGAGGCCAACGCCCTGGCGCAGACCTTGGTGGGGCCGGATGATGCGTTCATCCACCCGTTTGACGATCCGCTGCTGTGGGCCGGGCATGCCAGCCTGATCGATGAAGTCGCCGAAGCAGGCGTCAAACCGGACGCCGTGGTGCTGTCGGTGGGGGGTGGCGGCTTGCTCAGCGGCGTGGTCGAGGGGCTGCAGCGCAATGGCTGGGGTGATGTACCGGTGCTGGCGGTGGAAACCCACGGCGCCGCGTCGCTGCACGCGGCCCTGCAGGCGGGGCATTCGGTCGAGCTGGAGCGCATCGCCTCGGTGGCAACATCGCTGGGGGCAAAGCGGGTAGCCGATCAGGCGCTGGCCTGCGCACAGCAACACCCGGTGCACAGCCACCTGGTCAGCGATCGCGCAGCGCTGGAAGCCTGTGAGCGGTTCCTGCTGGACCATCGCGTACTGGTCGAGCCAGCGTGTGGAGCGGCGCTGGCATTGGCGTATGCGCCAGGCGTCCTGGCGCACTACCAGAATGTGCTGGTGGTGGTTTGTGGTGGCGCTACGGCAACGCTTGAGCAGATTCACGCGTGGTTGCAGCAAGCCGATTGAGGCTGCCGCCCGTCGGTGGTGATTACGACAGTCACATGCGCCTGTTCTACTGAGCCCGCCGCAACCGGAAAAATGCCCTCGCAACAGCGTCAACCCTGACGAAATGCGTATCGCACCCTTTCGGTCTGCGGCAAGTGAAGGCACAATGCGTGTCCTTTTTTTGGCCGGCCTGGCCGGGGGCCTTTAAATGATCAAGACGCCGTATTACCTCATCGATAAAACCAAGCTGCTCAGCAACATGGAGAAGATCGCCTACGTGCGCGAACACTCCGGTGCCAAGGCGCTGCTCGCCCTCAAGTGCTTCGCCACCTGGTCGGTGTTCGACCTGATGCAGCAGTACATGGACGGCACCACCTCGTCCTCCCTCTTCGAGCTCAAGCTCGGCCGCCAGAAGTTCGCCGGCGAGACCCACGCCTACAGCGTGGCCTGGGCCGACGACGAGGTCGAGGAAATGCTCGAGAACTGCGACAAGATCATCTTCAACTCCATCGGCCAGCTGCAGCGCTTTGCCGAACAGTCCGAAGGCAAAGTGCGCGGCCTGCGCGTCAACCCGCAGGTCAGCAGCTCTGACTACCTGCTGGCCGACCCGGCACGTCCGTTCAGCCGCCTGGGCGAATGGGACCCTGCCAAGATCGAGCAGGTGATCGAACAGATCTCCGGTTTCATGTTCCACAACAACTGCGAGAACGGCGACTTCGGCCTGTTCGACAAGATGCTCACGCACATCGAAGAGCGCTTCGGTCACCTGCTGCACAAGGTCGAGTGGGTCAGCCTCGGTGGCGGCATCCATTTCACCGGTGAAGACTATGCGGTAGACGCCTTCTGCGCGCGCCTCAAAGCCTTCTCGCAAAAGTACGGCGTGCAGGTGTACCTGGAGCCGGGCGAAGCAGCCATCACCAACAGCGCCTCGCTGGAAGTGACCGTGCTCGACACCCTGTACAACGGCAAGCACCTGGCCGTGGTCGACAGCTCGATCGAAGCACACCTGCTTGACCTGCTGATCTACCGCCTCAACGCCAAGATGGCCCCCAACGACGGCGAGCACACCTACATGGTCTGCGGCAAGTCGTGCCTGGCCGGTGACATTTTCGGCGAGTACCAATTCGATCGCCCGTTGGCCATTGGCGATCGCCTGTCGTTCATCGACACGGCGGGTTACACCATGGTCAAGAAAAACTGGTTCAACGGCCTGAAGATGCCATCCATCGTGGTCAAGCAACTCGACGGCAGCGTCGAAGTCGTCCGCGAGTTCGGTTTCGAAGACTACGTTTCCAGCCTGTCGTAAGGCCGGCTTTCCAAGTAAGGAGCAAAAGGTAAATTGAAGAAGAACGTTCTTATCATTGGTGCAGGAGGTGTCGCCAAGGTGGTGGCCCACAAGTGCGCGCAGCATAACGACGAACTGGGTCGTATCGCTATCGCGTCACGGAACATCTCCAAATGCCAGGCCATCATCGACAGCGTCAAGGCCAAGGGTAGCCTCAAGGTACCCGCCGACATCCAGGCCTTCTCGCTCAATGCCCTCGATGTCGAGGCAACCAAGGCGCTGATCCGCGAGACCGAATCGCAGATCGTGATCAACGTAGGTTCCGCCTTCCTCAACATGTCGGTGCTGCGTGCCTGCATCGATACGGGTGTCGCCTATCTGGACACCGCCATCCACGAAGAGCCGGGCAAGATTTGCGAGACCCCGCCGTGGTATGGCAACTACGAGTGGAAACACCTCGAAGAGTGCCAGGCAAAGAACATTACCGCCATTCTCGGCGTCGGTTTCGACCCGGGTGTGGTGAACAGCTACGCCAAACTGGCGCAGCAGCAGTATTTCGACAGCATTGATTCGATCGACATCCTCGACGTCAATGCCGGTTCGCATGGCAAATACTTTGCCACCAACTTCGACCCGGAAATCAACTTCCGTGAGTTCACCGGGCAAGTGTGGAGCTGGCAGAACAGCCAGTGGACCAGCAACACCATGTTCGAGGTCAAGCGTACCGACGACCTGCCAGTGGTAGGCTCGCAGAACCTTTACCTGACCGGCCACGACGAAGTTCACTCGATTTCGAAGAACCTCAACGTGCCGAACGTGCGTTTCTGGATGAGCTTCGGCGAGCACTACATCAATGTGTTCACCGTGTTGAAGAACCTGGGCCTGCTCAGCGAGCAACCGGTAAAAACGGCCGAAGGCCTGGAAGTGGTACCGCTGAAAGTGGTCAAGGCCGTTCTACCAGACCCGGCCTCCCTGGCCCCTGGCTACACCGGCAAGACCTGCATCGGTGACCTGGTCAAAGGCACCAAGGATGGCCAGCCGCGCGAAGTGTTCATCTACAACGTGGCAGACCACGAAGAAGCCTACGCCGAGACCGACAGCCAGGGCATTTCCTACACCGCCGGTGTACCGCCAGTGGCTGCCGCCCTGCTGGTTGCCCGTGGCGAATGGGATGCCAAGCGCATGGTCAACGTCGAGGAGCTGCCAGCCGAGCCGTTCCTCAAGGCGCTTGACGTGATGGGCCTGCCAACCCGCGTCAAAGATGAAAAAGGCGATCGTCCTTGGGACGCTGAAGCCTAAGCAACAAACAGAAGGGGCGCCACATGGCGCCCCTTCTGCGTTTCCAGGCCCTGTAATGATCCTGTGGGAGCGGGCACGCCCGCGAAAAGGCCCGTGCAGGACCACACCCTACTTCCGAGCTTCCAGAATCAGGTTGAACGGTGTCTGCGTCGCACGCCGGAAGCGGCCGAACCCCGCTTCCTCGAACACCGCCCGCAAGCGCGCCTCACCGGCTTGCGCACCCAACCCCAAGCCCACCTCCTGCGACAGCGAATTCGGCGTGCAGATGAAGGTAGAGGCTGCGTAGAACAAGCGCCCTACCGGCGTCAGGTTGCCGTCCAGCGAATCCTCGGCAAAAGGCTCTACCAGCATGACCGTGCCGTCAGCCTTCAACGCCCGATAGGCATGCTTGGCCGCCCCCACCGGGTCGCCCATGTCGTGCAGGCAATCGAAGAAGCACACCAGGTCATGGTCATGTCCCGGGTAATCCTTCGCACTGGCCTGCTGAAAACTCACCCGCTCGGCTAGCCCCGCCTCACGCGCACGATCGTTGGCGGTGGTGATGGAAGGCCCGTGGTAGTCGTAGCCGACGAAGGTAGACGCTGGAAACGCCTGGGTCATGACCAGCGTCGAGGCGCCATGCCCGCAGCCTACATCCGCGACCTTGGCCCCCGCCTGTAGCTTGGCCACCACACCCTCGAGCGCTGGCAACCACTCAGCGACCAGAAACGTACGGTAGCCGGGTCGGAAAAACCGCTCGGTACCGCTGAACATGCACGGGTGGTGGTCCCCCCAGGCCAGCCCGCCATCGCCTCGCATGGCCGCGACCAGCTTGTCCTTGTCATGGAACAGCGCAGCGATCACGGCGGCCCCACCGGCCATATAAGCCGGGGAGTCCTCCAGCGCCAGGGCCATGGCCTGCTCTTCGGGCAGCACAAAAGAGCCCTTGACGTGTGCCATGTAACCCGAAGCGGCCTGGGCGTTCAGCCATTCGCGCACCAGCCGCGGATGGCAGCCGGTTTTTTCCGCCAGCGCTTCGGGGGTAATTGGCTGGCTATCAGCCATCGCTCGATACAACCCCAGTTCGTCGCCCAGGATGACATTGGCCAGGGTCGCCGCTGCGCCCATGTCGCCCACCAGCTTGCCCATGAAATCGTGAAGCCTTGCCTCGTCCATGACCTGCCCTCCTCTGCAAGAAGGCCATCGCCAGCGAGGGAACTCCGATCCGGGGAGGCGGTGGTCGGTTCAAGGGTTTGTGCTCGCCCTACAGCGCGTTATCGCGAGCACTGGGTAAGTCTAGATCTTCTGCCCGCACGCAACGGGATCCCGACCACATAGCGGCTCAATTCATCCATCAGGTAACAAAACCTAAACAACACTGTGACATTTTTTTTCAGCTTTCCTATCAAGGAGCTGAACGATGAAAGTCACGGTTTTCGGTACCGGCTATGTCGGCCTCACCCAGGCAGTGTGCCTGGCGCAGGTGGGGCACTCGGTGTTGTGCATGGATGTCGACGCTGAGCGGGTCGCCACCCTCAATGAAGGCCATTGCCCGATCTTCGAGCCCGGCCTTGCGCCGATGCTGGAAAAAAACCTGGCTTGTGGCCGCCTGCGCTTCACCACTGACGCCAGGGCAGCAGCCAACTACGCCAGGCTGCAGTTCATTGCAGTCGGCACACCGCCGCAAGCCGATGGCAGCGCTGACCTGAAGCAGGTGTTCGCCGTGGTCGACAGCATTCTCGAACACGCTGACGGCGCGGTGATCGTCAACAAGTCCACCGCGCCGGTCGGCACGGTGCACCGCATCAAGTCGCGCATAGCCCAGTCCGTCGCCGCCCCCGCTCGCTTCCAGGTAATCAGCAACCCGGAGTTTCTCAAGGAAGGCTCGGCCGTGGACGACTGCATGCGGCCGGACCGCATCATCATCGGCGGCGCCGAACCGGCCGAGGTGGCGTTGTTGCGCGAGCTGTACCTGCCGTTCAGCCGCAACCGCGAAAAACTCATGATCATGGATGCACGCAGCGCCGAGCTGACCAAGTATGCGGCCAACTGCATGCTGGCGACCAAGATCTCCTTCATCAACGAAATCGCCAACCTGGCCGAGCACCTGGGGGCCGACATCGAAATGGTGCGCCGCGGCATCGGCTCCGACCCGCGCATCGGTTACGACTTCATCTACGCCGGCTGCGGCTTTGGCGGCTCGTGCTTCCCCAAGGACCTGCAAGCCCTGCGCCGCAGCGCCGAGGCTGAAGGCTTCGAGGCGCAGTTGCTGCGTGCGGTGGAGTCGGTCAACGAACATCAGAAGGGTCGGCTGTTCAGCAAGATCCAGCGGCATTATCCCGATGGCCTGCGGGGCAAGGTATTCGCCCTGTGGGGCTTGTCGTTCAAGCCCAACACCAATGACATCCGCGAAGCCTCCAGCCGAACCTTGCTGGAAGCGCTGTGGGCTGCTGGCGCGCGAGTACAGGCCCACGACCCGCAGGCGATGGACGAAATCCTTCGGCATTACGGCCTGCGCGCCGATTTGCAACTGGTGCCGTGCAAGGACGATGCACTGGAAGGCGCCGATGCGCTGGTCATCGTCACCGAGTGGCAGGACTATCGTGTGCTGAATCTGGACAAGGTGCAGGAGCTGTTGGCCGATCGAGTGGTGTTCGACGGCCGCAACCTGTTTGAACCCGAGCACATGACCGCCGCCGGCCTGACCTACTACGGTATCGGCCGCGGCCAGGTGCAGCCAGCATGCCCGTACTGATTACCGGTGTGGCCGGCTTTATCGGGTTCCACGTCGCGTGCCGCCTGTGCGAGGCTGGCATCGAGGTGATCGGCATCGACAACCTCAATGCCTACTACAGTGTCGAGCTGAAACGGGCGCGCCTGCAACAGCTGTCCAGCTTCGCCAATTTCCGCTTCCAGCCCCTCGACATCGCCAACAGCGTCGACCTGCAACAGCTGTTCAGCGGGCAGGCGTTCAGTGAAGTGATCCACTTGGCGGCCCAGGCCGGGGTGCGCTATTCGCTGGACAACCCCGGCGCCTATGGCCAGGCCAACCTGGTCGGTTTCCTCAATATGCTCGAAGCCTGCCGCCAGCAACCGCCGCGCCACTTGATCTACGCCTCCAGCAGCTCGGTGTACGGCGCCAACGCCAAGCTGCCGTTCAGCGTCGACGATCCGGTCGAGCAGCCGGTGTCGCTCTATGCCGCCAGCAAGCGCGCCAATGAGCTGATGGCGCACAGCTATGCGCACCTGTATCGCCTACCGACCACGGGTTTGCGCTTTTTCACCGTCTACGGTCCTTGGGGCCGCCCCGACATGGCGCTGTTCAAGTTCACCCGCGCCATGCTCGAAGGACGCCCGATCGAGATCTACAACAACGGCCTGATGGGGCGCGACTTCACCTACATCGACGACATTGTCGAAAGCATCCTGCGCCTGCGCCTGAAGCCACCACAGCCTGCCCACGGGCGACCGCCCTGCCAGCTTTTCAACATCGGTCGCGGCCAGCCGGTGCGGCTGCTGCATTTCGTCGAGTGTCTGGAGGACGCCTTGGGCATCAAGGCCCAGCGCGACTACCTGCCACTGCAAGCGGGAGACGTGCTGGAGACCTGGGCCGATGTGGGCTCGCTGGCGCGCTGGGTCGACTTCACCCCGGGCACATCGCTGGAACACGGCATTAACGCTTTCGTTGGCTGGTACCGGGATTTTTACCGGGTTTGAGCCGCGCACTCACAACAAGACCACAGGTAGCCTCATGACAGATCCACTTGACCTCTCGGTACTGATCCCCGCCAGGAACGAGGTCGACAACCTGCCATCATTGTTGATGGAAATCCGCGCCGCACTGGCCGCCGAAGACTATGAAGTACTGGTGGTCGATGACGGCAGCAGCGATCGCACCCTGAGCGTACTTCAGCAACTGAAAAGCCAGGGTTACACGCAGCTGCGCATACTGCGCCACGAACGCTCGCTGGGCCAGAGCACCTCGCTTTGGCACGCCGCGCAGGCTGCCCGCGGCCACTGGCTGGCCACCCTCGACGGCGACGGCCAGAACGACCCGGCAGACATCCCTGGCATGCTCGACCTGGTGCGCGCCAACCAGGCATTGGCCGGTGGCGTGAAACTGGTCGCCGGGCACCGCGTCAACCGCCGAGACAGCGCGAGCAAGCGCTGGGCTTCGCGTGTTGCCAACGGCTTGCGCAGCCGCCTGCTCAAAGACGCCACGCCAGACACCGGCTGCGGGCTGAAGCTGATCGAGCGCGCAGCCTTCCTGCGCCTGCCTTACTTCGACCACATGCACCGCTTCATCCCGGCCCTGATCCTGCGCCACAACGGCCGCATGCTGGTGCACCCGGTCAACCACCGACCACGCCATGCCGGGGTGTCCAAGTACGGCAACCTGGACCGCGCCCTTGTCGGCATCCTCGACTTGTTCGGGGTGTGGTGGCTGATTCGCCGCACCCGCCTGGGCAGCCGCCCGCAGGAGTTTGAAGGATGACCCGCGAAACCCTGTGGCTGATCATCGGCTTCGCCGGTCAGGCGGTGTTCACCGGGCGCTTCGTGCTGCAGTGGCTGTACAGCGAGTTCAAGCGCCGCAGCGTGATCCCGGTAGGTTTCTGGTACCTGAGCATGCTCGGCAGTGCGCTGCTGCTGACCTACGCCATCTACCGCCAGGACCCGGTGTTCATCATCGGCCAGAGCTTCGGCTTTCTGGTCTACCTGCGCAACCTGCAACTGATCGCCCGCCACCAGGAACAGAAGGAATAGCCCTTGCCGAGGTTCAAGACGCTTGGGGCCGAACGCCTGGCCCTGATTGCCCTCGCCGTAGTGTTGGTGGGTGCAGGTATCGGCTGGCGACAGCCGATGAATGTGGATGAAGAGCGCTTTCTCGGCGTAGCCCTGGAAATGCTGCAAAGCGGCAACTGGTTCATCCCTCACCGGGCAGCGGAAATCTACGGCGACAAGCCGCCGCTCTTCATGTGGACCGTGGCCCTGTTCAGCCAACTGACCGGCTCGCCCAAGGTTGCCCTCTACCTGCCCGGGTTGATGTCGGCGGCAACCATCACCTGGGTGCTGCACGACCTGGGGCGGCGCCTGTGGAACCGGCGCATTGGCGTGATCGCCGCCTTGCTGTTCCTGGCCACCTACCAGAGCTACAGCATCCTGCGCACCGGACAGATCGACAGCTTCCTGTGCCTGTGGGTGGCGTTGGGTTTCTATGGCATGGTGCGCCACCTGCTATTGGGGCCGGCGTGGGGTTGGTTCTACCTGGCCTGTGCGGCCATGGGGCTGGGCATCATCAGCAAAGGCGTGGGCTTTGTCCCGGCGCTGATGCTGCTGCCCTATGCCTGGGCGGTGCGCCAAGGCTGGCACGGCGTTGTGGCCATGCCTGGCCAGGGTTGGCGCTGGAGCCTTGGGCTGCTTTGCCTGCTGGCCGGTTGCGCGGTGTGGCTTGTGCCCCTGCTGATGTCGATCGCCCAGGGCGGTGGCGCAGCGGAGCTGGCCTACCTCAAGGAAATCTTGCTGCGCCAGACCGCCAGCCGCTATACCAATGCCTGGGACCATCGCGAGCCATTCTGGTACTTCTTCGTCAAGGTCATTCCCAAGTACTGGCTGCCGCTGGTGCTGGCCCTGCCTTGGCTGGTACCGGCCTGGCGACGCCAGCTGCAAAAGCGCGACGGGCGCTTCTTGCTGCTACTCGGCTGGGTGGCGTTGGTGCTGCTGTTTTTCAGCCTCAGCAGCGGCAAGCGCAAGTTGTACATCTTCCCAGCGCTGCCGGGCCTGGTGCTGGCCATCGCCCCGCTGATACCGTGGCTGCTCAAACGCTGGTTGCTGGGCCGGCCGGCCTGGCGCAAAGCCTTTGTCGCCGTGGCCCTGCTATGGTTCGCGCTGTGGTTCGCCCGCGGCTTCGTCGAGCCGCTGAAGGAGGGCCGCAACCCGCATGAGACGCTGATGAGCGAAGCGGCACGCGCCACCGGCGGTGCCGAGCTGGTGCTGGTCAACTGGCGCGAAGGGCATTGGCTGTTTGCCCGACAGCCCATCGTGCATTTCGGCTTTACCGGTCAATCCAGGGCGGATGCGGCGGTCTATTGGCTGCGCCACAACCCCACCGCCTTCGCCCTGATCCCGGCCTCTGAACTGGGCCGCTGCTTCAGTGCCGACAAGGCCCGCAAGCTTGGCGAGACTTCGCGGGCTGAGTGGTATGTAGTGCGTGCCGATGCCGACAACGGCATGTGCCAAACCACTCCCCCGAGTCACGTCTACCGCTTTGCCTGGGCAGACGCGCCCGTGGCTCGTTAAAACCTGCGCCCCGCCGTGCTACGGCGCAGCGGTGCCGGCTGGCGGATCGAGTTGCAGCACCTCGTTGGTGTACGCCCACTCCTTCAATACCTGGTCGGGGTGGTCGTTCAGGCGCGTTCCGTAGGACGGGATGATCTGTTTGATCTTACCCTGCCATTGCGGCGTTGCTACCTTGTCCTTGAACACCTTGTTGAGCACATCGAGCATGATCGGTGGCGCGGTCGAGGCCCCCGGCGAGGCACCTAGCAACCCGGCGATGCTACCGTCCCTGGACATCACCACCTCAGTACCGAGCTTGAGCACGCCACCCAATGCCTCGTCCTTCTTGATGATCTGTACCCGCTGGCCCGCCTGCCACAGCCGCCAGTCTTCCTTCTTCGCCTCGGGGAAGTAGGTGCGCAGCGCTTCGAAGCGGTCATTGTCGGATTGCAGCACCTGGCCGACCAGGTACTGCACCAGGTCAAACTCGCGTACCCCTACCCGTACCATCGGCCAGGCATTGTGCACGCTGGTACTGGCAAGCAGGTCGAGCAGCGAGCCTTGCTTGAGGAACTTGGTCGAGAAGGTGGCGAACGGCCCGAACAGGATCATGCGCTTGCCATCGAGCACCCGGGTGTCCAGGTGCGGCACCGACATGGGTGGCGCACCGGTGGCGGCAATGCCGTAGGCCTTGGCCATGTGCCGCTGGGCGATGGCCGGGTTATCAGTGACCAGGAACGAACCGCCGACCGGGAAACCCGCATAGTCCTTGGCTTCGTCGATACCCGACTTCTGCAGCAGGGGTAACGCCGCACCGCCGGCACCAATGAACAGGAATTTGGCGTCGGTGGCCGCCTTGCTGCCATCGTTGAGGTTCTTGTACTCGACATGCCAGGAACCGTCGCCGTTACGGGTGATTTCCTGTACCTCGGTGGACAGCTTGAGATCGAAGTTCGGCCGGGTCTGCAGATAGCCCACATATTGCCGGGTAATCTCGCCAAAGTTGACGTCGGTGCCAATCGGGGTCCAGGTTACCGCCAGTTTCTGGTTTGGGTCGCGCCCTTCCATCATCAACGGTACCCATTTGCGGATCTGCTCATGGTCCTCGGAGTACTGCATGGGCTTGAACAACGGGCTGGCCTGCAGCGCTTCATAGCGCTTCTTCAGGAAGCGGATGTTGTCGTCCCCCCAGACGAAACTCATGTGAGGCGTGGTATTGATAAACGAATGCGGGTTCTTCAAAACCCCCTGTTTGACCTGCCAGGCCAGGAACTGGCGGGTGACCTGGAACGACTCGTTGATCTCCACCGCCTTGCTGATGTCGATCTTGCCGTCTTTTTCCGGGGTGTAGTTGAGTTCGGCCAGGGCCGAGTGGCCGGTGCCTGCGTTGTTCCAGCCGTTGGAGCTTTCTTCGGCCACCTTGTCCAGGCGCTCGACCATTTCCATTGACCAGCCCGGCTCCAGTTCGTTGAGCCAGACCGCCAGCGTGGCGCTCATGATGCCACCGCCCACCAGCATGACATCGACCTTCCTGGTTTCCGCAGCCTGGGCGTTGAGCATGCCAAAGGCCAAGGCCAGCCCGGCCAGTGCCAGCTCCGGCTTCAGGGTAATTTTCATAACCTTTTCCGCGCCTCGTTGCTCTCCGTAAGTCAGCCTCAAGCTTAGCTGACGGATTTACTCGGGCATGGCTGGCGTACAACCACTTGCAATCCGGCACATCTCAAAATACTGTATGAATATTCAGTACAAAGAGACAGACCCATGCAACTCATCGCCAAGCTCGGCATCCTGGCCGACGCCGCCAAGTACGACGCATCCTGCGCCAGCAGCGGTGCGCCCAAGCGCAATTCGCGCGGCGGCGACGGCCTGGGCGCCACCAACGGCATGGGTATCTGTCACAGCTACACCCCCGACGGCCGTTGCGTATCGCTGCTCAAGGTATTGTTGACCAACTTCTGCCTGTACGACTGCCAGTACTGCGTGAATCGCCGTTCCAGCAACGTCCCCCGCGCGCGCTTCAGCCCTGAGGAAGTGGTACGCCTGACTCTGGATTTCTACCGACGCAATTGCATCAGCGGCCTGTTCCTCAGCTCCGGCATCATCCGTTCGGCGGACTACACCATGGAACAGCTGATCCGCGTAGCTCGGCTGTTGCGCGAAGAGCACAACTTCCGCGGCTACATTCACCTCAAGACCATCCCCGATGCCGACCCGCTGCTGATCGAAGAGGCTGGCCGACTGGCCGACCGCCTCAGCGTCAACATCGAACTGCCCACCGAAGCCAGCCTCAAGCGCCTGGCGCCAGAAAAACACGCGCATACCATCCGTCAGGCCATGGGCGTCATTCACCAGGGCCAGCAAGCCGTGGCCAACGAACCCAAGGCCCCGCGCTTTACCCCTGCCGGGCAAAGCACCCAGGTCATCGTCGGCGCCGACAGCACCGACGACAGCACCCTGCTGCGCAATGCCGAGTCGCTGTACCAAGGTTACGGCCTGAAGCGCGTGTATTACTCAGCCTTCAGCCCGATCCCCGACAGCCCGGGCAGCGTGCCCCTGGCTGCCCCACCGCTGCTGCGCGAGCACCGCCTTTACCAGGCCGACTTCCTGCTGCGTGGCTACGGCTACAAGGCGGGTGAGCTGCTTGGGCAAAGCGGCAACCTGGCGCTGGATATCGACCCCAAGCTGGCCTGGGCGCTGGCCAACCGTGACGTTTTTCCGCTGGATGTAAACCGCGCCGAGCCTGCGCTGCTGGCGCGCATTCCCGGTATTGGTCTGCGTAGCGTGCAACGCCTGGTCGCGCTGCGCCGGGAACGGCGAATCCGCTATGACGACCTGATCCAGTTGCGCTGCGTGCTGGACAAGGCGCGGCCGTTCATCGTCACCAGCGATTACCGCCCAGCCCAGGGGGAGCTGCGCAGCGGCTTGCTGCGGGCACGTTTGCGGGAGCCGCAGGCACCCGTGCAGATGGGGCTGTGGGGATGATTGCGCTCAACTGCGATGACCGGTTCGTCACGTGGCGGGATCAGGCCCGCGTGTTGCTCGGGCATGGCATCGACCCTTCGCAAGTCACCTGGTCACAAGGCCCGATGGCAGACCTGCTGGCAGTGCCTGCGTCGCCCCCCGAAGGCCCTGGCCCTTTTCGCGCCAAGGTGCCTGCCGCGCTGCTGAACCAGTTGGAACAGGCTGCGCGTTACTGCGGCGAGCAACGGTGGAACCTGTTGTACGAAGTGCTCTGGCGGGTGGCCCATGGTGACCGCACGGCCATGCTGGCGGGCGACCGATTGGGCAGTGAACTGCAACGGCGCATCAAGCAAGTCAGCCGAGAGGCGCATCACCTGCACGCGTTTGTGCGCTTCGTGCCGTTGCCAGAAGCGTTGGCAGAACGGCTGCAACTTGATCTGGTCGCCTACCACGAACCGGCGCATGACATTCTGGAGAGTGCCAGCCCCCATTTTGCCGATCGCCTGGGGCGTTTGCGCTGGTTGATCGCCACACCACAGGATGGCATTCGGTTCGACGGACAGGTGTTCGATTACCAACGCCGGTGCCCCGAGCGCTGGCAGCAATGGGCGCGCAACGCTGAAGACCCGGGTGCCGAACTATGGCGCACCTATTACCGCCATACCTTCAACCCCGCCCGCCTCAACCCCGATGCCCTGCGCCTGCACATGCCCGGGCGGTTCTGGCGGCATTTGCCGGAAGGCATGCTGATACCGCAACTCGAAGGCCTGGCCCGCCAAGGCAAACAGCGGGACGGCCAAGCCCTTGAAATTGCCGCCAAACCCGGCAAACAGATCAACGCGCCAGCAGATAGCTGAAAAACTAACTGTCTCACATTGTCTTGCATGGCGTCTTAAGGCTTGCACGATCACTGTGCGGGCGAAGCGCGGGCCATCCACCGCGTTGCCTGCTGGTACGGCGCAAGTCCAGGTCACACACCATCTTTGTGGGAGCGGCTTTAGCCGCGAACACCGGCGTAGCCGGTGCCATCCACTTCAATACCTGCTTCACAAGCCCCTCTTACAGCAGCCACCCGGCATCCCCCTCCTCAAGCACACCACCGTGATCCGTCCGGTCGCCTTTGCGGGCCACCGCCGCACCTTCGATCAGGAAATGCCCGGCCCCACTCTCTATCACCGCGCCACAGGTGGTCCGGTCACCTACCCTGGCGACCGGCCTGCCGTTAAACGTATACGTAGCGCTCCCGCTTTCGACCTGGTTTACCCCATGCAGCGGACAGTTGTGTTGGTGGCCTACAAGTACAACCGGATTCATAGGGCTTCTCCTTCAGACGGTGCAGTACGGGATTCGCGGTCAATGTCCGCTGGCCATTCAACCTTTGGCGCCAGGCAGTGCATGTGGCTCAGACCATCGTCGTCGTTCCAGTCGCGGGGTGGGTGCACGAACTTTGGCAAGGCTTCGGGGCCTTGTTGCATGAACAGCCGGGCGATGGCCCAGTAGGCTTCACCCTTGTATAGGTTGGAGGCGAACTCCACGCGATCGATGACTTCGTTGGTTTCCGGGTTGCGGACCGACAGCTTGACATTTTCGATAAGGCCGCCGTGGCCGGGAGCGTAGACGCGGTAAACTTCCGCGGTTACGTCGTCCCAGTTGTAGGCGACAGGTTTTACACCCCAGTGCTTACGGCTGAACAAGTAAACGTAATGGTATCGGAATTGATAGAAATAGACCTTCCGCCGCAGACGATTAAAGCGAATGGGCTCGTCTCTTGGCAGCATCAAATCTAACTTCACAACCGAAAACACACCTCCAAACCAAACAAGAGGTCCAATAATCAGTATAACGTACATCATCCATTCACGCGTCCAGCCATAACTCAAGACAGTCCAGTACAACCACAGCGTCAAACCAAAAAAGAACAGTAATGCGGGAATACCGAGCAAGGCCAGAACGCCACGCAATATTAGAGTGGACCTCGATAACTCCAGATAGACATCGTCAATATGGTTCGGCGACGGGCTGATATCCTCCAGATTGAAACGGGGGACTGTTTCTTCATCCACATGCGGCAGATCATGGCTCCAGCCCAATTCTCGCTTCCATAAAACTCTTGACTCACGCTCAATCATTCTGCCTCCGGTTACATACCTCGGCATACGCACTGTCTATAGTACGATCTGGCCAAAACATTACTAGTAATGTCGCTGCTACTACGGAGTGACTTCCTATCGTCGGCAGAAGCTCAACAACTCCAGAAATCTCTAGACTCGTTAACTCTTGATCACCTGCTACCGCGATATGCAATTTTTTTTCAAAAGCGATATCACTCTTGTAGTCAGGAAGGCGCGGTGAAGAAAAATCAGAATAGTTAACCGATTGGGAAACAGCACTAAAAGAAGCATGGCACTCTTCACCAACAAGGATTTCCCCGCCGGAAAACTCTGGAAAATCTCCATCTCCATGGCGATGCACTATCAAACTCCAGCTATACGCAGAGTCATTTTCCCTATACCTAGGCAAGACGATCTGAAATTTCAGTTTATGCTCTACTTCTAACCCAACCAACCCACCTATCCGAGGCACTGTCGGGTTGGTTATGAGGCTTGACTCAAAGTGCAGCTTAGCTTGCATACCCAGCGTTGCAGCATTGAGCTCGGCAAAAGCTATATCCGCATATTCTGGAGTGTCCCAATGAATAATAGGCGTTTCATCTGCTTTTCCAAAGCAGCATCGCCTTGCCCAACGCTCCAGTAGGTCTGATTCATTTCTTTCAGCTTGTTTGCTCGCCGTATATGCTAACAGCACCAGTATCACAGCAATACCTAATGGGCCAAGCAGAGAAGCATTGAATACCGCTCCTGCAAAGAAAATGGCTCCGGTCCCAAAAGTCGCTGCAGAGAAATAGAAATACGCCATCGCTACACTGTCACCCGCTGTAGTAGCGCGTTTAGCAGATGAAATAGCCTGAGCGGCTTCGATAAACCCAGCAACAGAGCTTACTACCGCCCCCAGCCTTATCAAGGCCCCTCCAGTGGCTACAGCGGCTTTGGTCCACGCCCCCCCCATTCGGCCAGCAGTTGACCTCAATACAAGTCCAACCACCTCAAGTTGCCCTCCCAACAGTCCCAATTGCGAACCTTGCAATGCCAATTTTGCTTCGTAAGCCTTCGGCCCAATCTCCGCTTCCGCTTTTTCCTGATTCCTGCTCAGAGCGTCATGCTGCAAATACAAGCCACCTATAGCCAGCAGCAACTCCCAACTGCCTGCCGCTCCACGCAAGCCGCTAAAACCAGTTCGCACCAACTGCGCCGCCTGCTGGGAAGTAATACGCATGCCCTGCAACACCTTTCGCGCATTCGACTCGAGCGTCCCCGCCGCGACCGAGACCTCCACCAAGGTACGCTGCGCCAAGCTGCTCGCCTGGGTCACCTTCATGCTGGCTTCCTCAATCAACCGGCCACGCACGTCTTCAGCGGTGCCCTCGACCCACACCGTTACGCTGATCATGGTGTGGGTAAACCGCGGGTCCAGCACGGCCAGGCTCATCAACCCGTGCTGGATGATCGGCCGCACCTTGTTCCAGGCCTTGGTCGAATGAATGTCGATGTCATCGATGTTGCGATGCATCCGGTCCCTGGCCTCGGCAATCGAGGCATTGGCCTTGTGCTGTAATTCGCGTAGATGAGCACTCTGCAAGGCGTAGTACTCCCCCAGCTTCATCTTCACTTCCAGCTCGATGAGGTGCACGCCGTTGTACAGGAACTGGGTTGCACTGTTCAGGTGCCGCACGGCGGTCTGAATGCCAGGTGGCAAATTGGGCGACAAGCGTTGGCTGGCGGCGTTGAGCGCGCCTTGGGTTTCGGCAATGGCCTGCTTGAGGGTGTTGCGCATGCGCAAGCCGGCATCGTCGCTGGCGATGATTTTGCTCAGCATCGAGTAAAGCTTGTCGCTGTCATTCCAGTTGATGGTTTCGGCAGCAGAAAAGCTGGGAAGCAGGCCAGCCAACAACGTACGGTCGCGCATCAGCAATGCGCGGTAGGGTGGGCTGTCTGGATCCTCTAGCCATTTCAGCCAGAGGGTTTCGCTGGTGCCGGCCGCAGGAGCCGCGCCAGGCACAATCGCCTCGGTAATCCCGCCACCCAGGCACAGCGCCATGGTCTTGGCATACGCTACGCCAGATTCACGATGATCGCCGTCGTAATCATACTGCTCGGCCACCTTGAACATGGGCGTGTCGAACAGCGCGGCGTAAGCACGGGCGTCCTTGTCGATGAAGCGCTGGAACTCGGCTTCCTGCTGGTCATACCCGGCCTGGAACGCCGCCCGTTGCGGTTCGTGGTAGCGCTGTTCGAGTTTATCGTCGCTGTCCTTCATCGCTTGCTCGACCATGCGCGGCCGCTCTACCGTCGGATCAACCGGTACAAACGGCCCTCTACCCGCCATCGGCTCCAGCGAAGGCACCTTCTGCGCCGCCCACTCCCGCTGCGTGGCGCGAATGGCCTGCAGGATCTGCGAAGTCTGTAATTGGTAGGCGCGCATGGGGTCCTCACGCCAGAGCTGACGCTTCACCACCCAGTTCAGGCGCTGATGGTTGAACTCTTGAATCAGCCCAACGGTATCGTCGAGCACCACCGCCAGCACGCCGTTCTCCAGCGTGTGCCGGGTCATCGCGTTGACCAGATAGCCCCGCATGGCAAACCGGCGCAGCCAGCGGCTGTGAAACCCATGTGCACTGTCGAACGGTGAGCAGCCGCGCTGTGCGTACTCGAACACCTCCTTGTCGACCTGCAGGTTGTCGGGCGTCATGGCAATGCCCAGCAATTCAGGGTTGTTGCGGGCTTGGGTCAGGTCGACCCCCTCGAAGCGGTGCGCGGGCGCCTGGCCCTTCTTGTAGGCATTCAGCACGCTGACCGGCCAGGCATCGCTGGAGAAGGCCAGCCAGGCTGTGCCATACCGGTCGGTATCAATGTTCAGGAAGGCAGAAGGGATATCGTGGTTTTCATTCACGCACTTTTCAGGCAGCGATGCGGGCAGGCCGTCTGACGGTTCATAGGGGTTGAAGCGGCGCAGGTGGCCCTGTTCGCTGACTTCGTAGGCATGCCAGACCTGCTGGTCCAGCAGCACATACAGGTAACCCATGCGCAAGGTGCGCAGGCCCATCTTGGCTGTAACGTGCAGGCTACCGGCGACGGTGGTGACGCAACCTGGGCGCGCATCCGGCACCAGGGCGCGGCGCAGCGGCAGGATCGGCAGGCCCTGGCGCTCGCAGGACATGCACTGGTCGTGCGGCAGCCCGGCTTCGGCTGCCGCAATGGCGATACGTTGGCTGAGGGTCATAAGCGCCTCTCGGCTTCAGGTAGGGGATCGATCAGATGGCACCATTGCGCCTCGGAGTAGCGGGCGAGCATCGGGGCGAGCGGTCGGTGATCGCCGACGGCGGCGTCTACCATCCTGCGCACCGCGGCAACGGTATGGAGCCTGGGGTGGATGCACAGGTGATGGAGGGCAAACACCACAATGTCTTCCTGTGTGCTCAAGCCCAGTCCGCGAGCGTCATCGATATGGTTGGATACACGCACGGCGGCAAATGGCGGTATCTGGCAATGGCTCGCGTCGTGCGAGCCCGCGCGCAACACTCTCCACATAGCCAGCACTTGCTCGATCAACGGCACGTCATCCTGGATGCGCCGGGCAGGCCCCGGCAAAGGATGGCGCTGCCCACTTTGCCCTTTCAGGCTCGACAATCTGCCGCCACTGCTCAGGAACAGCCAGTTGCTGACCGGCCACCACGGGCCTTGCTCGACCCGTTCGAACGTTGCTGCAAGCAATTCCAGGCGAACAGGTTCGTAGACCGGATAGAAGCTGAACGCCCGCTCGGCATTGGGTATTCGACACAGGGCCGAGACATGGGCGGCTAGGGTGACCGGCGCAGCCTCACTGAACAGCCAGCCGCTCAGGTAGCGACGGCGCTGATGCAGCCCTCTTTGCGCTGTGCGCGCGGTCAGCTCCAGCAGCGTGCGGCTGGGCATCGCTCCGGGTGAGGCCAGGCATACCAGTACCGGGTGCAGGTGGGGTGCATGGGCCAGATCAGCCCTGTGCACTCGGGTCAACGCGGCCTCGCCCAACGCTTCGCGCAGTTGTGCAAGCAGTGCATGGTCGCTTCTACCCGCGATGGCAAGGGGGTCTATCAGTACATGACAATGCAGGTGCGCCGCATGGTGCCCTTCTATGATGTTGGCCAAAGCCTCGCTACTCATCACGACTTGGCCTCGCACTGGTTGCTGGCGTCAGGCGTAAGCTCAAGTGGCTCGCTACTGGCGTTCCCTTCGCCAGTCGCCTTGGTCTGCCCCTGCAGGTCGAGTGTCAAGCCGCTGATGGTAATGCCCTGGGCATCCAGCACGATGCTGGCGCCAGGGCTTCTGAACTCGATGCGTTCACTGGCCAGCAACTGATAGACCGTCGTGCGTTGTTGCACCCCCTGCCCGACGCTGATCGATTGAGCCCCTTTGATCACAAGCTCGCTGTTGTTGCCGATGACAACCCGCTGGTTGGCCCCCGTTGTCTGGCTGCGGTTGTTGCCCACTTGTTCGTTCAGGTCATGCTTGATGTCCACACGGCTGTTTTGCCCAATGACCTGGGTATGGTCACGGGCCGTGTCCTGGCGGAAGTTGCTGCCGATGCTCAGTTGCTCATCATTACCGACCTGCTCCACGCGATTGCGCCCAATAGTCGTGGTTTCGTCATTGCCCACCACATTGACCTGGTTCCTTTGGGCATGGATGAACACTTCTTCTTTGCCCAGTTCATCCTCGAAACGCAGCTCGTTAAAACCATCGCCCTTATGGGTCTGGCTCTTGATGGTCATCCGCGTCTTGTGCTTGGGCAGGTCATACGGCGGCAGCTGATTGCCACAGTAGGTGCGCCCGGTGATCATCGGCTGGTCCGGGTCGGCGTCGACGTACTGGATGATCACGTCCTGGCCAATGCGCGGAATGGCCATCGAACCCCAGCTGCCGCCGGCCCAGCCTTGCGACACGCGTACCCAGCAGGAACTGAACTCGTTGTCCTGGCTTTCCCGGTCCCAGGGGAAGCTGACCTTCACCCGGCCCCATGGGTCGCAGTAGATCTCCTCGCCCTTGGGCCCCACCACCGTTGCCATCTGCGGGCCGTCGATGCGCGGCTTGGGCAACGGCGCCGGGCGCCATTCGGTTCTGCCGGGCACCAGCACAGCCTCTTGGCAGTAGCGGGTACCTTGCCGGGCACCTGCAGCTTCCTCCTGAAGGCTGGTGAACTGGGTGCCTTCGTGGTGCACGCGGCTTACCCGCCAATGCCTGTTCAGGTCTTCGCGCGGGTGCCCGATCAGGGTGAAGCTCAGCCCCGGCTGCAGGCGCACATCGTCGCCTTCCACCTCGGCCATGCGAGCGTCATGGCGCCAGGCTGTGATGCGGGTGGCAGTGAAGGGAGCGCCGACGGCCTCGCGCTTGTAGCGACCGGGGTAGTCGAAGCGCTCGTACGTGGTGGACTGGTGCCTGAGGTCGCTGCCCTCGGCACGCTGCTCCTGGCGGTAGGCCGGGTGGGTGAAGGTGTAGTCGCGCTGCACCTGGCGCGCGGTACGTACCTGCTCGCTGTAACGCAGGCGGCGCAGGCACGGCCTGGCCTGATCGCCGCCGCTGTTGGCGTGGTACAGCACCTGGTTGGGGTCGGTGTCGTCCGGCTCGAAAAAGCCTTCGTCATCGTCATCGGGCTTGATGGCGCCCTGGCTGAGCTGCCCCAGCCCCAGCAGCCGGTCGGTGATGAGCAGCTTGTGCAGTTTTGGCGTGTGCTCGAAGCGGTAGATGAAACCCTCTTCGGCGGCCAGGCGGGCGATGAAGTCGAGGTCGGTTTCACCGGCCTGCACGCAGAACTCGCGCACCTCGTGCTTGTCGATGCTTCTCAGCTCGTAGCCGGTGATACCCTGGCGCTTGAGCATGATCTCGAGAATCTGCGGCACGGTTTTCTGCTGGAAGATGCGCCAGTTCGAGCGCAGCCCGGCGCGGGCCAGCACGGGTTCGACCAGGGCGCGATAACGGGTGCGATGGAAGCCCGTTTCACCCTGGCTGAAGGTGCTGACCAGGCCGTGCACGTAGCGCAGCGGGCGCTCGCCGTGCCAGATCGTGAACAGCACCGGCTTGTCGAGCAACTGACCGAAGTCGACATCGTCTTCAAAACTGACCAGTTCCAGCTTCAGCTGGAAAGGCGTGCTGATGGCTTCGTCCAGCTCGAACGACACCACTTCGAATTCACTCCGGCCCACCAGCGGCTGGAAGGTAAAGCGCAAATCGGATTGGCTAGGCATGTGGCGTCCCCTGCTACTGCTGCAGAATCGCGTCGAGCGATTCCAGGACTTCGGCGGTGAGCAGGTCAAGGCGGTAGCTGTAGTAGCTGTAAGCGCAGACCATGGCGACGGCCGAGATCACCAGCGGGCTCCACCAGGGCCACTCCCAGCGTCGCGGGCGGTGGGGGCAATGAACGACGTTGGTGTAGGGGTCGCACACCTCTTGCGGCAGGGGGCCACGCAGTTCGCGGATGACCGTGTGCATGCGCGAGATCAGGGCGTTGATGATGTCTTCGCACTTGGGGTCGAGGGCGTGCTTGCCCCGCAGGCCCAGGCAGAAGCAGTAGTACAGGA